>CANJOT010000096.1 GCA_947475815.1 Burkholderiales bacterium | reverse complement strand
TAGGCCACGTCGTTGAGGTTCTCGGCCAGATGGGTGTGCATCGACACGCCATAGTGGCGCGCCAGCAGGGCTGATTCGCGCATCAGATCAGGGCTGACTGAAAACGGCGAACACGGCGCGACGACGATGCGCAGCATGGCCAGCGGGTCGGGGTCGTGCCAGGTTTCGATCAGGCGCTGCGTGTCTTTGAGGATGTCGGCTTCGTTCTCGACCACTTCGTCGGGCGGCAGGCCGCCGAGCGAGCGGCCGACGCTCATGGCGCCGCGCGCCGCATGAAAGCGCATGCCGATCTGCTGCGCGGCCTCGATGCTATCTTCGAGCCGGCATGCCCCCGGGTAGATGTACAAATGGTCGCTGCTGGTGGTGCAGCCGGAGAGCATCAGCTCGGTCATGGCGGTCAGCGTGGAGACGTGGATCATCTCCGGCGTGAGCTTGGCCCAGATTGGATAGAGCTTGGTGAGCCAGTTGAACAGCTCGCCATTCTGCGCGGCCGGGATGACGCGCGTCAGGCTCTGAAACATGTGGTGGTGGGTGTTGATCAGGCCGGGCAGCACGACATGGCCGCGCGCATTGATGATTTCATCTGCCTGCTGTGGCAACTGATCGCTGGGCCCGACCTGTTCGATCCGGTTGCCGCGCACGAACACGGCACCATCGGCGATTTCTCGGCGGCTTTCGTCCATGGTGACGAGCACCATGGCATTGCGGATGAGCAGGGTTTTTTCCACGGGCGAGTCCAGGCGGAAGATGACGCAGCGACGCAATTTGAATGCCACGTCTGAGTATACCTAAGGTCACATCGTGACTTGCCGCTTTACTTGTCCATCGCCCGTCAAGGTGCCGGCGCCCTGCGTGTTCAGGTATGGGAGTACAGCACCGTGCCCGGCACGGCCACTTCGGCGCGCAGGATGGTGCCGGTGGCCGATTCGGTGATGAACAGTGAGCGATTGTCTGCGCCGCCATAACAGACGTTGGTGACGCGCCGGCCGGTGCACGAACGCACGCGATGGGTCGGTTCGCCCCAGCCGTCAAACACCCAGATCGAGCCGAAATGCACGTGGGCGATGGCGATGCCACCTTCGGCGTCGAGCGCGATGCCATCCGGTCCGCCGAGTGAGCCTGACAACTGGATGTAAATGCCGGCACGATTGATCGAGCCGTCCGGATCCATCGGCACACGCCAGATACAGTTGCCGCGCGTGACGGCCACGAACAGGGTTTGATCGTCCGGCGACAGGCCAATGCCGTTCGGGCTGGGGATATTGTTGAGCAGGCATTCCAGCTTGCCATTGGTGCGCAGTCGGAAGACCCGGCCGGTCGGATCGTTCAGGCCAGTCTGGCCCTGATCGGTGAAATACAGGTCGCCATTGCGCGCGAACACCAGATCATTGCAACCCTTGAAGCGTTCGGCGCCATTGCGTGTCAGGTAGGGCTCGGCCTTGCCGCTGACCGGGTCGATCACCATGATGCCCCACTTGCTGTCGGCGATGAAAAAACGCCCGTCTTTGTGGATTGCCAGGCCATTTGGCTCGCCGTCATACTCGGCGGTCACTTTCCATTCGCCAGCCGGCGACAGGCTGAGGATCTGGCCAAACGGAATGTTGACCATGTGCAGATTGCCGGCACGGTCAAAGGCCGGCCCTTCCAGGAAGGAGTCGAGATTGGGGTACTGGATGCGAATGCGCGTCCAGTCGGTTTGCCGGCCGGCATGGCGCAACTCGGCGGGAATGCTGGCGTGGATGACGGTTTCTACATTGGGCGGGGCGGCAAACATGGCGTGCTGGTCTCCTGGTGCGGGCCTTCGGATAGCGGGGCGTCTATAGGGCACTTCTATGGGACACGTCTACGGCACACGTCTGTGCGGCGCGGTTCCGTTGGCGGTTTGCGGGCTCTTTCGGATCGGTACTCGGCGGTACAATGGCATTATTGCATGTGAGATGCAGGGCGGTGTCGGCTGGCGGCATAAACGATCGGGTAATCGATACCCGCGTTCAATTTTGTGAGGAGTGGAAGATGGGCGATATGGTCAAGGACAAGGTTGTTGTGGTCACCGGCGCGGGGGCGGGCATCGGGCGTGATTTCGCCAAGGGCTTTGCCGAGCATGGCGCCAAGGTGGTGGTCAACGACCTGGCGCGCGACAAGGAAACCGGCAAGCCGCTGGCCGAGATCGTGGTCGATGAAATCCGCGCCGCCGGCGGGCAGGCCGTGGCTGCCGTCGAAAGCGTTGCCGAATGGGATTCGGCCCACAAGATCGTGCAGGCCGCGCTCGATTATTTCGGCCGCATCGATGGTGTGGTCAACAATGCCGGCATCGTGCGCGACCGTTTTGTCTTCAACATGAGCAAGGAAGAATGGGAAGCCGTCATCGGCGTCCATCTGAACGGTTCGTTTTACATGACGCGCGCTGCCGCGCCGCACTTCAAGGCCCAGGGTTCAGGCGCCTATGTGCACATGACCTCGACCTCGGGGCTGATCGGCAACTTCGGCCAGGCCAATTATTCGGCCGCCAAGATGGGCCTGCTGGGTTTGTCCAAGTCGATTGCCATCGACATGGCCAAGTTCAACGTGCGCTCCAACTGTATCGCGCCGTGGGCCTGGACGGCCATGACTGCGACCATTCCCGCCGACACCCCCGAGCAGAAGGCGCGCGTCGAAGTGCTCAAGAAGATGGAAGCGCGCAAGGTTGCGCCGCTGGCCGTTTACCTGATCAGCGACCGTGCCAATCACGTCAGTGGCCAGATCTTCGGCGCGCGCGCCAATGAACTGTATCTGTTCAGCCAGCCGCGCATGATCCGCTCAATGCATCGCGGTGATGGCTGGACGCCGGAGATGATTGCCGACGAAGCCATGCCGGCGTTCGAAGCCAGCTTCTTCGAAAACGTGCCGTCGATGAAGCTGATTTCGTGGGATCCGGTTTGACCGCAAGCTGATGTCCGGCATCGTGATCACGGCACCGTGATCGGGTGGTGGCAGGTGGCAACTGGCAAGCGACAGTCGACGCTGTGCCGGTTGCCTGCCGTATGTGTTTCTGACACACGCAAGGTATGGTAACTTTGCGGCGAGATCAAACAGTAGCAGACCATTGCAGCAGGCCGCCATCGAACTGGCACTGAAAATAACGAGGAGATCGGGACATGAACTTGTACAAATTAATCTGCCGCACGCTGGTGTCGCTGGCATTGCTGGCGGGCGTGCAGGCCGCCAGTGCCAAACCCATCGAAATGGTGGTTCCCATTGCCCCGGGTGGTTCGACCGACTCACTGTCGCGCGTGGTGGCCGATGAGCTCTCAAAACGGCTCAACGAACCGGTTATTGTCGTTAGCAAGCCAGGTGCCGGCATTACGGTGGCGGCGCGTTATGTGGCCGAACAGCCGGCCGATGGCCGCACCCTGTTCATGGGCACGGCGGTGTTTTCGGTGCTGCCCTTCCAGAAAACTATTCCGTTTGACTACAACGCCTTTGCCCCGGTCGCCCCGGTCTACACCACGCCCTCGGTGCTGTATGTGCGCGCTTCGCTGCCGGCGAACAACGTCAGGGAATTCATCGAGTGGGCGAAAAACAGTCCGCAGGGCGTGTCGTTCGGTTCGACCGGCATCGGTGGCGCCACGCACATCGACGCCGAAAGTTTTGCGGCAGCCGCCGGCATCAAGATGGTGCATGTGCCCTATGCCGGCAGCTCGGCCACCTTCCCAGCCATGGCGGGCGATCACATCGATGCTGCCTTCGGGTCGCCATCGAACCGTGGCCAGATCCAGAAAGGCGCGCGCGTCAAGGCGCTGATGGTCGGCAGCGACAAGCCGCTGGCCGACTGGACTGAACTGCCCACCGTCGATCGCAACCTGCTCGGCAATTTCCGCGCTGAAAACTGGGCCGGTGTGTTTGTGCTCGCCAAAACGCCGCTCGCCATTCAGGACAAGCTCAATGCCGACCTGAATGCGGTGCTCAGCCTGCCTGCCGTGAAAGAACGTTTTGCCAGTTTCTCGGTGGCGCCTGTTGGCGGCACGCGTGATGCCTTCGTCAATTTCCTGAACGCCGATCGCGCCCGTCTGGGTACCATCATCAAGGCGCGCAACATCCCGCTCGAATAAGGTCTTTCTATGTCGATGTCCGATCAGACAGGTTCTACCCAAGCCCACGCATCAGAAGCCTTGCCGCTGGCCGGTCTGGTGGTGCTTGACGTGACTCACGCGCGCGCCGGGCCGACCTGCGTGCGCCATCTCGCCGACTGGGGCGCCGAAGTCATCCGCGTTGAAAGCCCGCCGCCGCCACCGGGTTCACCGGCCAGCGAAGACGTGGTGGGCAATCACCATGGCTCGGACTATCAGAACCTGCATCGCAACAAACGCTCGATCCGCCTGAACCTCAAAGACCCGGAAGGGCATGCGATTTTCATGAAGCTGGTCGCCGGCGCCGATGTCATCATCGAGAACATGCGTGCTTCGGTGAAGGACCGGCTCAAGATTGCCTGGGACGATGTGCGCAAGGTCAACCCGCGCATCGTGTACGGCAGCCTGAGTGGCTTTGGCCAGGATGGCCCCTACCGCGAACGCGCCGGCGTCGATCAGATTGCCCAGGGCATGGGCGGTTTGATGTCGGTCACCGGTGCGCCGGGTGCGGGTCCGATGCGTGTGGGCATCGCCATTGCCGACCTGACCTCCGGCAACCTGCTGGCGCTGGCGGTGATGATGGCCTTGCATGAGCGCGAGCGTACGGGCCTGGGGCGCTGGGTGCATACCAGCCTGCTTGAGAGCCAGATTTTCATGCTCGATTTTCAGGCGTCGCGCTGGCTGATGGCCGGCGAGGTGGCCGAGCAGGCCGGCAACGATCACCCGATGGGCATTCCGACTGGCGTGTTTCCGACTGCCGACGGCCATATCAACATTGCCGCGAGTTCGTCGCGCATGTGGGAACGGCTGTGTGACGCCATCGGCCGGTCGCAATGGAAAGCGATCGAGAAGTGGCAGTCGCAAAAGGGCCGCAGCATCGACCGCGCGCAGATCAATGCCAGCATTGGCGAGGTGACGCGGCATCAGTCGTCGAACCACTGGATCGAATCGCTCAATGCGGCGGGCATACCCTGTGGTCCGATTTATTCGGTCGATCAGGTGTTTGCCGACCCGCAGGTAAAAAGTCTCGGTCAGGCTGTGCCGCTGGCGCATCCAACGCTGGGCAACATCGAACTGGTGGCTTCGCCAATAAACATGGAAGGGGTATCCAAGGCGATTCGCCTGCCTACGCCCGAACTGGGCGAGCATACCGATGAACTGCTCGCTTCGATCGGTTACGACGCGGCGCAGATTGCCGCTCTGCGCGCGCGCTTTGTGGTCTGACACCGGTTGCGTCGATTCAAACGAAAGGAAATACCATGGACTTTTTTTACGCCCCGGGCACCTGCGCACAGGGCATCCACCTGCTGCTCGAGGAAATCGGCGTGCCATTCAAGCCACACGCGGTCGCCTTTGCCGAGCGCGAGCAGTATGGCGAGGCGTATCGCAAGCTCAATCCCAAGTCCAAGGTCCCGGTGCTGGTGCTCGATGACGGCGAAGTGCTGACCGAGCTGCCGGCGATCGCCTTTTACCTGTCGCAGGCCTACCCGGCGGCAAAACTGCTGCCGTCCGACTTGCGCTCGCAGGTGCGTGCTCTGTCCTTGCTCGAGTACATTACTGCAACCGTGCATATGCGCGGTTTCACGCGGATTTTTCGGGCCGACACCTTCAATGCGACGGATCCGGAAGCGGCAAAAAAAGACGGTCGCGCCGTGGTCGAGGCCGGCTTTGCCAACCTGAGTGCATCGCTCGGCGAGCAGGACTATCTGCTGGGCGATTTTTCAATCGCCGACGCAGGCCTGTTCTTTTTGGAGTGGTGGGGGCGCACGCGCGCCAAGCTCAGCCTGCCGGCCAATCTGGATGCCCATTACGAGCGCATGCTGACGCGTCCGGCAGTGCAGCGCATGATGGCGCGCGAAAAAGCATCGCCCTGAAGGGGGGGGCGCCTGTTTGTCCGGTCAGGGCTTGACGAACTTGAGCACGAAGTCGTCCTTGGGCTGCGGCGGATTGGGTACGTTGCGGTCGCGCGGGTCATTCGGATTGGCGAGGAAATCGCCGCGCGCAGCCAGTCTGAAGCCGGCCGCTGTTACTTCGCTGCGCAGGAATGCTTCTTCGATCCGATGCAGTGTGCCCGATTCGGAAATGCCGGTACCGGCGCGACCGGCATGGTCGGCGATGATGAACATGCCGCCCGGTTTCAGTGCGCGGAAAATCGCCCGGTTCATTTGCGCGCGGTCAACGCCCATGAAACCGAAGTCGTGATAATTGAACATCAGGGTGACCAGGTCGAGTTTGCCATCGGCAAGTTCGGCGGGCACCGGGTTGTCGAAGGACTGAGCGAGCGGCACGAGGCGTGCCGCACCGCCGGCAGCGGCGAGATTTTTTTCACGGTCGGTCAGGCTCAGGCGTGGGGGTGGCGCGCCGCGGGCTGGCGTACTGGCCGCGCCGGGATTGCTGTTGCCCTCCGGGGCAGCGGGTGCGGGTACGGCACGCTCAGGATCACGGCGCGGATTCTGGCCGTAGACGACGCCGCCGGCGCCGATGGCACGGGCCAGCAACTCCGTGGTGTAGCCACCGGCTGCACTGATGTCGAGGGCCTGCATGCCGGGTCGCACACCGATGAAGGCCAGCATCTGTTCCGGTTTGCGGCGCACATCGTTGCTGCGATCCGCGGCGGCACGCGCCGGATTGTCGAGGACGGCACGGATGCGTTCGGCATTGATGGCGGGCGCCATGACCGGGCTGGCGCAGGCGCCGAGCAGGGTGGCCAGCGCTGCGCCGGCGGCGCAGCGACGCAACATCGACAGGGCTGCGTAGAAGCGGCGGGTCGTGTGCATGATTCTCCAGTGGGCGCGCTCAGCGCCCGGTAACGGTAGCCGCGACCTGCGCAGCCGATAGTGGCGCTGCATCGCCGCGCCAGGCAACATGCAGATCCGGGCGCAGCAGCAGCAGGTCGCGCTCCAGCAAGGCGCGCACCTGCTTGTCGGCGATGCGCAGTACTGCAAACTGCGCGCCGGTCGCACGCATAGCCGCTTCCAGTGCGCTCGTGTCGGCCGGATTGCTGCCCAGACGCAGCAGGGTGTAACCGCGGCCAAGATGATCCTGTAGCGCGCTGCCATCATCAAGCCAGACATGCGGCACGCGTGCGCCTGGCCAGGTGGTTGGCACATACTTGACGTTGTTCGGGTCCGGGCCTTCGCCGTCTTCCTTGCAGAGCAGACTGGTGTCGATGTAACGGTAACCGCACTCGGTGCCCAGTTGCTCATTGGTCTTGCGTTGTTCGACATCGGCAATTGCGCGCATCTGCTCGCGCAGGGCCGCGCCTTCGGGCGTCTGCTCGGCGATCCAGGGCTGCCACAGTCCGCGCCAGGTGCGCCGGCCACCAGCGGCATAACCCGAGCCGGTGACGTTGCGAATGCCGATCTGACGCCTTTCCGTGGCATAGGCTTCGAGCAGTTTTGGCCCGCCCCAGCCCTGCAGTGTGCCTGCCAGCATCCAGGCCAGATCATGCGCATCACCCACGCCGGTGTTCATGCCCAGACCGCCGGTCGGGATGACCAGATGGGCCGAGTCGCCGGCCAGCAGTACGCGCCGGTCGGCATAACGTTCGGCCACCAGCAGGTTCTGTTTCCATTTGCCCACGTAGAGGGTCTTGAGTTCGATCGGGAAGCCGACCGCTTCGCGGAACACGGTTTCCATGTCCTCGTCGTTGTCGACCACCGCGTGCAGGGTGAAGTGTTTGCAGTCATCCTGCACGACAATGCCTGAATTACGCTGGTCGGCGACGTGGTAGTGGCGGCCCTTGCCGATCGGAATGCGGTCATACAGGTCGGGTGCGTAAAACAGTGCCTGACGCAATTCGAGGATGTTGCCCTGACCTTGCAGGGCGATGCCGAGCTGTTTGCGCACCGTGCTGCCGCCACCGTCGCAGCCAGCCAGATAATCGGCGGTTTCGGTCACCAGCGTGCCGTCGGCCAGCTTGAACTGCGCACTGACCGATTGCTCGTTCTGCGTGAAGGACAGCAGCTCGCAGCCAAAGCGCACAGTGACGTTGGGAATTGCTTCGGCGATCGACTTGAGCAGCGGCTCGATGGTGTACTGCGAAATCAGCTGGTAGGGTTCGAGCGGCAGACTGCCGTCGTTGATGTTTTTGCCATCGCGCTTGAGTTGTGCGACCGAGCGGTAGGGCAGGTGCAGGATCGGCGCTTCCGTCATCTTGGTGATGATGAACACGTCCATCGGATTCTCTGCGGCATAACCCTTCGCGCGGATGGTGTCGGCCAGCCCCATGTGGCGGAAGATTTCCATGGTGCGGGCGTTGCAGCGTTCCATTTTCGGCAGCCGTCCCGGCGCCGGATTGCGCTCGGCCAGCAGGACACGGATGCCGCGCTGGCCCAGGTCTATGGCCAGCGTCAGGCCGACCGGACCCGCCCCGGCAATGATCACTTGATAGTTGCTCATGCGCGTTTTCTTTTTATGGTTGGTCGGGCTTGATGATCATTTCAGACAGGACGCGCCGCATCATTCGGGTTTGATGCCGGCCTTCGCGGCAACTGTCGGCCAGCGATCCAGCTCACCCGTGTAGATTTCCTGCAACTGCTCGGCCGTGCCCGGATGGATGGGCATGACCGCCTGCTGCGCCATCATGGTCTGGATGGTCGGCATTTTCAAGACTTCGGCAACTTCACGGCGCAGCCTTGCAAGGAGATCAGGCGGCATCCCGGCCGGTGCGAACATGCCGGCCCAGCCGGTGATGTCGGCCTCCTTGAGACCGAGTTCGCGCAGCGTTGGCACATCCGGAGCCTGCGGCAGACGCGTCTCCCAGGAAGTGGCCAGCACGCGCAGCTTGCCCGACTTCTGGTGCTCGATCAGGTTGCCCATCGAGAAATAGCCAAACTGGACGCGGCCGCCGATCAGGTCGATGATCGCCGGGCCGGTGCCCTTGTAGGGCACGTGCACCATCTTCGTATTGGTGGTCTGCATCAGCAGCTCGGTGCCAAAATGATGCGGCGAGCCCAGGCCGGGGGTGGCGTAATTGAGCACGCCGGGATTTTTCTGCATGTAGGCGATGAATTCGGGCAGGGTCCTGGCGGGCACGTCGGGGTTGATCGCCAGCGACATCACGCCGGCAAACAACATGGCAACCGGCGCGAAGGATTTGCGCGGATCCCAGGGCAGGTTGGCAGTCAGCGCCGGCGCCATCGTGATGTTGCCCGAGCTGATCAGGATCGTGTAGCCGTCAGGCGCCGCCTTGGCGGCCGCGGCCACGCCGATATTGCCGCTCGCCCCGACCTTGTTGTCGAAGATCACCGCCTGGCCGAGGCGCTTGCCCAGTTCGTTGCCGATGGTGCGCGATACGACATCAATCGACGAGCCGGCCGTGACGGGCAGGATGATAGTGATGGGGCGGTTGGGCCAGGCCTGCGCCTGAGCGAGGGTGGCGCAAGCGCTCAGCGCGGCGGCTGCAACCCAGTGAATCAGCGTTGATGGTTGCACGGGAGATCTCCTTGTCGGTGTCTGTTTTTGTTGGACTGGGGCTGCATCGGCATTTCTTCTACCTGCCGGTATCGCTGCATTCATTCGGGTTTGATGCCCGCTTTGGCGGCAATGCGCGGCCACAGATCAAGTTCGGCCATGTATTCGTTGCCCAGTTGCTCGGCCGTGCCGGGCAGGATGGGCAGGGCGGCCTGCGCGGCAATGACGCCCTGGGTCGACGGCATTTTCATGATTTCGGCGATTTCGCGGCGCATGCGCGTCACGACTTCGGCCGGCGTACCCGACGGCAGGAACATGCCGACCCAGCCGTTGATTTCAGCTTCCTTGAGGCCGAGTTCACGCAGCGTCGGCACCTCGGGTGTTTGCGGCAGTCGACTGTCCGACGACGTCACGAGGATGCGCACCCTGCCGGACTTGTGGTGCTCGATCAGATTGCCCAGCGACATGTAGCCAATCTGCACACGGCCGCCGATCAGGTCGATGACCGCTGGACCGAGGCCCTTGTACGGTACGTGCACCAGCTTGATGCCGGTGGTCTGCACCACCAGTTCGGTGGCGAAATGATGCAGCGAGCCAGGCCCCGGCGTGGCGTAATTGAGCATGCCCGGATTTTTGTTGGCGTAAGCAATCAGTTCGGGCAGGGTTTTGACTGGTAGGTCGGCATTGACCGCCAGCGCCATCATGCCGGTGAACAGCATGCCGATGGGCGTAAAGGCCGTGCGCGGATTCCACGGCAGGCTGGTGCTGAGCACTGGCGCCATCGACAGGTTGCTGGTGGTGATCAGCGCCGTGTAACCGTCGGCGGGCGCCTTGGCGACAAAGGCCGCACCGATGTTGCCGCTTGCGCCGACTTTGTTGTCAACGATCACTGGCTGGCCCAGGCGTCTGGACAGTTCTACGCCAATGTGGCGCGAGATGACGTCGATGGCCGAGCCGCCCGAGAGCGGTACGACGATGCTGACCGGTCGGGCCGGCCAGGCCTGTGCCTGGACCTGATTGGCCAGCAGCGTCATGCCGGCCGTGATGATGCAGCGCAGGATCGGCGCGATTTTCATGATTTTCATGCGTGTCCCCTCAGTGTTTCTTGTTTGTTTTAAACTGGCGGTGCAGGGCACAACGATACCAAAAAAAACGCATGCATGGCTGCCGGTGACGCGGCAAGGGCATGTAATGCGCTTATTCATCCATCCGGGAGGCAGGAATGCAGAAAATTGTCGAATCGTCAGAGGTAAGGCCGGCCGGGGTGCGCGCATGAGCGTCCTGACCGAAAGCGCGACAAGCCGCTACGCGAAGATCAGCGAACAGGGCTTGAACATCAATGTGCACTACAACGACGCCGGCAGCGGCGATGTGCTGATCATGCTGCACGGCGGCGGTCCGGGCGCCTCGGGATGGAGCAACTTTAGCCGCAACGTCGAGCCGCTCGTCGCCGCCGGTTATCGCGTCATTCTGGTCGATTGCCCGGGCTTCAACAAGACCGATGCGGTGGTCGTCAACGAATCACGCGGCCTGGTCAATGCCCGCGCCGTGAAGGGCCTCATGGATGTGCTTGGCATTGAACAGGCGCACATGATCGGCAATTCCCTCGGCGGATTTTCAACCATGTCGTTCGCCCTCGAATATCCGCAGCGTCTGCGCAAGATGGTATTGATGGGCGCGGCCGGCCTCGGCTACAGCCTGTTTCAGCCCATGCCGCTCGAGGGCATCAAGACCCTCATGGGCCTGTACCGTGCACCGACCCTTGAGAATCTCAAGCGCATGATCCAGGTGTTCGTGTATGACCCGAGCCGCATCACCGATGATTTGCTGCAGGGCCGTTACGACAACATGGTCAACCGGCTCGATCACCTGAAGAATTTCGTCGACAGCTTCGATCGCGACCCGCGCACGCTGCTGGCTGACCTGAGCGCGCGCCTCGGTGAAATGAAACATCAGACCCTCGTTGTCTGGGGGCGCGATGACCGTTTTGTTCCGCTTGACCATGGCTTGAAACTCATCTGGGGCATGCCCAATGCCGAGTTGCATGTGCTCAATAACTGTGGCCACTGGGCGCAGTGGGAACATGCCGAGCGTTTCAACAGTCTGGTCATCGACTTCCTCCAATGATTTGACGTGGCAAAAAAAAGCCCCCGGAAGCGGGGGCTTTTTTCGTTCACGGTGGCGCCGATCTGGTGTCAAACAGCGTGCCGGAATGGGCTGTGCAGAATGTCCCGGTGCTTGATCAGACCGGCGATCTGCTCTGCAGCAGCACGCGCCGGGTTGGAAAAATGGCGGCAAAACAGCTGCCCGTACCCGGGGTGCTCTGGATGTCCAGAACCGCTTGATGGCGGGTCAGCACGTGTTTGACGATCGCCAGGCCCAAGCCGGTGCCGCCCGATTCGCGCGAGCGGCCGCGGTCGATGCGATAGAACCGTTCGGTCAGACGGGGCAGGTGGACCGGGTCGATGCCGATGCCGTTGTCGGTGACTGAAAAGCGTGCGCCGACGCCTTCTTCCTGCTCCTGTTGTTCCCAGCGCACCACGATCGTGCCGCCCGTGGGCGTGTAACGCACGGCATTGCTCACCAGATTGCCCAGCGCGCTGGAAATTTCGGAGTCGGCCCCCAGCAGGTCCAGACCGGCTTCGACGTGGAACTCAATCGTGTGGCGGCCCTCGGAGAGATGGCGCGCCGTCGACTCGATCTGGGTCAGCAGTCGTGCCACGTCGACACGCTGTTCATCGGGATGGTTGCTGCCCTCGAGTGCGGACAGGGTGAGCAGGTCGGCAACCAGGTTTTCCATGCGGTGCGACTGCTCGCTCATGAGGGTCAGGTACTGGCCAGTCTGCTCCGGACTGAGCGGCAACTCGCGGATGGTTTCCAGAAAACCGGACAGTACGGTTAGCGGCGTCTTGAGCTCGTGCGAGACATTGGCGACAAAATCGCGCCGCATGGTTTCGAGCTTTTCAATGTTGGTGACGTCACGCGTGAGCAGCAGTTTCTGGCCGTCACCATAAGCGCACAGGCGCAGCGAGAGCAGGCGGTCGGGTGCCGGGCGCATATCACGCATGCGGATCAATACCGGGTTGTCCCATGCCGCGCTCGCCAGATAGGCGAGGAACTCGGGCGCGCGCAACAGGTTGCTGATGTTGTTGCCGGTATCGCTGGCGAGCTTGAGGTGCAGGTGATCAGCGGCATGGGCATTGAACCAGAGGATCTGGTTGTCACGATTGAGCGTGACCACGCCGTCGGGCAGCGCCTGGGCGGCGCGCCGGAAGCCCGCCAGTGCCTCGGTGAGTTCGTCGAGCAGGTGGCTGCTGGCGCGTTCCTGCCGGTAGAGCCGGGCAAACAGGTCATCCCAGGTGCCCGAGGTCGGTGGCAAGGGGTGTTTGTGGATCGC
>CANJOT010000095.1 GCA_947475815.1 Burkholderiales bacterium | reverse complement strand
GCGCAGACGGGCCTGGGCCAGTACATCGACATCTCGATGCTCGAGGTGGCGTTTTCGCTGATGGGCACCTCGGTGACGGAAATCCTGACCTCGGGTTCGGCACCACGGCCGTGGGGCAATTCCTTCGGTCCCTACATTCCGCTCAATCGCGCTTTCGGCACGGCCGATGCGATGTTGTGGATCGCCGCATCTGAGCCGCATCAGCTGAAAAATTTCTGGACCGTGCTGGATCGCTGGGACATCCCCGCCGATGCACGTTTTGCGACCGTGATCGACCGCAGGACGAACTGGATCGCGCTCGGCGAAGAAGTCGAGCGCACGCTCAAGACGCGCAGCGCCCAGCAGTGGGAAGACCTGTTCAATGATGCCGGCGTGCCCGCCATGCGGGTACGCTCGATCCCCGAGGCGCTGGCCCATCCGCAGGTGACCGAGCGCAACTTTCTGCATACCTTCAACGATGTGCCCGGAGTAGGGCGTGCGACCGTTCCCTTGCTGCCCTTCAACATGTCGGCCGCGCCAGCGCGCATGCATGCACCGCCGCCGACACTGGGACAGCACAACGACGAAGTGCTTGCGGGGCTGGGTTATTCAGTCGCAGAGATCGCCGCGTTCAAGACCCACGGGGCGATCTGAGCAGGGCACGGTCTTCAGGCAACCCATGCTGCCCGGGCATAGGTCCGACCCCAAAGAAAGTATTGGATGGCAAAAAGGGATGTCATTAGACTCGCAGCACTCATACTTTTTTTTGGCGGGATTGCATGTCAGACGCGGGTGATCGGAAAGAGCAGTCGTTCGACCTGCTCAAGGGCGTTACGGTGGTCGAGTTCGGTGATGACATCGCTGGCAGCATCACCGCCTACCATCTGGCGATGCTCGGCGCTACCGTCATCATCGTCGAGCCTGCGCAGGGATGCTGGCTGCGACGCCTGCACACGGACACCCCGGGCCCGAGTTCTGCGCCGCTGTTTGCGTGCTTCGGTCGTGGCAAGCGCAGTGTGTCCTATGAGCGCATGCTGGAGGCTGTCGCACCTTGGGCGTCGGTCGATGTCGTCATTGAGCCCTTCGATGCCGCCATTGCCGATCAGTTTCCGCAGCTTTTTGCGAACGATGATCCTGCCGGGCCGCTCGTGCTTTCCTATCGTGAAGCCGATGGTACGCGTTTGAGCGAACTCGGCGCGCAGGCCACCTTCGGCGTGTCGGCTTTTCTGGGTCGCCCTGATGAGGCGCCTTATCGGGTGGGCTTTGAACTGATCACCTATTCGGCCGCAGTGCTCGCCGTTCAGGCGATTCTGGCTGCCTTGCCAGGGAAGCGGGAGTGCGGCTTGAGTCAGCGTTTGCGCGTACCCTTCTCACGGGTGGCTGCCAATATATTGAACAACGTCACCACGGCCTCGGTGGAACCCGAGCAGCAAACGGGGTTCTCGCGCAGTTGGGCCAGTTCTCCTTATTTTGGCGTCGGATGCGCCGACGGTGAAGTGGAGTTGCTGTTCTATGGCCCGACGGCCGACCGCGATTGGGGACGCTTTGTCAGCCGACTCGGTCTGCCTGGCCTGGCCACTGATAAGCGTTTTGCCGCTTATTCAGGGCGGACCCAATTTGCCGGCGATCTGCGCGAGGCTCTCGCTCCGGCAACCCTGGCACTGCCGCGCAAGGCGGTGCTCGAGTTGGCGGTCGAACTGGGCGGTATGGCGGTGCCGCGATGGGGATCGGACGAGGTCGCGCGCAGCGAGCAGGTACGCGCGAACGATTTGCTGATTCCCCGGGCGTCGGCGGATCGGTATCAGCTGCTTGCTTCCCCCTGGGCGATCAATGGCAGGCGTGCCGCGCTGACCGTGCTTCCCGACGTGGCGCAGCACACGGCGTCTTTTCTGTCGATTGGAGCCCAGTCATGAGGTCGCTCGATGGTGTGCGGGTTCTCGACCTTACCGAAGGTGCGCAGGGGCCCTTTGCCGCGTCTCTGCTGGCCGATTTGGGTGCCGAGGTGGTCAAGATCGAACGACCGAGCGGTGAACTGATGCGCAACATCGGCCCCTTCCGTAACGGACTGGCGCTGCCCATGCTGAGTATCGCCCGCGGCCGTTACGCCAGTCTGGCGCTGGATCTCAAGCAGGAGGCCGGCCGTGCGACAGTCATGCGGCTGGTCGCGTGCGCCGATCTGATCATTCAGAACTGGAAGCCGGGAACCGACGCTCGCCTCGGCCTGGCGTTCGAGCAGGTGCGTGAGCACAATCCACGCATCGTCTACGTACAGGCCTCCGGCTACGGCACGGCAGGGCCACTCGGCGAAATGGGAGCGATGGACTCACTGGCGCAGGCGGTCTCGGGGCTGTCCGCACTGTCTGGCGACCCGGCAGGTCCTGGCGAGCGCACGCGCACGCCGGTGCTTGATTTTGTTTCCGCCTTCGTCGCGGCCGAGGCTGCGCTGATCGGCCTGACTGCGCGGCGCAAGCACGGGCAAGCGGTGCATATCGAAACGTCTCAGCTGAGCGCAGCGCTGGACGCGTCGGCGCCTGAAATCGCCACTGCCGCCTTACAGCGCGTGGCGCCCGCTGGTCGGGAGGGACGCTATCTTCCGTTCGCCGAGTGGTTGCTGTGCGCCGATGGCCTCTACGTGTCGATGGAGTGCAGAGACCGGGCGGATCTGAGCCGGCTGTTTGAACTCTTCGACGTGGCTGCGTATTCCGGGGACGTCGCGCCCTTGCGAAAAAAGATGGCGGAATTGCAAAGCGGCGATGTGGTCCGCCGCGCGAGGGCCGAGGGCTTCGACGCGCAGATCGTCGAGCGCCGCTTCAGCGCCGATCTTTTTTCCGGCTATCCCGGTACCGTGTCGACGCAGCATCATGACGTGGCCGGTGCCTTTCCCCAACCCGAATCGCCCTTCCTGATGAGTGTGACTGCGCCGCAAGCTGGCGCACCCCTCGGACCAATCGGTAAGGACAACGCCTTGATCGAGTGTTTGATCGAGCGCTGGAGCGGCGCGACCGGGCCAGCGCAATTTTAGCCGCGCATCCGTGCGCCCGGCCACCGATGGACCGGCTGTCGACCCTCATCTTCTGAAATCACTGTGACAATGACCGCAAACAAGAAAATTCCAAGCGTGGCGATGGTGGCTGCATATGCCACCCAGCAAGGCAACCATCCCGGACGGACCGCCTGGGATCTCGGCGTTGAAGCCTTCAAGGGCGCGCTGACGCAAAGTGCGATCAAGAAGGACCAGATTGATGGTCTGGTGACCCAGATGACTCAGGACGGCTCACAGCAGATGGAGCCCACCCGGTTCGGGCAGATCATCGGTCTGAATCCGCGCAGCAGCGGTTCGCTCAAGTACGGCACGGCAGCGTTCTCCGTCGCCCACGCAGCCGCACTGATTGAATCGGGACAGGCCAGCATTGTCGCCTGCTGTTACGGCACCAATCAGCGTACCGGGGGCTATCGCTTCCAGACGGCGCCGGATGCCTATGCGGCGCCGTACGGATTTCTGAATCCGGCTGGCTTTGCGGCCTTCGGCTTTCAGCGTTATCTGAGCAAGTATGGCCGTCTGAAAGACCGCGACAAGCTGGGTGCCTATGCACTGGCTTGCCGAAAACATGCCCAATTGAACCCGATCGCCTTCCGCCGCAATCCCATGACTTGGGACGATTATCTTCAGGACCGCTGGATCGTGTGGCCATTGAGAAGATCGGACGTCTGTCTGATCACGGATGGCGGTGTCTGTCTGATCATTGCGGACGCGAACCTGGCCAAAGATCTGGTGAACGATCCGGTTTACCTGCGCGGTTTTGGCCGGCAAGATGCCTTGCGACTCAACGAGAACGAGGACCA
Organism: Burkholderiales bacterium; assembly: GCA_947475815.1. Classification (GTDB taxonomy): domain Bacteria; phylum Pseudomonadota; class Gammaproteobacteria; order Burkholderiales; family Burkholderiaceae_D; genus CANJOT01. The sequence goes on along the minus strand of CANJOT010000095.1, from coordinate 9,105 downwards.
TCTGCTGGTGCCGCACATGGCAGAGTCGGCGCGCCAGGTCCAGCAGAATTCAGGGATTGGCCCCGGGGACATCGACGCGCTGTACATCCAGGACGCACACGCATCGGTCGTTCCGATTACGCTGGAGAACTACGGCTTTTGCGCGCCGGGGGAGGCGCTCGACTTTATCCAGGATGGGCGCATCGAGCTCGGTGGCGAACTTCCAATCAACAGCAACGGCGGGCAGATGTCGGAAGGTTACATGGTGGGCTGGCTTCATCATGTCGAGCTCTTCCATCAGTTGCGCGGAGAGTGCGAAGCGCGACAGATACCCGATTGCAACATCGCACAATTTTGCGGCACCGGTGGCATGCGCGAATTTGCACTCTCGTCGATTTATTCAAATTCTCCTTATTGAGCCAATGATGACTGACTTGCGCCCTCCGATCGATCGATACAATGCGCCGTACTGGGCCGGCCTGCGCGAGCAGAAACTGCGCTTGCCACGCTGCCAGGCTTGTGGTCATTTGCAATTTCCGATGGGCCCGTGCTGCTCAAAATGTCTGGGCGAGTCATTCGAATGGATTGAATGCTCGGGCCGTGGCACCATCTGGTCTTACATTGTGTATCACCATGCTTTTCATCCCTCGCTCGCCGATCAGGTGCCCTATAACGTTGCCGAAATTACCCTTGAGGAAGGTCCCAAGCTCATTTCCAACGTGGTGGGTGTACCCATAGACGAGCTGTGCGCGGGTATGTCGGTTGCGGCCTATTTCGATCGTCAGGACGATGAACTGACCCTGTTGCGCTTCAAGCCGCAAACGGAACGTGCATGATGGTGAACGCACCTGCAGCGCCCCTGACCGTTGCTCAGGCTTTTGTTGACAGCGTCAAGCGCTTTGCCGCCAACGTGGCGATGGTCACGGCGAGCGGTGAGTCGATCACTTACGAAGAGCTCGGGCATCGCGTCGCAACAGCCGTGTCGATCTTACGCCGGCTCGGTTGTGAACCCGGCGATCGAATCGCCATCTGGATGCAGAATTGTCCGCAGTGGGGCATCTTGGAGTATGCGGCTGCCTTACTCGGTTTGATGGTTGTTCCGGTCAATGCGCGTTATCGCGCCAGCGAGGCGGAGCATGTATTGCTGCTCTCCAATGCCCGGATCGTGTTCACGCAACCGGCCTTCATGACCAACCGATATCTGGATCGCTTGAGTGAGATCGCAGGGGGTGATCTGGGTTCGGGAGATCGGGCGCAGATCGGCCGACTGCCCAAGCTTTCCAGCATCGTCCTGATTGAGGGTGAAACGGTCCCTGGGACCGTTTCCTATGCGGATCTGGCGCGTTCGGTCGAACCTGCTGCGGATCTCGAGGCCCTGGCCGCAAGCCGGCGGCCGGAGGACAGATTGTGGGTCTTCTGGACCTCGGGCAGTACCAGCGCACCGAAGGGCGCCATTCTCACGCAAGCGGCCATCACCAATGTCTGGAATTGGACGACCCTCGCGCGTTACCGCGCTGACGACCGCGTTCTGGTGGCGCGTCCGCTGTTTTATATTGCCGGTAATTTCTGGGCACTGCTGGGGCCGATGCTACACGGCGCCACGTCGGTCATCGGGCAGGAGTTCACGCCGCGCGAAATTATGGAACTGTGCACTCGCGAACGCATCACGATACTTTCGGGTAACCCGCTGTTGCTCAAAGGTGTTGTGAATGATCCCGCTTGCGATCCGCGGGCCTTCAAGCACGTGCGCATGGGTTATTTCGGCGGCTCATCCGTATCCTTACAAGATCTTCAGCAAATCAAGGAAAAAATCGGCTTTGAATATTTAATGCAGCCTTACGGCATGACCGAGCTGGAAGGCTTTGCCATGAGCACGCATCCGGATGACCCGCTCGAAATCGTCTACGCGACCTGCGGCCGTCCGCTGCCCGGATTTGAGCTGAAGCTGATCGATCCCGAGACGGGGCTGGCCGTACCCGTGGGACAGGTCGGCGAGTTGATGACGCGTGGCCGCGGCCTGGTAGGCTATGAAGGTATTTCGGAACAGGACCGTGGTCGACTGTTCGATGCAGAAGGCTGGTTCCGTAGCGGTGACCTGCTCAAGCTGCGCGAAGACGGCCGATATGAATTTATTGGTCGGGCGAAGGATCTGATCAAGGTCGGCGGCGAAAACGTCACAGCGGCGGAAATCGAAACCAAGCTCATGGAACATCCCGATGTCGCCAACGTGGCGGTGGTCGCCATTGCCGACGAAAAGCGCGGTGAAGTGCCGCTGGCCTTCATCGAATTGAGAAGCGCCAGGCCACTGGAATCGCTCGCGATGCGCGAATGGTGTCAGACGCGCATGGCCCCCTTTAAGGTGCCGGCCGGCTTTAAGCAAGTGCTGCAAGGGGACTGGCCTCTGACGGCCAGCGGCAAAATCATCAAGAATCAATTACCCGTTCTGTAGGCGGGTGTCCGGCGCGTGCCTGAAAGATGGAGATCAATATGAAAAAATTCGAATGCATACATCACGGAGACGACCAGTTGGGGGAGGGCCCGGTATGGAACGATCAGGACCAGTCCCTGTATTGGCTCGACTGTGTGGGCAAGAAGATTTCTGCGACAGCGCTGGATAACAGCCCGGTTCGGACTTGGTCCTTGCCCGATATGCCCGGCAGTTATGCCTTCCGTGAACATGGCGGACTGGTGATGGCATTTCGGCGCGGTCTGGCCTTCGTCGACCTGAACGAGAGTGGCGTTGCCACGGAATGGATTCCGAACACCGGCGTGGACCCAAAAACTGTCCGGTTCAACGACGGGGCCTGCGATCGGCGCGGCCGGTTCTGGGCAGGGACCTTTCATAACAAGATCACTGAGCCGCTGGGTGGACTCTACCGCCTTGACGGAGACCGTTCGGTGCACAACATGGACACCGGCATCATGATGTCCAATGGTATGGCCTGGAGTCCGGACAACCGGACCATGTATTACACCGACACCAGACCCGGTTATGTTTATGCGTATGACTTTGACCTCGACGACGGCACGGTGCGCAACCGCCGCATCTTTCTCGACTACAGCAAAGAGCCGTATTCGGCGGATGGCTGCACGGTCGATGCGGCCGGCTGCCTTTGGGTCGCGGAGGTCGACGCAGGCCGGATCGCGCGCTACACGCCCGCCGGAAAGCGCGATGCGGTATACGAATTGCCAGTCAGTCGGCCTTCGAGTGTTGCGTTCGCGGGCGCCAATTTGGATGTTCTTTGCGTGACGACCCTGCGATTCGGATTGAGCGAGGAGGAGAAAGCACGGGAACCGCTGGCAGGCGCCTTGTTTGCGCTCTCTCCCGGTGTGTCGGGCTTGCCGGAACCGCGCTTTCGCGGTTAGAGCGTGATGGAGGTCGGCAGGGCGAGGGAGGGGTCGTCGGACAGGTGAACGAGGGAGGCGCTGGGCCATCCTCCATTTTCGACCAGTTGGCGCACCTCCTGCCGCACCAGGTTCAGGATCGCTTGAAGGGACGGGGTCAAGGGCCGCAGCTTCGAGTAGCACAGGAAGACTTCCCGGCTCAGCACCGGGTCGGACATTGGCCGGGCGATCAATTCGCCCGATTCAACTTCTTTGTGGATGCTTGAAAGCGGTAACAGGACGTAGCCTTTTCCCTGCGATGCCAAACGCTTCATGATGCCAATGGCATCCGCGTCGATGGTATGCCGGGGCACGACACCATAACGGTCCAGGATGGTCCAAACCGGGTGCGGCCGATGCGGCATGATGATCGGCAGACTGCTGATGTCCGATAGCGAACACGATTTCATGAGACGCAGGGCGCTGTTGCTGGCGCCAGCGAGGTAGAGGTTTTCCGTCAGTAAGGGGATAACGTTGACCGCCGTGGTATCTGCCGAGTACAGGATGGCCGCATCGAGCGATCCGCCTGTCAGCCATTCGGGAAGCAAGCCGCTAAAACCCTCGATGAGATGGAGTTCGATTCCTGGATAGCGTCGCGCGCCTTCCCCGTATAACTGCTCCATCAAGAGTGACGCAATGGGTATCGGCATGCCCAAGGTATGTTTGCCGCGTATTTCCGCCCCGTGGCGACTGACCTCGGCAATGCTTGCATCCACATCGGCAAGAATTTGCGACGCCCGCACGAGAAAGAGGTGACCGGCAGAGGTCAGTGAAATACCTTTCGCATGGCGTTGAAACAAGGACGCGCCCAGTTCCCGTTCCAGATGTTGCATGTGACGCGACAGCGCCGGCTGCGCCACACCGAGCGTGCGGGCTGCCATGCTGAAGCTATTCATCTGAGCGATTCCGACGAAATAGCGAAGATGCCTGAACTCCATGCGACTGGACCCCGATACTCGTGGTTAGGAAGCGGCCCGCGGCGTCACAGGCGATGCCGTACAGTCTATGCCGTATTTAACATGGGACACCGGTCAAAAAAAGTATTGGTCCCGTGATCCCGAGCGTTATTATACTCGTTCGGGGTATGCGTACATAAACGTTGCTATGGTGGGTATTCAATGACGAATTGGCGATTGAAAATTGTTCTGGCGACCGTGACGGTCTTGTCTTGCGGTGCATCGTGGGCGGCTTACCCGGAGCGTCCGATTCGGATTATCGTGCCGTTCGCCGCGGGCGGCTCGGCCGACGCGGGTGCAAGGGCGATCGGTAATGCCCTGTCCGCGCAACTCGGTGGCGCGAGCATCATTATCGAAAATCGTGTCGGGGCGGGCGGGCTGATCGGCGCTAACGTCGTCGCGCACGCTGCACCCGATGGCTACACGCTGCTGCTGACCAGTAATTCGATCTCCGCAGCACCTTCAATGCCGAACGTTCAATTCGACATTCGAAAGGACTTCACCCCGATCAGCAAGACCATCTCCAGTCAGTTCACCATTGTTGTGAACGCTGCGAAGTCTCCTGTACGAAGCTTTGGAGAGTTGCTCGCGTACATGCGCGCAAATCCTGGCAAGCTTGATTTTGCATCGCCCGGGCCGATGACCTCGGGCCATTTTGCACTTGAGGAATTTAAGCTGGCTTCCGGTTTGAGTTTCAATATTATTCAATACAACGGCAATGCCCCGGCAAGCATGGCGGTGATGGCTGGCGAGCCGCCCGCGGGCATCGACGGAGCGCTCACCGCAAAGGCGGCTGTGGTCAGCGGTCGGCTGCGGGCTCTCGCGGCAACGGGCATGCGCAGGTCGCCGGCCTTGCCGGACGTGCCAACAATCTCCGAGGCCGGACTGCCAGGATTCGAAGCAGGATTCTCTCTGGTCTTGCTTGGTCCGGCCAAAATGCAGAAGCCCGTCGTCGACCAAATCTATCAGGCGCTCGCCAAAGCATTCAAAGATCCTGAAGTCATCAAGCAGGTGGAGGGCTTAGGTTTTGATGTCGTGGGTAGCGGCCCCGAGGAGTACAAGGCCAGCCTTGAAAAGGAGATTGTCAACAGCGCCAAGGTGATGGAGAAAATACGCGCTTCGGGTGGTAGCCAATAATTCCAGCGTTCAATTCAGCGTTCAGTCCAGCATTCCAGCATGACAGGAGAGATCAAAAAATGACACAGAACCCGACTCAAATGAAGGCCGGTATGAAGGCCGGTGCATCGATCAAAAAGCGCCACTGGCAGATTGCCTTGAGCATACCCGCTCTCTTGCTGAGCTGGCAGGCCGCGTTTGCGCAAGACGCCTGGCCACAGCGACCGGTGAAGTTCGTTGTGCCATTCGCGGCCGGCGCCTCCTCCGATAACTTCACGCGCAAGATCGCTCAGGGGCTCACGGAACGTCTGGGCCAGAGCATCGTCGTGGAAAACAAACTCGGCGGTCAGGGTACGATCGGGATGATGTCGGTGGTGCGCGATAAGCCGGACGGCTACATCTTCGCGGCGAACGACACCGGCTACGTCATGCTCCCGCATCTGGTCAAGGAAATGCCTTATGACCCCTATAAGGACCTGATTCCGGTCGCTGCCTATATCTTTTCACCGTTCGGTATTCTGGTGAACAGCAACAGCCCGTACAAGACCCTGCAGGACTTGATCGCCGCTGGTAGGGCTACTCCTGGCAAGCTGACCTATGGCTCGGGCGGTGAAGGCACGACCCCACATTTGTCGTCGGAAGCGTTTGCCTTCCAGACCGGCTTCAAGCCTTTGCATGTGCCGTATAAAGGCGCTGCCGAGGCCATCATCGCTTTGATGGGTGGCCAGATTGACTTCCAGTTCACCACGCCAACGACTGCGGCTGGCGCCGTCAAGTCGGGCCGTCTGCGGATGCTTGCCATCAGCGGGGCGACACGGTCCAATCTCCTGCCGGAGGTGCCCACATTTGCCGAAGCTGGACTCAAGGATTTCGGCGTGACCAATTGGATCGGTTTATGGGCACCGCGAGGGACACCTCAGGCGATCCTGACCCGCCTCGAGAAAGAAATCGCAGCCGTGATGTCCACCCCTGAGATGAAGGCATTTTGTGATCAGGCGGGTGCGGCGCCGCTGTTTGCGGTGGGGCAGGATTTCTCAAAGCTGCTCAGCGAGGAAAATACCCGCTGGAAGACCGTGATCGAGAAGATCGGGCTGGTCAAGAAATAGGGCGCTGTGGGACGCGGATGAATTTGCATCCCAATAGCTGGCGACGTTTTTAAACAAGCTCTTTTTCTGAGTATTACCGCAAGGAAATCAAATGTACACACAGAGGATGTTCGCTCCACCCCCCATTGTTCCAACGACGGTATTTGCGCGCATTCCTGAAAAGTATTCGAAAATCGGGCAGAAGTCACAGTTTGTAGAGGTGATGTTTCGGGGGCGCCCAACCGCACACTTTATTGAGGGCCCTTCGTTTGATCTTGAGGGTAACTTATGGATCGTCGATATTCCTTATGGTCGGTTGTTTAAAATCGATCAACAGGGAAACGTGTCGCTCGCATTCGAATACGATGGCGAGCCGAACGGCCTTAAGTTTCACAAGGACGGACGCGCGTTCATCGCTGATCATAAAAACGGCATCATGGTTTTTGATCCCAAGAAGGAAACCATTTCCACGGTTCTGGATCGCCCGGTATGCCAACGACTCAAGGGCGTGAACGATTTGATTTTTGCGTCGAACGGCGATCTGTATTTCACCGATCAAGGTCAGTCAGGTCTGCAGGATCCCAGTGGTCGGTTGTACAGACTTCGGACCAACGGCCAACTTGATTGCGTTCTCAACAATGTTCCGAGTCCGAACGGTCTGGTATTGACGCGTGATGAAACTGCTGTTTTGCTTGCGGCGACACGTGCTAACGCGGTGTGGCGCGTGCCCTTGATGGTCGACGGCACGGCCAGCAAGGTCGGCAACTATATTCAGATGTCCGGTGGTGCCGGTCCTGATGGCATGGCCCTGGATTCTGAAGGCTCGCTTGCGGTTTGCCATGCCCGCATGGGTTGTGTGTGGCTGTTCGATGAATATGGCGAACCGATCGCGCGCGTCAATTCCTGTGCGGATCGCGGTACGACAAACTGCGCATATGGCGGAGCAGATAACGACAAGCTCTACATTACCGAATCGGATACAGGAACCATTCTGGTCGCACAACTGACCAAGCCCGGAAATCGGATGTACTCGCACCAATAGTGCTGCAAGTGCCGTACTGTAAAAAGAAAGGTGGGCAAATGCTGCAACAAACATCGAGTCAGGCTCCCGTGGTCCACTTCAAGTGGAACGACTATCGACGTTCATATTCGACGCGTGCCGGAAATGGATGGGGCTCTCACGTACTTGAGTACGCTGAAATCGACGCCGGCACGCTCAAGGCGCGTTTGCTCGTTGTCCCGGTGGGGCAGGGGAGTGTGCCGCGAGTGGAGACAGAAGACCTCGTTCTTGTGAACTTGTCGGGCGCGGTTCAGGTGGAAGTAGGTTCTTCTAAGGTCGTAATGGTCGTGCGTGATCAATTGACTATACCGGCCGGAACCACCTACCGGTTCTTTAATATCGATCTCAATAGCGCGGTGTTGTTCGCGGCCAGAAATATCGCGACGACCTCCACGGACGTCAAGGGAGGCCCCTCGGGAGCTTCCATGCACATGCTCTGGGACGATTGCCGACGCCGGTTCCGGTGGGGTCTGCCATTTGCGGACAAGTGGGGCATGCACCGCGGTTCAGGACCCCGTGTAAGTACCGAACATCTAGTAGGTCATATGGTTCAGCAGCCCGTCGGGCAAGGCAGCCCTTGGCACGCTTCTTCGCGCGACCTGATTTTTATTCAGCTCGAGGGAAGTGTTCAATTCAATGCGGCGGGTGAACGATGGGGTCTTGAGCCTTTCGATCTTTTTATGATGAGGTACGGTACTCCATACAGTTATTCTAACGTTGGGACGACTGAGGTTCTCTTTTTCGATATCGGCGGCAATGCATACGCTGCGGGCGGCAGCACCTACTATGCCGACGATCCGGGATGGCCGGTGAGGGCTGATGCAGTGAAGCTCAGCACAGCGCTTGATCCGACGGGTTCCTCGTATCTGTCTGCGCACGGCGCAAGCTGATTTGCCTGCATGCTGCAGGCTACTTAATTTTTTTGTATGTTGAACTGCGGCGAGACATCTGAAATTGTCCTCGCAACTCACTCATCTGTTCGGAAGCCACTCAGGAGACACCTGTGTCCAAGTCGTTCGTAATTCGTATGGTTTGCAAATTGACGTTCTCGGCCATGCTGGCCCTTTGTTCTGTGGGAACCATGGCGCAGGTTGCAAGTTGGCCCGACCGGCCGATACGCCTGATCCTTCCCTATACCCCCGGTTCGCTGACGGACACGATTGCCCGGATGCTTGCAGAGCGCCTCACTCAACGACTGGGCAAGCCGGTCATCGTCGAAAATAGGGCCGGGGCCACCACCATCATCGGCACAGAAGCCGTTGCACGTGCAACGCCTGATGGTTACACCTTATTCCTTGGGGGAAGTTCTACCCACACGGTCGGGCCTAATCTCATCAAGTCCCTGCCTTATGACCCGATCAAGGATTTCGCTGAGGTGGCCTATGTCGGCGGAATCCGCTCCTATCTGGTCGTGGGCGGCAGTTCACCCTATCGGACGGTCGCGGATTTGTTGGCCAGTGCCAAAGCGACTCCCGGCAAGCTCAATTACGCTGCGGTCACCCCGACTGCCATCCTGGCCGCCGAG
>CANJOT010000094.1 GCA_947475815.1 Burkholderiales bacterium | reverse complement strand
GAGCACGTGGCGCAGGCGGCCGGTCCAGGTGATGGCCTGTTCGCGCCGCACCTCGACCGCCATGAAACGCGAGTGAACCTCACCGCCGCTGGCGGCGTCATAGCCGGCGCCGAGCACGATGTTGGAGATCAGACGAGTCAGGCGCGATTTGGGACGCTGCGCATGGGCGGTGCGCGTGCTCAGACGAAACAGGCGGTCTTCGAGCAGGTCACGGTTGTCGTAAATCAGCGAGATGTGGCGCGCCGGGTCGAGTTCGTCCTGATTACACGGCACCCAATACAGCAGTTCCCGGGTCCACAGGGCGAGCCAGTCGTCATACTGATTGGCATCGGCCAGTTCTGCCTCGCGGTAGAGCAGCAGTTCGGCTTCGCGCAGCGTTGCCCAGGCGGAGGGAGTCGATTCGGTCATGATGGCTTTGTCCTTGTTTTTTTATTGACCTCAGGCGGCGCTGTTCATGAGTGCCGACCAGTAGCGCATCATGCCGCGTTGCGGCACCTCATCGCTGATCAGGCCGACGATGCTGCCGTCGTCATCCACACGCTCGCGCTCCATGCCGCGTGAAATTTCAAGCCAGGGATTGACCTCGGCCTGCATGCCCAGCTGCACACGCTCGAAAATCTCGGCGTCGTCGGGTGAGCCCGCACCGGCCGGGCCATAGAACGATTCGTGCTGGCGCAGGCGCGTGGCGTTGATCTCGGCGCTGACGCCGCCCAGACGCACCGCCGTCATGGTGACGCGCGTGCGGTTGGCCGCCAGCGGTGTGATGATGCGGATCTGGTTGTTGATCAGCTGCATGTTGGGAAACAGGCCCAGATGCGGGTCGCCCGCCAGGCTGATGAGCAGCGGCGCCTGTTCGCCATGCGCCTGGTGCATGGCGTCCACATAGGCCTCGCCGCCGCTGATCTTGCGGATGAACGCGGCGTTCATTTCATACTGATGGATGCGGTGATCGCGGAAGTCGAGCATGGCGTGGCCATGGCCGAAGTCACGTGTGCGCGTGCGTGCAGTGTCGACAAACGGGTCTTCGCGATGGGTCGCGCCGATGCCGGCTTCCGGTTTGCGGTGCATGGCGGCAATCACCGAGGCATGGGTGTAATGCGGATGGTAGCCATCCATACCGATGAGTTTCCAGTTGCCGTTGTATTCGGTCTTGTGGGTACCGCCATCGGCGAAGATTTCGCTGGTCGGCGAGGCGTCGACCAGCAGATCGATCATGGTCGCGGCGCGGCCAAGAAAAGTCTCGAGTGGCTCGCCATCGGTGGCCAGGCTGGCAAACACAAAGCCGCGGTAGCTGGCCACGCGCGGCACCGGGCTGAGACCCATTTCCTCGATCTTGAAGTCCTTGCCATAGGCTTCGGCGCCGGTCAGATTGATCAGTGCGCCCGAGGTGTCATAGGTCCAGCCGTGGTACCAGCAGCGAAAGCTCGGCACATTGCCCGACTCGGTCTCGACCACCTGCGCCCCGCGATGCCGGCAGCGATTGACCAGCACGCGCACCTTGTGGTCGTTGCCGCGCACCAGCAGCACCGGTGTGCGGCCGATGTCACGCATCTGGTAATCACCATCGTTGGGGACTTCGCTCTCGTGGCCAATATAGATCCAGATGCGCGAAAAAATGCGCTCGAGCTCCAGCTCGAAGATGGCCTGGTCGGTATAGATGCGCGAGTGCACCCGCCCATTCTGGACCATGTCGGCCAATTGGGCGTCAGAGTAGGAATGCCAGGAAACAGCGGCTTGGTTCATCAGGAAAGGTCTCCGGATTTGCTTGTTTTGCCGTCCGGCAGGACCTGCTGGCCGAACGGGTCTGGTCAGATAGTACACAGTTCCGCCGCCGCCGCGCGGGCCTGAGGCCGATGCAACGCGGATGCAGCGTAGCGACTGTTTTACAAAGCAGGACCCATGCTTGTCAAGCTGCCAGCGAACTATTTTTGCGCGCCGGCTGGCCGCAAGGCACTTTTTGGCCGAAAGGCTTTGACGACGGCGTCATTGGTTTGTGCATACGGCCCGCCAATCAGGTCGATGCAATAGGGCACGGCGGCGAAGATGCCGGCCATGAGCAGCTTGCCTTCGGCGTCGCGCAGGCCTTCGAGCGTTTCGCGGATGGCCTTGGGTTGTCCGGGCAGGTTCATGATCAGCGCGGCGTGTACGGCGGTTTCGCGAATCACCGCGACCTGCCGTGACAGGATGGCGGTCGGCACAAAACGCAGGCTGATCTGGCGCATCTGTTCACCGAAGCCGGGCATTTCCCTGGTGCCCACGGCCAGCGTCGCCTCGGGCGTGACATCGCGCCGTGCCGGGCCGGTGCCGCCCGTGGTGATGACCAGATGGCAGGCAGCGTTGTCGACCAGATCGATCAGCGTGGCTTCGATGACCGGGCGTTCGTCGGGAATCAGGCGGGTTGTGATCTCGAAGCTTGAGAACAGGGCCGCGGTCAGCCAGTCGCACAGCGCCGGCAGGCCTTCGTCCTGATAGGTGCCGCTGGAAGCGCGGTCGCTGATCGACACCAGGCCGATGCGCAGTGTCTGGTCGGCCGGATCAGTATTCATCTTCATCGTCGACGCCCGCTTCGTTCGTGTCGGTACCGAGGATTTCCTTGAGCACCTGAAAGAGCTCTCGAAAATGTTTCGGCGGGCGGTTTTCGGCCTGTTCCTTGCGTGCCATGCGCATATGCGTGCGCAGGCGCTGCAGGGTCATGGGATTGAGGGCAGCGCTGTGCTGGCTGCACAGGGCGTCAAGGGCACGGTCATCCTCGAGCAGACGCTTGCGCCAGCGTTCGAGCGAATGCAGCAGGGCGGTCTCGGCCCCCGATTCGCCGTGCCAGACCGCCAGAGCCGCTTCGATGGGCCCGGCGTCGACATCGCGCATCAGTCGGCCGATGTATTGCATCTGGCGGCGCCGGCCTTCGTGGCTGGTGGTGCGCTGGGCCTCGCGGATGGCGTCGCGCAGATTGTCGGGCATGTCGACCCGTTCGAGCCGTTCACGCGAGGCGGCAACCAGTTCCACGCCGAGTTTTTGCAGGGCCGTCATGTCGCGCTTGCGCTGTGATTTGCTCGGCTTGCTCGGGTCGTAGCCCAACTCCGGGTTGTAGCCGGGCTGGACGCCCGCCGGGGTGTCGGTCTGGGCGTCGGCCTGAGAATTAGTCTGCAAACCGGTCTGGGAACCGGTCGACGGCGGGGCGGAATAGGGTCTGGACGGAGGCATGAGGCGCGAGTGATCAATAAAGCCCGGCAAGGGCAGGGGTAATGGCGCTTCGCAGCAGGACGCGTGCGGTGCGGCTGTTATGATAATGCCATTCCCCTTACCGCATGCTTTTGCATGACTCGCGCATGTCCAAGAAATCCAGTGATCATCTGGCCTACAGCCAGCAGACCCTTCAGCAACTTGCCTCAGACGTTCTGGCCCACGCCCGTGCCATTGGCGCGACCGATTGTGCCGTTGATGTCAGCGAGGGCAGCGGTCTGGGTGTCAATGTACGCAAGGGCAAGGTCGAGACCATCGAGCAGAACCGCGACAAGGGCATCGGCGTGACGGTGTATATCGCCGGCGCCGGCGTGTCGGTGCGCCGTGGCAACGCCAGCACCTCTGATTTTTCGACCCGCGCCCTGCGCGATACGGTTGAGGCGGCCTACAACATCGCCCGCTTTACCGCCGAAGATGACTGCGCCGCGCTGCCCGATGAGGACATGCTGCAGCACGAGGTGCGCGATTACGACCTTTATCACGCCTGGGACATCACGGCCACCGAGGCCGCAGAACTCGGCAAGCGTGCCGAGGCCGCTGCTTTTGCGCTCAGCCCGCTGATCCGCAATTCCGATGGCGCCGGGGTATCGGCTCAGCATTCGCAGTTCATTTCGGCCAATTCGCGCGGCTTTTGCGGCGGTTACGCTTACTCGCGCCACAGCCTGTCGGTGGCGCCGATTGCCGGCCGCAACGCCCGCGGCAGCGACGGCATGCAGCGCGATGACTGGTACGTGTCGATGCGCGATCCGGCCGATCTGGCCGCCCCCGAAGCCATCGGTGAATATGCCGCGCGCCGCGCCCTGGCGCGGCTCGATTCGCGCAAGCTCGGCACACGCACTGCGCCCGTGCTGTTCGAGGCACCTCTGGCCGCGGGCCTGCTGGGCGCCTTCACCCAGGCCGTCAGCGGTGGCAGCCTGTACCGCAAGACCAGTTTTCTGGTCGACAGTCTGGGCCGCGATGTGTTTGCGCGCCATATCGACATCACCGATGACCCGCACGTCCAGAAAGGCATGGGCAGCGCCTCGTTCGACGAAGACGGTGTCTGCACGCAATTGCGCAAGGTGGTCGATGCGGGCGTGGTGCGCGGTTATTTCCTGTCCACCTATTCGGCGCGCAAGCTGGGCATGCGCTCAACCGGCAACGCTGGTGGCTCGCACAATCTTTCCATGATCAGCCGCAATACCAAACCGGCCGATGATTTCAAGGCCATGCTGGCGAAACTGGGCACGGGACTGCTGGTGACCGAGTTGATGGGGCAGGGCGTCAATTACCTGACCGGTGATTATTCGCGCGGCGCGTCCGGGTATTGGGTGGAAAACGGCGTGATTGCCTGGCCGGTGGAAGAAATCACGATTGCCGGCAATCTGGCCGACATGTTCCGCAATATCGTCGCCGTCGGTGCAGACCGCATCGTGCGCGGCAACAAAACCTGTGGCTCGGTCCTGATTGAATCCATGACCATCGCTGGCGCGTAATTGATATTAATTTTTGTTAATGTTTGCGCCGGCCGCACTGAAAACAGCCTTTTTTAGATGCGTTTTTCAGGGTCGGCATCGGGCCCAATTGTTGTAGGCTCAGCAATATTAGAATATCATCGGCTTTGTGGTCAGCATGTCTTGTCATGTTCTGATGCACTTTTTTATTCGCGTTTAGCGTCAGGCAATCGAATCTTCCTTGGAGATACTATGCAACGTCGATCGTTTATTCAGAAAGCCGCTGTCGGAGCCGCCGCTGGCGCCCTGGCAGCCCCCGCCATCGTTCACTCGCAGACTGCGCTGCGCTGGCGTCTGACGTCCAGTTTCCCCAAGAGCCTGGATACCATTTTTGGCGCCGCCGACACCTTCGCCAAAAAGGTCAGTGACATGACTGGTGGCAAGTTCCAGATTTCCGTGCACGCTGCCGGTGAGCTGGTCCCGCCGCTGCAGCTGGTGGATGCCGTGCAAAACGGCACGGTCGAGTGTGGCCATACCGCGCCTTATTATTTTTTCGGCAAGGACGAAACCTTTGCCCTGGGTTGCGCCGTGCCCTTTGGCATGAATTCACGTCAGATGACTGCCTGGATGTACGAAGGCAATGGCCTCAAGCTGATGCGTGAATTCTACCGTCCTTACAACATCCACAGCTTCCCGATGGGCAATACCGGCGCGCAGATGGGCGGCTGGTATCGCAAGGACATCAAGTCGCTGGCCGACCTCAAGGGCCTCAAGTTCCGCGTCGGTGGTTTTGCCGGCCGTATCCTGGAGCGCATGGGCGTGGTGCCGCAGAACATCCCGGCCAGCGACATTTATCCCGCGCTGGAAAAAGGCACGATCGATGCGGCCGAGTGGGTCGGCCCCTACGATGACGAGAAGCTCGGCTTCAACAAGGTGGCGCGCTACTACGTCTATCCGGGCTGGTGGGAAGGCGGCCCGCAACTGGACCTGTACATCAACACCAAGGCCTGGGACAGTCTGACACCCGAGTACAAGGCCATCGTTGAAGCGGCAGCGGCGTATGCCCACGTCGACATGCAGGCCAAGTACGATGCCCGCAATCCGGCCGCCCTCAAGCGCCTGGTTGCCGGCGGCACCAAGCTGAGCCGGTTTCCGAAAGACATCATGGATGCTTCGTTCAAGCATTCCAACGCGGTGTACAGCGAACTGTCCGCCAAGAATGCCAACTGGAAAAAAGTTTACGAAGACTGGCACAAGTTCCGCAATGACCAGATTCTCTGGTTCCGCTTTACCGAAGCGGGCTTCGACAATTACATGCAGTCGCAACGCCTGTAGCAGATCAGACCGCCGAGAGCAGTGTTCGAACTCGGTCACATGCCCCGCTTCGGCGGGGCATTTTTTTGCCCACAAGAAATACCCGGGTGATGGTGGAACACTTCGGGTGGTGATGCTACTCAGTCATGGTTCGTGCCCGGTTTCGGCACGGGCATGATCAGCATGCAGCTTTCCTCGGGGGGATATTGCATTGCGGCGGGCGTCCGTCGCTGGCCGATTCCGTCCCTGTTTATAAGGAGCCTGCATGACCTTTCCCGTTTCTTCCAACTCCAATCGTCGACCTTCTTTACCGGATCTCAATGTCGAGCAGAGTCCCCAGACTCTTCGTATCCATTCCGCTTCGGCGCGCGGTGGGCCGGGTGAGCGGATCACATTGTCAAACTTCACCCCGGTGGGCCTGGAATTGAACAATGGGTCCAGATCTCTGCTGCAACGCGTTGAGCGGACTGTGCCGCGTGAAACATCTCGATCATCGACACGCCGCAGCCTGAACATGGATGATGGGGGTGGGGGCCCCGCTTCGTTGCAGGATCAGGATGATTCATCCGGGTTGAGTGCTGAGATGTTTGTCAGCGGCAGATCAGACCTTCGCGATGATGGCGGTGCGCAGTTTTATACGCCGAGGATGGTCGATCGCAAGTCGGACTTGCCCCGGAATTCTGCGAGCGACGACGAACCGTTCGAGCCGTCCTTGGGTGCGGGATTCGGCCGCTTCGCTGACGCATCGGAGGCTGACAGCCTGCCCGCCGCCGCGTACTCTTCCTCTTCATCTTCGTCTTCCTCATCCATGCCAGTGCGCCCAGTCCGCACGGGCGTTGCCACCGGGGCCGCGGTCAACCAGCCCTTGCCAGAGTTAAGTAGACAGCTGACCGAAACAGCTGGCCTTGATGCGCAGCGTGCCGGGCGGGTTGCCGGCGTGCTGTCCGAAGACGAGTTCGCCGGCCTGCTCACCACCGATGCGTCCGGCCAGTCGGAATTAAAGCGCCTCATGACACGTGCCATTGAGCGCGACCGGCACCGCGCACGCTGTGCCGCGCTGTTCGGTTATATCGGTTTCGGTTCCGGCGCGGCGGCCAGCATCGGCATGCAGATGGCCGGAATCCCGCCCTGGCTCAATTGGGCGCTGGGGGGCAGCACCATCGGCAGTGTCGGTGCGGCGGTGAGCAGTGTCATGAAACGCGGTCGCATGGGCATGCAATACATCAAACCGGCCACAGAAGCACCCACGCCCAGTGGCTGGAATCATCGTGACAAGCAGAACGACGTGGCCTGGGTGTCGTTTTCGGTCTTGCACGCGCTGGTGGATACGCTCGCACCCTACAAACTGACGGCGATTCTGCGCGCGGGCGGCTCAGGGCCGCTGTCGTCGCTGGTCACGGGCCATCTCCATGGCAAGATCAACACACCGGTGCAGGAAGGGGTCGATCATGTCTGGCTGGATGCCGGTGACGAACCGCTGCCCGAGGCGCAACGCACGCGCCACTTTCGCACGGCCTCGGGCCGCTTGCGCCATGCCATCCGTTCCCTGCGCCAAGAGTCGGCCGCTGCCAGCCTGGGTTATGTCGCAGATATGGCCGCCGGTGTCGTCGCATCGACTGGCATCCCTGAACGTCACACCACGGCCGACGCGCTGGCCCGTACCCTCACGGCGCTCGCCCTGCTGAGCTGGCGGCCGTTCGCTGCGGGGGGGCATACGGAACGCGAGCGGCGCATCTGGAACGTCGGCTCGGACCTCCTGCTGGGTACCTTCTGGGGGGTATCGAGACGTGCGACCAATCTCTGGCTGGGTGCCCGCACCCCGGCCGGTGAAGCGGCCTATCCTTTTGTTTTCAATCCGCTCGACCCCGGCGTGGTACGGCTTGCCAGGGCTGCCGATGCTCCCAGGGATGCTGTGGCGCCGGATGACAAGCGCCACGCCGGCTCTGCCGTGAACCAGCGCGAGGCCGCGTCGCCTCTAGCGGCACCGGCACCGGCGCCGGCACCCGTGCGGCGGCAGCTGGTGATCGTTATCGAAGAGGGCTGAGGCCCGCCGCAGTGAGGCCGGGCAGGGGAGCCGCTACAATGCAGGCTGGTTTCCCCTCCGCGCCTTTGTCGCCGGTATTGATCAATGCACGCCTTCCAATGTGGTGATTTCCGTTTCGGGCTGGACCGCACTCTGGTGATGGGCGTGGTCAACCTGACGCCCGATTCGTTTTCCGATGGCGGTGCGCACGACACGCCCGCTGTGGCGATCGCGCATGCCGAGCTGCTGGCCGCGCAGGGTGCAGACATTGTTGACCTCGGCGCCGAATCGACCCGCCCGGGTGCCCCGGTGCTGCCGCTGGAAGAGGAATGGAGCCGCCTGCTGCCGGTTTTGCGCGCGCTGGCAAAGCGTGGTCTGGCGGTGTCCGTCGACACCTACAAACCCGAGGTGATGCGCCGCGCGCTGGCGGAGGGTGCGGCCATGATCAACGACATTCAGGGCTTTCGCCTGCCCGGCGCCGTGGCGGCCGTGGCCGGCAGTGTCTGTGGCCTGTGTGTCATGCACATGCAGCATGACCCGGCCAGCATGCAGTTGGCGCCGGCTTATGAAGACGTGGTGGCCGAGGTGCATCAGTTTCTGGCCGAACGGGTGGCTGCTCTGGAGCTCGCCGGCATTGAACGGGCGCGCATAGTGCTTGATCCGGGATTTGGTTTTGGCAAGACCGTGCGGCAGAATTACCAGTTGATGCATCATCTGGACCGGCTGCGTGCGGCGGGTCTGCCTTTGCTGGTCGGCGTGTCGCGCAAGTCGATGATCGGCGCGATCACCGGCAGGCCGGTTGGCGAGCGTCTGGCCGGCAGTGTTGCGGCGGCGCTCGGGGCGGTCGCCCATGGGGCCAGCATCGTGCGGGTGCACGATGTGGCAGCGACAGTCGATGCACTCAAGGTGTGGCGCGCGATTGCGTCACCAGAACAAGCTGGAGCTTGAATGAGCCGTAAATATTTTGGTACCGATGGCGTGCGCGGCATGGTGGGCGATGCGCCCATCACACCGGAGTTTGTCCTGCGCCTCGGCTACGCGGCCGGCAAGGTGCTGACGCGCACGTCCGCCGGCGAAAGCCCGACTGTGCTGATCGGCAAGGACACGCGCATTTCCGGCTATATGCTGGAAGCGGCCCTGCAGGCCGGCTTTACCTCGGCCGGCGTGCATGTGCGCCTGACCGGGCCGATTCCAACCCCGGCCGTGGCTTATCTGACGCGCGCCCTGCGGCTCTCCGCCGGTGTGGTGCTGAGCGCCTCGCACAATCCGTATCATGACAACGGCATCAAGTTTTTTTCGGCCAGTGGCAACAAGTTGCCCGATGCCATTGAAGCCGAGATCGAAGCCCTGATTGACGAGCCGCTGGTGTGTGCCCATTCCGACACCCTGGGCCGCGCCAAACGCATTCCCGATGCTGCCGGCCGGTATATTGAATTCTGCAAGTCGACCTTCCCGGCTGAGCTCAACCTGCACGGTCTGAAGATCGTCGTCGATTGCGCCCATGGCGCGGCCTATGACGTGGCGCCGCACGTGTTCCACGAACTGGGTGCCGAAGTTGTCGCCATCGGCGCGACGCCTGATGGCTTCAACATCAATGCCGGTTATGGCGCCACCCATCCCGAAGCGGTGCAACTGGCGGTGCGCTCCCAGCGCGCCGACTTCGGCATCGCACTCGATGGCGATGCCGATCGTCTGATCATGTGTGACGCCAGTGGCCGCATCTACAATGGCGATGAGCTGCTTTATGTCATGGTCAAGGACGGACTGAGTCAGGGCAAGAGCTCTGGTGCGGTCGGCACCCTGATGACCAATCTGGCCATCGAACAGGCGTTCGCGCGCATGAACGTGCCGTTTGCACGCGCCAAAGTCGGTGACCGTTATGTGCTGGAGTTGATGCGTGATCGCGGCTGGTTGTGGGGCGGCGAGAGTTCCGGTCACCTGCTGGCGCTGGACAAACACAGTACGGGCGACGGCATCATCAGCGCCCTGCAGATATTTTCGGCCTTGCGGCGCGGCGGTCAGTCCCTGTCGGAGCTGCTCGGCGATGTCCACCTGTTTCCGCAGCGTCTGGTCAATGTGCGCACCGGCCGCAATTTTGATTTTCACAATCATGCGCCGCTCAATGACATGCGCGCCATCGTGGAAGCGGAGTTGGGCCAGCGCGGCCGCATCCTCATCCGTGCTTCCGGTACCGAGCCCCTGCTGCGCATCATGGTTGAGGCCGAAACCGAGGCGCTGGCGCGCGGCGCCGCCGAACAACTGGCCGCCACGGTGCCGGCGCAGGCCTGATTCCGGCTTGCGGCCGGCTGCGTCGGGTGGGCGCGAGCGCTGCAGGCCCGGGAGGAATGCCCATGATTTTGCCGGCCTGAATTGTTTCTTGTCACATTCCTGTCATGCGCATCCGTTATCTTCGCTCCATCGCGACCTAAAGAAGGCGACTGAGCCCGGCTCGTTTCCTTCCTGATGAACTCTGGCGATGCGCATTTCAATCAGGACAATACGAGGATAATCATGAAAAATTTCAGTCTCAAGGCAGCAGTGGCTGGCCTGGCGATGGCAGCAAGCTGCATCGCGGCAGCGGCCGACATCACCGGCGCGGGCGCAACTTTCCCGTATCCCCTCTATGCCAAGTGGGCCGATTCCTACAAAAAAGCCACCGGCATTGGTATGAACTACCAGTCGATCGGTTCGGGCGGCGGCATCAAGCAGATCCAGGCCAAGACTGTTGATTTCGGTGCGTCCGACATGCCGCTGACGGTCGATGAGCTCTCCAAGTCCGGTCTGTACCAGTTTCCCGCCATCATCGGTGGTGTGGTGCCGGTCTACAACGTCAAGGGCATCGCCTCGGGTAAGCTGCGTTTCACCGGCGCCGTGCTGGCCGATATCTACATGGGCAAGATTACCAGCTGGAATGACGCGCAGATCCTCAAGCTTAATCCCGGCGTGAGCCTGCCCGCCCAGGCCATTACCGTGGTTGCCCGTTCCGACGGTTCGGGTACGACGTTCGTGTGGACCAACTATCTCTCCAAGATCAGCCCGGCCTTCAAGACTGCGGTTGGCGAAGGTTCGGCCGTGAAGTGGCCCACCGGCGTGGGTGGCAAGGGTAACGAAGGCGTGGCTTCGTACGTGCAAAAGATCGACGGCGCGCTTGGCTATGTTGAATACGCCTATGCCAAGCAGAACAAGCTTGCCTATGCTGCTGTGCAGAACCGCGACGGCGCCTATGTCGAACCCGATGACCTGACCTTCAAGGCCGCCTCCGCCGGTGCCGACTGGGCCAAGTCGCCGGGTAACTACCTGATCCTGACCGACCAGCCGGGCAAGACCAGCTGGCCCATCACCAGCGCCTCGTTCATCCTCATGCACAAGGTGCAGGACAAGCCGGCCAATGCCGCTGAAGTGCTCAAGTTCTTTGACTGGGCTTTCGCCAACGGTGAGAAAATGGCGCTCGATCTTGATTACGTGCCGATGCCGGCCGCCGTGGTCAATCTGATCCAGGGGCAGTGGAAGGGCGGCATCAAAGATGCTTCGGGCAAGGCCGTGTATTGATCGTCAGCGGTCACTGAGCGGGCGGCGAACGTCGCCGCCCGTCTTTTTTTGCCAACAGGAAGTCATGGATGAGCGCAATTGCGGATAATGTCCTCCCGGCCCTGAAAGCCCGATTGACGGACAATGTGAAGATGAACAGCCGAAATCTACCTCCGGCGCAGGACAACAAACGCGCCGATGCCCTGTTTGAATGGGTCACGCGCGCCTTTGCCTTTCTGGTGTTCAGCCTGCTGGTCGCCATTCTGATTTCATTGTTCATCGGTGCCTGGCCATCGATCCGCCAGTTCGGGCCGGCCTTTCTGGTCACCGAAGACTGGGATCCGGTCAAGGAAAACTTC
This sequence comes from Burkholderiales bacterium, assembly GCA_947475815.1. Lineage (GTDB taxonomy): Bacteria > Pseudomonadota > Gammaproteobacteria > Burkholderiales > Burkholderiaceae_D > CANJOT01. Next base: position 1,225 of record CANJOT010000094.1, on the reverse strand, counting down.
GGCGCGGTCGTGCCGATTTACGGCACCCTCGTCACCTCGGCGATTGCCCTGCTGATTGCCGTACCGGTCAGTTTTTTCATCGCCCTGTTTCTCACTGAGCTGTCGCCCGCCTGGTTGCGCCGGCCGCTCGGTACGGCCATCGAACTGTTGGCCGCCATCCCCAGCATCATCTATGGCATGTGGGGCCTGTTCGTGTTTGCGCCGATGTTCATGGAGTATGTGCAGCCCGGCCTGATTGCCACGCTCGGGCCGCTGCCCCTGATCGGCGCCCTGTTCAAGGGCCCGCCCATGGGTATCGGCATGCTGACCGCCGGCATCATTCTGGCGGTCATGGTCATCCCCTTCATCACGGCCGTCACGCGTGATGTGTTTGAGCTGGTGCCTGCGATGATGAAAGAGTCGGCCTATGCGCTCGGTTCCAGCACCTGGGAAGTGGTCTGGAAAGTGGTGCTGCCCTACACCAAGGCGGGCGTTGTTGGCGGGGTCATGCTGGGCCTCGGGCGTGCACTCGGCGAAACCATGGCCGTGACCTTCGTCATCGGCAACGCGCATCGCCTGTCGGCCTCGCTGATGCAGCCGGGCAACAGTATTGCGTCGGCGCTGGCCAATGAATTCACGGAAGCCGTCGGGGACTATTATCTCGCCGCCCTGTTTGAGCTTGGCCTGATCCTGTTCCTCATCACCACCGTCGTGCTGGCGCTCTCCAAGCTGCTGCTGATGCAATTGAAAAAGAGCGAAGGGAAGGGGGCCTGACATGAGCGCCATTTCGATGGAAAACAGCCGTTACAAGTCACGCCACCGGTTCAATCGCCTCATGCTGGCGCTGTCGACCGCTGCTCTGGCCTTTGGCCTGTTCTGGCTCATCTGGATCCTGTTCACGCTGTTCGCCAGGGGTTTCACTGCACTGGGCCCGGCGATGTTCACCGAAATGACGCCGCCTCCGGGCGCCGAAGGCGGTGGTTTGCTCAATGCCATCATCGGCAGCGTGCTGATGGCCGGTCTGGGCACCCTGATCGGTACGCCTGTTGGCATCCTCGCCGGTACCTACCTGGCGGAATACGGCCAGCGCGGCTGGCTGACGCCGGCGACACGGTTTATCAACGATATTCTGCTGTCCGCGCCATCGATCGTCATCGGTCTGTTTGTGTATTCGATTTATGTGGCGCAGGCAAAGCACTTTTCGGCCTGGGCCGGCGCGATTGCGCTCGCCATCATCGTCATTCCG
>CANJOT010000093.1 GCA_947475815.1 Burkholderiales bacterium | reverse complement strand
ATCGTCCCGGGCGAGTCGGATGTGCGCGCTGTGCAGGTGAGCATTGATACCAGCCTGAAAAATCCGTTTGGTGTGCGCATCGTCGAACCGGACTGAGGGAGCGGGATCGGTTTGGACTGGCTGGCGGTCAGGGATTAGCGGCCGCGTCGAACCAGATCGCGCTTGTCGCCCCGCCCGATCATCCAGGCCGGAATCATCGCCAGCACGAACACCACCGTTACCGCAAAGAAGCTGTCGCGAAACGCCATGGTGTAGGCCTGTTCATGAATCACGCGACCCAGAAAATGCAGCGCGCCCTGCGATTGCAACTGTGGCGAGGCACCGCCCTGCGCTAGCAGGCGCTCAACGCCGTGCAGCAGATCGGCCGTGGCACCCGTCATGGTGTTTTGTGCCGACGTCAGGGCGCTGGCATAGACGGCGGTGCGCTGGTCCAGTAGCACTGACAACAGATTGACGCCGAAGGCGCCGCCCAGCTGGCGCGAAAAATTGATCATGCCCGCACCCTGACGCACCATCTCGGGTGACAGGGCGCGCAAGGCGGTGACGTTGAGCGGCGGATTGATCATGGACTGGGCGCCCCGGCCGACGGCGGCGGCGATGGCGATGGTCCAGAACGAGGTGTTGGCATCGACCATTTCCTGCAGCCAGGTCGACACGGCGAAACCGAACAGGCCGATCAGGATCAGGGTGCGCGCCTCTACCCGATCACTCAGATAACCGCCGAGCGGCATGAGCACCGCCAGCATGAGCGCCCCGGGCGTGAGCAGCAGGCCGGCCTCAAGCGCCGAAAATTTCTGGATCGACTGCACGAACAGCGGGATCAGATAGGTGGTGCCGAACATGCCAAAACCGAACACCCACGATACCGTGGTGGCAGCGGCAAATTCGCGGCTGCCGAGTACGCGCAGGTAGACCAGCGGCTGGTCGATGCGCAGCTCCCACCAGACGAAGGCGGCCAGGCTGACCACCGAGCAGATCGCCAGCCGCAACACATAGTCGGATTTCCAGCCTTCATGCTGGCCGCTCGAGAGCGCCGTGAGCAGGGTTGCTGTGGCCACGCAGAGCAGGACGAAACCGGTCCAGTCGAATCGCGAACCCTTGTCGGTCGGTTCGCGTTCGGGCATCACCAGCGTGCCCAGCAGGATGCCCAGCACACTGAAGGGGATCGACACATAAAACACATAACGCCAGTTGAAATGCTCGATCAGGATACCGCCGAGTATCGGACCGAGGACGGGACCGAGTATCACGTTGATACTGAAAAACCCCATGGCCGTGCCGCGCTGGCCGGGCGGAAACACCGTGAACAGCGTCGCCATCGCCAGCGTTTGCATGATGCCGGTGATGACGCCCTGAACGATGCGCGCGACGATCAGGGTGGTGTCATTGGGCGCGAGCGCGGCCAGCATGAGCGAGCCGATGAACACGAACAGTGCGACGATGAAGGTCTTGCGCTGGCCGAAATTTTCCACCAGCCAGGCGCTCAGCAGCATGCCCACGGTTACGCCGGCGAGGTTGCCGGTGGAGAGCCATTGCGCCCGGTCCTGGCCGATGCCGAAGGTGCCCATGATGTCGATGATGGCGACATTGACACTGGTGGTCGTCAGGATCGTGGCGATGGTGCCGAGCATCGCCACCACCGTCACATAGATGCGGTAACGCGGACCGTAGCGCGCGAACAGGACCTCAGCGGTCTCGGACATCGATGCCGACTTCCACCATCATGCCCGGGCGCAGCAGCTGATTGTTGTCTGACAGTTGCAGGCGTACCGGCAGGCGCTGGGTGATCTTGGTGAAGTTGCCGCTCGGATTGGGGTCGGGCAGCAGGGCAAACTTGCTGGTGGCCGCCTGGCCGATGCGCACCACCTTGGCTTCGAATACCTTGTTCGGATAGGCATCGACATGGATCTGCGCGCTCATGCCAGTTTTGATCTGGCCGATGTCGGTTTCCTTGACGTTGGCTTCGATCCAGATACGCGCCGGGTCGTGGAACATCAGGATGCGCTGGCCGGCGCTGACCAGTTCGCCCTTGCGCACAAAGGTCATGACGACCTTGCCGTCGGCCGGGCTCATGATGTTGCGGTCGGCGATGTCGAGTTCCTGACGGCGCATCTCGGCGCGCACTTCGTCGGCCTGGCGGTTCAGTACCTTGAGTTGCTGTTCGATCACCAGCAACTGCTTGCGGCTGCCGCCGGCCGCAGACAGCGTGCCGCGCACCGCGGCAACATCGGCCTGGGCGCGCCGGTGGCTCATTTCTGCCTGCTGGGAGGCCAGGCGAGACTTTTCCAGGGCCTGCTCGGAAATCCATTTCTGGCGCGCCAGATCCTGGTTGCGTTTCAGATCGGCGCTGGCCTGACGCATGTCGACTTCGCGCGCCTGCACGTCCGCCTCGGCCGAGGCCAGGCGATTGGTTTCACTTTGAAACTTGCCGGATGTTTCTTCATCCACCTGGCCACGCTGCGCGGCCAGCACGGCCATCTGCCCCTCAAGCGAGGCGACGCGGGCGCGCAAGACATCACGCTGGGCGCGTGCGTCGCGGTCGTCGATGGCCACCAGCAACTGGCCCTTGCGGACTTCGTCACCTTCGCCCGAAGGTAGCTCGGTGATCCAGCCGGCGACGCGGCTGGAGATGGTGACCACTTCGCCATCAACGCGCGCGTCGTCGATGTAGATGTGCGTCAGGCGCCGGTGCAGCCAGAACGCCGTCAGCACGATCATCACCAGGCCAATGACGCCGATGGTGATCGCCTTGCGCCGGCCGGGTGCCGCTACCGGCCGGTATTGTGCTTTTGGCGTCGGGTTTGGGCTTTGAGCGCTCATTTCAGCCCGACCCGCTTATTCACCCTTGATGTTGCCGGCTTTGACAGCCTTGGCCCAACGGTCGAGGTCTTTGGCGAGGATTTCACCGAAGTGCTCGGGTGTTCCCGGAATCGCTTCCACACCATTGACGGCAAAACGTTCTTTGATGTCCTCGGACAGGAGGATCTTGTTGATCTCGGTGTTGAGGCGCGTGACGATCGCGCGTGGCGTGCCGGCCGGCGCGAACAGGCCGATCCAGAAGTCCACCTCGAAACCGGGCAGGCCGGACTCGCTTGCCGTCGGCACACCCGGAAGGGCTGGGGAGCGCCGCGGACCGGTGATCGACAGGGCGCGCAGGCGACCCGTCTTGATGCTGCCCACCGCCGAGGCGACGCCGGTGAACATCATGTCGGTTTCACCAGCAATAGTGGCGGTGACGCCGGGCGTGCTGCCCTTGTAGGGCACATGCAGCAGGTTGACACCGGCCATCAGCTTGAACATTTCGGCCGACAGGTGTGGTGAGCTGCCGATGCCGGCGGAGGCGTATTTGATGTCACCCGGCTTGGCCTTGGCCATGCTGATGACATCGGCAATCGTTTTGGCCGGAAAGCTGGGATGCACCACCAGCACACTGGTGGAGTAGCCGAACAGGCCGACCGGGGTGAAGTTCTTGACCGGATCGTAAGGAATCTTCGGGTAGAGGCCGGGGTTGATGGCCATCGTGCCCGTGCCGCCGACCAGCAGCATGTAGCCGTCCGGTGCCGCTTTGGCCACCAGCTCGGTGCCGATGATGCCGTTGGCGCCGGCCTTGTTGTCCATGATGACCGACTTGCCGAGCGCCTCGCCGAGCTTCTGGCCGATGGTGCGCGCCAGCAGGTCGGTCGAGCCGCCAACGGCCTGCGGGATCTGGAACGTCAGTGGCCGGCTGGGGTAATCGCTTTGCGCCAGTGCGCTGCTGGTGAGCAGTGCAAGGCTGGCGGCAATGGCCAGCGTACGCATGTTCTTGATGGATTTCATGGATTGCTCCTGTCTTGTGATTGCGGGGCTGCGAGTTTGCGACGCAGCACATACTGTGCAATGCCGTCATTGAGGGTGTAGTCAACCTCGGGCCGCGTGTCGAGCCGCAAGACGAGATCAATGCTCGTTTTGCTACCGTCTTCACGGGTGATGGTACAGCGAACTGACTGTTTCGGCACAATCGCGCCGTCCAGATCCTCGATATCAAAGGTCTCGCGGCCACTCAGCGCCAGACTTTTACGTGTCATACCGGCAGGCAATTGCAGCGGCAACACGCCCATGCTGACCAGGTTGGCGCGGTGGATGCGCTCGAACGATTCGGCGATCACGGCGCGGATGCCGAGCAGGCCGGTGCCCTTGGCGGCCCAGTCGCGCGACGAGCCGGCGCCGTATTCGCGCCCGGCCACGACGACCAGCGGTACCCCTTCCGCGCGGTAGCGTTCGGCCGCCTCGTAGATGGTGGTAGCTTCGCCGTCAGGCAGGTGCAGGGTCGAGGTGCCTTCGACGCCGGGTGTGAGCTCGTTGCGCAGGCGCACGTTGGCGAAGGTGCCGCGCACCATCACATGGTGATTCAGGCGCCGCGCCGCATAACCGACGAAATCACGCGGTTTGACGCCGAGCGAGATCAGGTATTTGCCCGCCGGGCCTTTGGCTGGAATGGTCGAGAACGGTGAAATGTGATCGGTGGTCACCATGTCGCCGAGCATCACGAGCACGCGCGCGCCGCGGATGTTGCGGGGCGGCGTGGTGCGTGCCTGCATGCCGTCAAAAAACGGCGGCCGCACGATGAAATTGCTTTGCGGGTCCCATTGGTAGAGCGTCGAGCGTGGCGCTTCCAGCGCGCGCCATTCGGGGCCGCCTTCCAGCACTTTGGCATAACGGTCGCGATACATCGCGGGCGTCAGGGTGCTGGCGATGATGGCGCGCACTTCCTCGGTATCTGGCCAGATATCGCGCAGGTAGACCGGCTGGCCCTGGGGATCGTTGCCCAGCGAAGCGCTGGCAATGTCTTCGTTGATGGTGCCCAGCAGGCTGAAGGCGACCACCAGCGGCGGCGAGGCGAGGAAGTTGGTCTTGACGCTGGGATGCACACGCGCGTCGAAGTTGCGGTTGCCCGAGGAAATGGCGACCAGCGCAAGATCGTGGTCTTCAATCGCCTGCGCCACCGGCGCCAGCAGCGGGCCGGAATTGCCCATGCAGCTCATACAGCCAAAGCCGGTCACCTGAAAGCCGAGCGCGTCGAGGTCTTCCTGCAGGCCGCTGGCCGTCAGGTAGTCGGCCACCACGCGCGAGCCGGGCGACAGCGAGGTCTTGACCCAGGGCTTAGGCTTGAGTCCGCGTCGCCGCGCATTGCGCGCCAGCAGACCGGCGCCCACCATGACCAGCGGGTTGGAGGTGTTGGTGCAACTGGTGATGGCGGTCAGCACGATGTTGCCCTGACCGAGCTGGTAGGACGTGTCGGGAATGTCGATGGCGGCGGCCGGCTTGGGCCAGACCGCGGCATAGGCAGCTGGCGCACCGGCCAGCGGCACGCGCGCATCGGGCCGGCCCGGGCCGGCTACGCAGGGCACGATGGCATCAAGGTCGATGTCGATGATCTTGCCGTAGCGCGGCACCACTGTGCTGGCATCGCGCCACAGGCCCTGAATCTTGCAGTAGCTTTCGACGAGGGCGATCTGGGCGGCGTCGCGGCCGGTCAGGGCAAGGTAGCGCAGGGTTTCCTGGTCTACTGGGAAGTAGCACATGGTGGCGCCACACTCGGGCGTCATGTTCGAGATGGTGGCGCGTTCCGGCAGGGTCAGGCTGTCGACGCCGGCGCCAAAATATTCGATGAACTTGGCGATGACATCGTGTTCACGCATGGTCTGGGTGATGGTCAGCACCAGATCGGTCGAGGTCACGCCGGGGCGCAGCTTGCCGGACAGCCGGCAGCCGATCACCTCAGGCAGCAGCATCGAGATCGGCTCGCCCAGCGCCACCGCGCCACCTTCGAGCCCGCCGACGCCCCAGCCGATCACGCCCATGCCGTTGATCATGGCGGTATGACTGTCCATGGCGATCAGCGAGTCGGGGTAGGCCACCTGTTCGCCACCTTCATCGCTGCTCCAGACCACACGCGCCAGATACTCCAGATTGACCTGGTGCAGGATGCCCGAGCCCGGCGGAAATACCCGCAGGTTTTGAAAGGTCTGGCTGGCCCAGCGCAGGAACTCGTAGCGCTCGCGGTTCTGTTCCATCTCGGAATTCATGTTGAACACCAGCGCATCGGCACGGCCATGGGCTTCCACCGCGACCGAGTGGTCAACGATCAGGTCGATCGGCAGTTGCGGATTGATGCGCGCCGGGTCGCCGCCGAGCCTCGCCATGGCGTCGCGCATGGCGGTGATGTCACCGAGAAAGGGGATGCCCGATGACTCGGGCATCATCATGCGCGCCGGCCGAAAGCCGATTTCGCAATCCTCGTCAGGGCGTTTGAGCCAGGCCGCGAAGGCAGCGAGGTCGTCGCCGTTGGCCTTGCCGGTGGCGTTCTGGCGCAGCAGGTTTTCTGCGACCACCCGGATGGTATAGGGCAGATGATCGAGCGAACCGAGGCCGGCTTCTTCTGCCGCGGCCAGACTGTAGTAGGTGTAGTGCTGATTGTTGACTTGCAGGGTGCGGCGTGTGCGGCCGCTGTCGATGGCGCCGGCTTTGGGGTCTGTCATGGGGGATAGGGGCGAATCGAGTCGCGGTCTCTGGCTGGTGGTTGTTGATCGGGATCGATTGGATCCAGTGCATTGGTGTTCATTGTCGAGATACAAAAATGGTGTGTCAAGCTGCGCGTCTTGTGCGTCCGGGTATTACTGCTGGTTCGCCATCGGCTTGCCGGCCACGTCCAGCTCGACCTGCAGCACTGAAGCGCTCAGTCCCTCGGTGATGAACAGGGTCTTGTTGCCGGCACCGCCAAAGGCGACGTTGGTGCTCATCAGCCCGGCGGGTGTATGGATGCGGTAGACCGGCTGACCGAGCGCGTCGAACACCCAGACCGTGCCCAGGCCAACATGCGCGATCACCAGCCTGCCCTGCTGGTCGAGTGCCAGGCCATCGGGCCCGCCGCCGCCGGAGAGCTGGATGAAGTTGCCCACCTTGCCGGGCGAACCATCGCGCATCAGCGGCACGCGCCAGATGCTGTTGGCGCGTGTGGCGGCCACATACACCATGGACTCGTCGAGATTCATCACCACGCCATTCGGGCTGGGGATATTGTCGACCAGGCAGTCGACGCGGCCGCTGCCGCTGACGCGAAACAGCCGTCCCCTCGGGTCGTGCAGGCCGGTCATGCCCTGATCGGTGAAATACAGGTCGCCGTTGGTGGCGATGAACAGGTCGTTGACCGCCTTGAAACGTTCGAGCTGGGCGCGCACCAGCCAGGGTTTGACCGTTCCCTTGTCGGCATCGAGCAGCATGATGCCGTTCTTGTAATCGGCAATAAAGATGCGGCCGTCGCGCGCGAATTTCAGGCCGTTGGGCCAGCCGTCGTATTCGGCGACCAGTGTGAAGTTGCCCTGCGCGTCGATGCGAAAGATCCGACCCGCTGGAACATCCACGCAATACAGGTTTCCATCGGCATCGAAGGAGGGGCCTTCGAGCAGGTTGTGCGCGTGCGGTGCATTCTGGCCAACGATCCATTCGTTGTCGGCGGCGACGTCACGCCAGGTTTGTGGCAGGCTGGCAAACAGGCGTGCCTGCAGGTTTTGCGGAGGATTGAAATACATCGGTTCAGAGCTTCCCTTGGTCGTGCCGCGCAATGAAAGCGCGGGTGGCGAGCGCGCAGACATCGGGTGCGCTGCCGCCGGAATGATAGCCGTCGATGTCGATGGTGACCAGTTCCGATTGCGCAATGATTTTCTGGTAGCTGGCGTAGTAGTCGGCCGGCAGGGTCGGAGTATGGTTACCGATCACCAGCGTTGGCGCGGCGATGTGCGGCAGGTCGCCGCGCAGATCGACGCTGCCCACCCAGCGCAGGTAGGCGCGCGCGGTCGAGAGCGCGGTTTGCCCCATCAGGTCGCTCCACCAGTCCAAGCCGGCCTGCGGCATGGCCGATCCCATGCGATTGCGCTGGGTTGCGGCGGCCCAGTTGCGCATGCCGTGCTGCTCCATGCGTTCGATCCAGCCGGTGGCGTCGTTCGGTTCGACCAGCGAGCCGATCAGCGTCAGGCTGCGCACCAGGTCGGGTCGCGCAACGGCCAGCTTGATGCCAGTGATGGCACCGCTTTTCATGACGACCACATGAACCGGGCTGTGCGCCACCCGTTCGATCACCTGCACCATGTCATCGACCAGCAGCGCGCTCGAGTAGTTGAAATCTTCCGGCACCGCACCGGCCTTGCCAAAGCCGCGCAGGTCAACACGGATGACGCGATAGTGGCGTGCCAGATGGGGCACCCAGCCACGCCAGGCCTCGCCGCACTCGGTGAAGCCGTGGATCAGCAGCACGGTCGACGGGCTGGTCCAGGCATCGGTCCAGTCGTCGATGGTGTAATACAAACGGCCGGCGGCGTGCGGCCCGGCGGGCAATTCAAGTTCGGGCATGCGTCTCCACCCTGGTTGATCGTTGGTTCAGTCCGCCTGAACCGGTATTCTTGGCGCAAGCGCACACATCAATTCATAACCGATCGTGCCGGCCGAGGCCGCCACTTCATCAATCGGCAGGCCGGGGCCCCACAGCGTCACAGGTGAACCGGGGCCGGCATCACAATGTGCGGGAAGTTCAACGGCCAGCATGTCCATCGAAACACGGCCGGCAAGGCGGCAGCGTTGTCCGTTGACCAGCACGGGCGTGCGTTCGCGGCCGCTGCCGCGCGCATGGCGCGGATAACCGTCGGCATAACCGCAGGCGACAATGCCAATGCGCGTCTTGCGGCTCGCAGTGTAAGTCGATCCATACCCGACGGTATCGCCGCGTGCCACGACCTGCACCGCAATCAGCTCACTACACAGCGACATGGCGGCTTGCAGGCCACTGGCGGCGATGTCGGCCTGCCGGCCAGTGGGCGAGGCGCCGTAAAGAATGATGCCGGGGCGCACCCAGTCGTGATGCGTGGCCGGATGCCACAGGATGGCCGCCGAGTTTGCCAGGCTGGCCGGTCCGGGTATGCCGGCACGCGCTTTCTCAAAGGTCGATAACTGATGGGCCACACCGTCGTTCTCGTCAGCGTTGGCAAAGTGACTCATGAGCGTGATGCCTGACACGAAAGGCAGGGCTGACAGCCGTGTCCAGGCGTCCTGCAGCTGGCTCGGCGCAAAGCCCAGGCGGTTCATGCCGGTGTTGATCTTGAGCAGTACCTCGATGGCACGGCGGCCGCGGTGGGCTTCAAGCAGACGCAACTGTTCTTCGTTGTGGACCACGGTGGCGAGGTGATGGCGGCTCACCAGATCAAGGTCGCGTGTACTGAAAAACCCTTCCAGCAGCAACACCGGCCCCTGCCAGCCCAGACTGCGCAGCAGCAGCGCTTCGTCGAGGTCGAGCAGGGCAAAACCATCAGTGCCGCGCAGACCCTCGTAGACATTGCGGATGCCGTGGCCGTAGGCGTTTGCCTTGATGACGGACCAGACTCTGGCCGACGGCGCATGTGCGCGCACCACGGCAAGGTTGTTGCGCAATGCGCTGACGTGAATGCGGGCGTGAATCGGACGTGGCATGTGCGGGTAATGCTTTCGGGCTGGGCAGTCGGCCGGAGGCCTGTCCGAAGCTTACTGCTTTCAGCGCCTCCGTGCCACCGGCCGCCGGACGCCGGACGCCGGACGCCGCCCGGATTACGCCACCCGGATTGGGCTGCTCAGATCACGCTGCTCAGTTGCGCCTGCGTCTGCAGCAGGGCCGGCAGGCATTTTTCGCGCAATTCATCCATGCCCATGCGCGAGGAGTGTGTACTGACATTGATCGCGGCAACGGTTTCGCCGGCAAAATTTTTCAGCGGCACGGCGATGGTGCGCAGGCCCAGTTCAAGCTCCTGGTCGACCATGGCAAAACCGTTGGCGCGCGTGCGTGCCACTTCGATGCGCAGGCGTTCGGCATTGGTGATGGTCAACCGCGTCAGGGGTTCGAAGCTCTGGCGCGACAGCCAGGCATCGACCTCGGCCTGTGGCTTGCCGGCCAGCAACACCCGGCCATTGGCGGTGCAGTAGGCCGGCACGCGCGTGCCTGGTTGCAGCGTCGCCGAAACGACCTGGCCGGCGCTGGTGGCGGCGATGCAGATCACATCGTTCTGGTCGAGTATGCCGGCTGAGCTCGCTTCCTGCAGGGCAAAGGCGAGCCGGTGCAGCTGCGGCTGGATGATGCGCGGCAGTCGTGCCGAATGCAGATAAGACTGGCCCAGCCGCAAGACCTTCGGGGTGAGCGAAAACTGCCGGCCTTCCTGGCGCACATAACCGAGGTGGGTGAGGGTCAGCAGGTAACGGCGTGCCGCGGCGCGCGTCAGGCCGCAGCGCTCGGCGATGTCGCTGATGTGCAGGCGTGTTTTGTCCTGATCAAAGGCCTCGATCACCGCCAGGCCTTTTTCAAGGCCGGCGATCAGATCGCGCTGTGGCAGGGCGCGCTGCTGGGGATCGGGATCATGATCGGGTCGGAGTGCATCTTGAGTCGTTGTCATGGCGTGAACCAAATAATCCGCTATTCGCACAAATGTTGAATAATTTGTCTGTGAGGGGGGTCTGGACTTGTCGTGAGACCGATTCTGGCCTAGATTTCGTCGTCGCAGCGCCAAAATTGCAGACGATGCGCGCTATCCGCACACAAGAGTGCCCGATAAGGGTCCAACATGTCAGGAGCCAAGATGAAATTTGATGCCGTGCCGTCCGGAGGAAACCCGGATGTCGGATATGCCGCCTACAAGTCAACCGCCCTGCGCGGCCCCAAACTCGCGCCGCTGGCCATCCGTGCGCCCGGCGCGACCGACCGCGGCGTGAGCGTACGCAGCAGCATCCTGCTGCCCAATGATGCTGACCTGACCAAACACGGCAAGGGTGAACCGCTGGGCGAAAAAATCGTCGTCACCGGACGCGTGGTCGACGAGGACGGCAAGCCCGTGCGCAATTCTCTGGTCGAGGTCTGGCAGTGCAATGCGGCCGGCCGGTATATCCACAGGCTCGATGATCACCATGCGCCGCTCGATCCGAATTTCGTTGGCCACGGCAAGATGCTGACCGACGATCAGGGCCAGTACCGCTTTGTATCGATCAAGCCGGGCGCCTATCCCTGGGGTAATCACCCCAATGCGTGGCGGCCGGCGCACATTCACTTTTCGCTGTTCGGCAATGTCTATGCCCAGCGCCTGATCACGCAGATGTATTTCCCTGGCGATCCGCTGTTTGAATTTGACCCGATCTTCAACAGCGTGCCGGATGAAAAGGCACGCAATTCGATGATCTCGCGCTTCTCCATCGATGAAACCATCGAGGGTGTGGCGCTGGGCTATATTTTTGACATCGTGCTGCGCGGCAAGAACGCCACGCCCATGGGAATGTGAGGAGACCAACATGACAATGACACCTGGACAAACCATCGGGCCGTTTTTTCACAATGGCCTCGATTGGGGTTTTGAGGCCAGTGAGCGTCTGCCCTCGGCAGCGGTGCTGGAAGGTCAGGTTTTTGACGGTGCCGGCGTGGCCATGCCTGATGCCATGGTGGAAGCCTGGATTCCGGCAGCCACCAGTGAGGCAGGGGCCGGGTTGCCTGGTTTCCGGCGCAGCGCCTCGACGCGCAATACTGGCTACCATATTGAGTTGCCGACCCTGCCGGCTGCGGGCGAACCGGCGGCTTACATTACCGTGCACGGTCGCGGCCTGCTCAAGCATCAGTTTACGGCGGTGTTTTTTGACAACGATGCCGGCGCGGCGATCCTGGCTCAGGTGCCCGCTGAACGCCGGGCCACGCTGGTGGCGCAGCATGATGCAGCAAGCGGTGTCTGGCGCTGGGATATCCATCTGCAGGGCGCCAGCGAGACGGTGTTTTTCGATTACCGTTGAAGGCTTTGTCTGTCACTGAAGTTTGCTACTGAAGGGTAACGATGTCGGTCAATCCGTTTGAAGGCATGCTGGCATCGCCGGCCATGGTGGCGCTGTTTGACGATAACGCCATCATCGACGCGATGTTTCGTTTCGAAGCGGCGCTCGCGCGGGCTCAGGCGGAGGCGGGCCTGATTCCGCGCGAGGCGGCCAGCGCCATCACGGGGGTGTGCAAGGCTGAACTGTACGACACCGCCGAGATCGTTAGCGCCAGCCGGCGTGCCGGCTCGCTCGCCATCCCGGTGGTCAAGAAGCTGACCGAGACGGTCGGCCTGTTTGATGTGGAGGCTGCCGGTTATGTGCATTGGGGTAGCACCAGCCAGGATGTGATCGACACCGCCATGGTGTTGCAGACCCGGCGGGCTGTCGGTCTGATCGATGCAAGCCTGCAGGCGCTCATCGGTCATCTGCTTGCGCTGGCTGAACGTCACGAGCAGACCCCCATGCTGGGGCGCACCCTGATGCAGCCAGCCGTGCCGGTGAGTTTTGGTTTCAAGGTGATTGCCTGGGTTGCCCCGCTGGTGCGCGCCCGTGCCCGTCTGGCCGAGGCAGCGCGTGCCGGCCTGCAGTTGCAGCTCGGTGGGGCGGTGGGCACCCTGTCGTCCATGGGGGACAAGGCCGACGAAGTGGTCCGCCGGGTTGCCGCCGAACTGGAGCTGGCGGTAGCGCCGTCGGCCTGGCATACCCAGCGCGACAGCTGGGCCGTGCTGGGATGCGAAGTCGGTGTGCTATGCGGTTCGCTGGGCAAGATCGGCAGGGATCTGTCGCTGATGGTGCAGGCCGAGGTGGGCGAGCTGGCCGAGCCCTCGGGCAAGGGCCGTGGCGGTTCGTCGGCGATGCCGCACAAACGCAATCCGGTATCGTCGATGATCGCGCTGTCGGCCAGTTTTCGCGCGCCGCAGAGGGTGGCCACGCTGCTGGCCACCATGCCGCAGGAACACGAGCGTGGGCTGGGCGACTGGCAGGCCGAGCTGGCCGATTGGCCGGGCTTGTTCATCGCCGCGCATGGAGCGCTGCTGGCCCTCGAGGAGGCCATGGGCGGGCTGGAAGTCGATGCCGCGCGCATGCTGAAAAATATTGATGCGCTCAATGGTCTGGTGTATGCCGAAGGCGCTTCGCTGGCGCTGGCCGAGGCGATCGGCCGCAAGCAGGCCTTCGCGCTGCTTGAGACGCTGTCGCGTCAGGTGGTGACGTCGGGCCGGCACCTGCGGGAGCTGGTCATCGAAGCAGTCGAGGCCGATGCGGCGTTAAAATCACGTTTTGCGCGCGAGCGCATCGAGTCATGGTTTGATGCGCGTCTTGCGGTGAGCGCCGCAGCCCGTATTACCCGTCAGAATCTGGCGGCCCTGCGCGCAACAGTCTGAAGCGGCGCGCCGGGCAGCTTCATCCACGAAAGAGACAGAGCATGTCACACGACGATTTTGAGCGCGGCCTCGTGCAGCGCCGCAAGGTGCTGGGCGAAGCCTGGGTGAACCGTTCTTTGGCCAACAGCAATACCTTCAACGCCGAGTTCCAGTCGCTCATCACGTGCTATGCCTGGAACGAGATCTGGACGCGTCCGGGTCTGGATCACAAGACGCGCCGCTTTCTGGTGCTCTCGACGGT
>CANJOT010000092.1 GCA_947475815.1 Burkholderiales bacterium | reverse complement strand
TTGGGCAACATGCTGACGCGCTGTTTGGAGGTCACTGCCAGTCCGCGCAGCTTGCCCACCTCGATGTGCTGGAGCGCCGCAGGAATGGTGGAGAAATAAATCTGCACCGTGTTGGCCAGCAGGTCGGTGACGGCCGGGCCGCCGCCCTTGTAGGGAATGCCGACGATATCAATCCCGGCAGAGCGCTTGAACAGTTCAGCGGCCAGGTTGGCCGTGTTGGCCAGACCCGAGGCGTAGTTGAGCTTATTGGGCTGGCGTTTGGCCAGGGCAATCAGTTCTTCAACCATCTTCGCTTCGACTGCGGAGTTGACCACCAGCAGCAGCGGCGCGGTGGCCATCAGTACAACCGGCGAGTAGTCTTTGACGGTATCGAAGGGCAGCTTGTCGAACAGACTGGGATTGAGCGGAAACGCGCTGGTCGGCATCACCAGGGTATAACCGTCCGGCGCCGATTTCGCGACCATTTCGAGGGCAATATTGCCGCCCGCGCCAGCCCGGTTGTCGACGACGAAGGACTGCTTCATCGAGTCGCCCATTTTCTTGGCGAGCAGGCGGGCGAGGAAATCCAGACCGCCGCCGGGTGCTGCCGGCAAAACCATGCGCACCGTGCGGCTTGGATAATCGGCCTGCGCGGCTGCAAACGGCGTCCAAACGACGACACCAAGAAAAAGTACAAGCTTAAGAGCTCTGGTAACGCTCATTACTGCCTCCCTGATCGGTTGATTTCTAGACCGACTGCATTGGGTCATACCCAAATGTCGACGTGCTCAAGAGATGAGCCGCCGACCCGTTTTATCCGCCCGATAGCAGGCTTGCTGCGTGGGCTTGCTACGCTGTTCTTTTCGATTCTACGCCATGCTTTTTGAAATATTTTTCGAATTCACTTGCCCATATTATTCGAATATTAAAGATAATTCAAAGCATATGTTAATGAAGTCGGGGAAATCTTGAGTCGGGCTCATGCGCGCGACGCAAGAGGGAACGCTGAGGTGTGCGTAACGTGCCGTCGCTTTGACCCGAAGATGCGTCGCCCGGTCAAACAAAAACCCGGCACCCTTTCGGAATGCCGGGCCCTTGCCCGCCACAAATGGACAGTCAGGCTGACGCACACACGGTTGATGCCCGAGCTACATTCACTGCGCCTTGATCCCCAGAATCTTGACCAGCGTGGCAATGACCTCGGATTCACTGCGAATGCGCTGCCGGAACTGATCAGGGGTGGAGCCGGCCACCTCGATGCTGCGCGCCGCGAGTTTTTGCCGGATATCGGCGGTTTGAAAGACGGCCAGCGCCTCCTTGTTGAGGAGGTCGATGCGGTCGCGCGGTGTACCTTCGGGTACGGCCAGGCCAAGCCAGGCAACGTGCGCAAAACCGGGCAGGGTTTCGGCAATCGTCGGGATGTCGGG
Source organism: Burkholderiales bacterium (assembly GCA_947475815.1). GTDB lineage: Bacteria > Pseudomonadota > Gammaproteobacteria > Burkholderiales > Burkholderiaceae_D > CANJOT01. The sequence goes on along the minus strand of CANJOT010000092.1, from coordinate 12,534 downwards.
GAACTCGGAAATACGTTTTGGCGAGGTCACACCGAGGGCACGCAGCTTGCCGCTTTTCAGTTGCACGCTGGCACCGGAGGTCGTCAGAAACGCCATGTCGATCTCGCCACCCTGCAACGCGGTGATCAGCGGTCCCTCGCCTTTGTACGGCACGTGCAAGGCCTCCACCCCGGCCTTCTGGCTCAGCAAAGCCAGGCCGACGTGCGCCGACGAACCGATACCAGAACTCCCCACCGTGATCCCACCCGGCTTGGCTTTCATGGCCACGATCAGTTCGGTCATGTTTTTGGCGGGCAGGGAAGCGTTGACGACCAGCACCGCGTAATACTCGGCCAGTTGCGCAACGGGGGCGAAGTCAGCCACCATATTGTAGGGCGGCTTGGTTTCGGCCAGCGCACTGATCAGGTTTGCGTTGGCAATCAGGGTGATGGTGTAACCATCGGCCGCAGCATGGGCGCCGGCGGCAACACCGACGTTGCCGGTCACGCTGGGGCGATTTTCGACGACGATGGGCTGCCCGAGTCGTTCGCCCAGAGGCGTTGCCAGCATGCGCCCGATGAGATCCACAATGCCGCCCGGCGCATAAGGAACGATGAGAGTAATGCGCCGGGAGGGATACGCTTGCGCTGCGGCATCCTGGGGCGACAGGGCAACACACAGGAACAGCCCGATCAGCGCTGCGGAATACACCCACGCAAAACGAACGAACCCGAAACGCACGAAGGCTGCTGCTTTTGCCGGCATCATGGTTTGTCTCCTGCCACCGATCGATCGGTGAATTGTTATTGGGTTTACCGACGCGCGTCCTGCACGCCGGCCGCTGCATGCTCATGAGCGGGCAAGGTCGAACTCGCCATCAACGCCAAGGTCGACCCTGCGCTCAGGACTTCTTTCCGTACGTAACGATGTCCATCAGTTCAGTAATCGAATCGAGTTGTTCGAGCCGATCTACCAAGTCGATGGTGCGCTCGACCTGATCGGGCGAAAGAAAGCCGGTCGTCAGGTTGCGGTGACGGGTCAGCATTTCTTCTTTCGAGAGCGGGTTGTCGGCGCCACCCTTGAGGTTTCTGGCGTCCACCGCCTTGGTGAACTGCTGGCCCGATTTCAGCGTCACGGTCACAGGCTGGCTGTAGGGCGAGGCGCGCCCGCCGGTCCAGTCGGTGCGTACGATGACCTCGACCTTGTCGCGCGCCGCTTTGTAGCGTGGATCGAGCGCACCCGCGTCGGTAAACGGTTTCAGGTAGGGCATGTCGGGCTTGCCATCGGCGAGGATCGCTGCGAGGGCGTGGTTCAGGTTGAAGCGCGCTTCGTCGCCGGTCAACGGCTCCGGGAAGCGGCCGAGGATGTCGTGGATGAAGGGCGGGATTTCGGCGCGCACGTGGGCCACATCGTCGTCGCTGAACTTGTGCTCTTCGATCATTTGCGCCAAGGCGTCCATGGATCTGTGGTTCAGAAAACAGTTGCCGTATTTCTTGATGAAAATGTCGCTCACGCAAAACGGGTTGCCGAGCTTTTCAGCCACATGCTCAGCGTCGTATCCCCGGCCGTCGGAGCTGTAGAGTTCGTAGAAACCCTGCTTGCCTTCGATCAGATTGGGGTCTGAGGTCAGGCCTCCCTTGGCGAGCATGGCGGCGGTGACACCGGCCCGGCAGCCGAAGCCACTTTCAACGTAATGCGAGGTCGAGCCGTGCAGCCGCAACTGGCCGGAACATTGCGAGATGCCGATGCCGATGGCGTGCTGCATCTGCTCGACGGTAAAGCCCATCAGCTTGCCGGCTGCGACCGTTGAGCCGAACACACCGAACATGCCAATGCTGGAAAAGCCCTTGTCGAACACCCCCGGGCCGCCCATGCCGATCTTCACCTGCACATCCAGGCCGATGATCACGGCCTCGAGCACGGCTTTGCCCGACAGCCCGAATTTTTCCGCCACCGCAAGCGCAACGGGGATGACCGTAAACGCGTTGCTGCCGGTGAACTGTCCGAGCGACTCGAGTTCGGTGGCGTGCACCGATGTGCCATTGATCAGGGCCGCGTTGTTCAGCGAGGTCTTGAAGCCTCTGCCGACGACGCCGCACCCTCCGCCCCCGCCCCCTTCCATGGCGAACTGCGTGACGATGTCGGTGGCCTGTTCGTGCGCGCCACTGATCGAGGCCCCCAGCGAATCGAGGATCAGGTCCTTGGCCGCCTGAATCTGCTTTGGCGGCAGGTCTTCATACCGGGTTCGGGCGATGAATTTTGCTACGTCGTGAGTCAATCCCATTATCGCCTCGTCGGTTGTATTGATTGGGTCGCTTCCGGACTTGCATTGAGCGGCCTGAACAGCGCGCGCCAGGCCCTTTGTCGTCAGGGCCATGCTTACTCCACAGCTTCAGACAAGGTAGCGGTCGTTATTTTCTTTGTCAAGGGGAAAAACCATTGCCCATACGCAAAACAAATCCGAGACTTTCCCGCCTGCGCCGACATCGGGTAAACCCCAGTAAAAACAAGGAGTGTGGTCGATCCATGAGGCACAGCGAGGGCCCTGCACTCCATGATTTTTTGCCTATACGCAAATAGATTTCTTATTGACAACGAGTGATCCCGGTTGTTACGCTCACTTCTTTCTCAATAACTACAGGCACCCTCACCTCATGGAATCTGCGTCAGGTCCCCTGCACGGAACGCGCATCGTCGAGTTCGCCGGCATCGGCCCCGGGCCGTTTTGCGCCATGCTGCTGGCTGACATGGGCGCCGAGATTATCAGTGTCGACCGGGTGGTGGCCCACGGGCTGGGCATCCGGAAAAAGGCGCGGCGCTTCGATCCCGTACACCGCAACCGACCCTCGATGGCTCTGGAGCTGAAGTCCGCACAGGGTCGTGAGGTGGCGCTGCGACTGCTGGCGCAATCGGATGCGCTCATCGAGGGTTTCCGGCCCGGCGTGATGGAGCGCCTCGGCCTGTCGCCCGAGGCCTGCTGGCAACGCAACCCGCGGCTGGTGTACGGTCGCATGACTGGCTGGGGACAGGAAGGTCCGCTGGCTCAGGCTGTCGGCCACGACCTGAACTATCTGGCCCTCAGCGGCGTGCTGCCTTTTTTCGGCGCGCGCGACCGTCCGCCGGCCTTTCCGCTCAATCTGCTCGGCGATTTCTCCGGGGCGGTCTATCTCGCGCTGGGCATCGTTGCGGCCATTCTCGAATCAAAGTCGTCCGGCAAGGGGCAAGTGGTCGATGCTGCCATGCTCGATGGCATCAGTTCGCTCATGACCAATCAGTTCGGCTACGCCGGCAGTGGTGACTGGGTGCCTGAGCGCGAGTCCAACGTCATCGATGGCGGCGCGCCCTGGTACCGCGTCTACGAAACCAGCGATGGCAAACACGTCTCGGTCGCCGCCGCCGAAACCAAGTTCTATCGTGAACTGGTCAAAGGCATGGGCCTCGATCCGGACACCCTGCCCGATCAATACGACCGGAGTTCCTGGCCCGGCCTGCGCGAGCGCTTTGCCCAAATATTTGCCGGCAAGACGCGCGACGCATGGTCGGCGCTGATGGAAGGGCGCGAGGCCTGCTTCGCACCGGTGCTCGACATCGCCGAGGCGCAGAAACATCCGCACGCCCTCTCGCGCAACAGCTTCATCGAGGTCGAAGGCGTGATGCAGCCCGCTCCCGCGCCGCGCTTTAGCCGCACACCTTCCGCGGTGCGCCGCCCGGTGCCGGCCGTGCCCGGAGCAAACACCGACGAAGTGATGGCGCGCTGGGGATTCTCCGAGTCGGAGATCGCCGAACTCAAGCGACAGAACATCGTCACGCAGGCCTGAACAGTGAGGGCACCGCCTGCAACATCCAGTTTTGCATCTGCGGACTTTGTCCGTGTCTTTCAATAAGGTTGATGACCATGGGTTTAACACGTGAAATATCCGAGTTCGTCGTGCGCAACGACGAACTCCACTTTTCGGGCCAGGAAATCCGCGCCGCGAAAGGGCTGATCCTCGATGTGATCGGCGCCTGCATCAGCGCTGCCAATGAGCCGGTGACACAGAAGATCACCAGCTACGTCAGGGAAGCCGGCGGCGCGCCCGAATGCAGCGTTTTCGGCCAGAAGTTCAAGACCTCGCTGGCGCACGCGGCCTTTGTCAATGGCACGACGGCGCATGCCTGCGAGCTCGAAGCGATCGGGCAGTACACCGGTAGCAATCCCTTCACGGTCATCCCGGTGGCCTTGAATGTCGCCGAAAAATATGGCCGTTCGGGCCGCGAAGTGATCGAAGCCGTGATTCTGGCTCTCGAGGTGCAGGTCAGGCTGGGCATGGCTGGCCCCGGCCTGTTTGACCGCGGCATGGGCAGCATCGGCAACTACGGCGCATTTGGTTCGACGGCCGCTGCGGGACGCCTGATGGGCTTGTCGGCCGAGACCATGCAGCATGCTTTTGGCATAGCCATCAGCCAGGCTTCGGGCCAGCAGCAGCACACGGGGTCGATGACGCATTTGATGGAAAGCGGTTTTGGCTGCCGCAACGGCACCACCTCGGCCAGCCTGGCGCGCAATGGCGTGACCGCCAACCCGAATTTCATCGAAGGCAAACAGGGCTTCTTTGAAGTCTACAGTTCGTTTGGCCGAGGCTTCAATCTGGAAGGCGTTGCCGAAAAACTCGGCAAGCCGTATTGCATCACCGACATTTTCATCAAGAAGTATGGCTGCTGCTTCATGAACCACCGCTCGATGGATGCGCTCCTCGAGTTGATGAATCAGCACCACTTCGTTTATGACGATGTGGAGCGCGTGCGCGCCGAAATCCCGCCCTTCATTGCCGACCTGCTGCGTTTCGACGATCCGAAAAATGGCTCCGAGGCCAAGTTCAGTCTGCATCAGGCGCTCGGTTCGGTGCTCATTGACGGCAAGGTCGAACTGCCCTACCTGAGACCGTTCAGCGACCAGGGTGCGCTCGAGCCGCGTTATCAGCAGGCACGCCGGAAAATTGAAGTGATCGAACGCAAAGACATGACCGGCGGTCGCTCCATGCCCTACACTCAGCCCGTCACGGTGACCCTGAAGTCCGGCAAGGAATATACGGCTGCGGTCGGCGCGCGCGAACTCAAGGGCGGTGGTGACAACCCCTTGAGCGAACAGGAAATGGCACAGCGCCACCGCGCCATGACGCAGGGCTTCCTGAGCACGGAACAGATTGAACGCACGCTTCAATTGGTGGACCGTCTGGACGAACTGGATTCAATCAGCGAACTGATGGATCTGGCCACGTTTGGACAAAGCAGATAACCCGGCAGGATCGGGCTTTTAAAAAAATATGCAGTTTGGACTCCGGAGACAAGACTATGCAAACCACGCGTGAGACCGTAAAAGCGACCTGGACCATGAAGGTCGTTCCACTGTTGGCCGCTGCAACGATGCTGATGTCCGGCACGGCCTTCGCCCAGGACGCTTATCCGTCCAAGCCGATTCGCATGATCGTGCCTCTGCCTCCCGGCGGGCCCGGCGATGCGCTCGCACGCTCGGTCGCCACCCCGCTCAGCAAGCTCCTGAACGTGCCGATCGTCGTGGAAAACCGCGGCGGCGCCGGCGGCTCGCTGGGCGTCTCGCAACTGGCAAAGTTGCCCAACGACGGCTACACCATCGGGCTTGTTTCGGCGGGCACACAATCGATCAATCCGTTCATCTACAGCACACTGGCCTACGACCCGGGCAAGGACTTCGAGGCCGTCTCACCCCTGGCTTCTTATGTCAACGTGGTGATCTGCAATCCCAAACTGGCGGCCAATTCGATGGCTGAACTGATCGCCATGGCCAAGGCCAAGCCTGGCTCGGTCACCGTCGGCACGGGCGGCAACGGCACCTCCTCGCACCTTGCACTGGAAGTGATCAAATTCCTGTCTGGCGCACCGATCCAGCACATTCCCTACCGGGGCGGCGGGCCGGCGCTCATCGATCTGCTGGGCGGCAACATTTCCTGCGTGGTCGATGCACTCGCCGTGCCCTTGCCGCACGTCCACTCGGGCCGCCTGAAGGCACTGGCAGTCAGCAGCGCCACGCGCAGCGTCTACGCGCCGCAGATTCCCACCATGGCCGAGTCCGGGCTGCAGGGCTTTCCGGAAGCATCCGGGCAACTCTGGATGGGTCTGGTGGCGCCGGCCGGCACGCCCAAGGCGATCGTCGACAAGCTCAATGCCGCGATCCAGCAGGTGCTGCGCGCCGATCCCGCAACGCGCAAAACCTTCGAGACGCAGGGCTTCGATGCCATGCTGATGCCCGCGCCGCAATTCTTCAGCTTCATGCAGCGTGACCGGGAACTGTGGGGCAACATCGTCAAGTCCTCGGGCGCCAAGGCCGACTGACCCCAAGCCATCAGAACAGCCAAGGAAACAGAATGCCCAAAGGAGTTGCTCCGTTAAGCGGCATGCGCATCATTGATTTCACCTCAATGGTCGCAGGGCCGTTTGGCACGCGCATGCTGGCCGATTGTGGTGCCGAAGTCGTGAAGATCGAACCTCTGGCGGGCGATTACTTCCGCCACCGATCGCCGATCCGGAACGGACGCAGCAGCTACTTTGGCCACATGAATTGCGGCAAGAAGAGCCTTGCGCTCGATCTCAAGTCGGAGCGCGGCCGCAACATCGCACGCAAGTTGATCGCCACTGCCGATGTGGTCGTCGAGAACTACCGGCCGGGCGTGATGCATGAGTTCGGCCTGGGCTACGAAGACCTCAAGGACGAATTTCCAGATCTGGTGTACTGCTCGATCTCGGGATTTGGCCAGACCGGAAGCCGCGCCCGTGAGCCCGCCTACGCACCGATGATCCACGCCGCCAGCGGACTGGATCTGACGCACATGTGGTACAACAAACATCTGGAGCGCCCGCCCAACATGTCGGCTGCCGTCGCTGACATCTTCGTGGCGGTATACGCCTTTGGCGCCATTCAGACCGCACTGCTCAACCGCGAGCGCCACGGTGGCGGCGAGCACATCGATGTCGCCCTGCTGCCCTCGGCGCTGAGCCTGCTGGTCTACGAATTCCAGTCGGCCCAGTTCCCCAAAGAAGAAGTGTTCCGGCCGATCTACGCGCCCTCGAAAGCCAAAGATGGCTTCGTGGTTGTGGTACCGGCCAATCAGGCCAACTTTGAAAAGCTGATGGACGCCATCGGCCATCCCGAATTCAAGACCGATGCACGTTTTGCCACCGCGCGCGGTCGCGAGGAGCACTGGGACGAACTGATGGCCAAGGTCGAGGAATGGACGCAGGAGCGGCCCGCCGCGCTGTGTGAGGACATCCTGATGCGCGCGGGCGTGCCGACTTCACGCTACAAACCCGTGGAAGAACTGGTCGCCGACGAAGAGTTTCGCACCGACGGCACGTATGCCACCGTCACCGACGGCTCGGGCGAATACCTCGTGCCGAACCAGCCGTTCAAATTCTCTTCGGCCAAAGTCGAAGCCGCGCGCTGGGTCTCCGACCTGGGCGCGGATCGTATGGAACTTCTGCGCGGCATCGGTCTGAGCGACGCCGACATTGAGCAACTGGGAGCAGACCGTGTCATTGTCGGCCAATGAAGCAGCGAGGGTGAAACAGACAAGCCCGGCGGCATCGCCGGCCGGCATCATCGGCCTGGGTGCGATGGGCACGCCCATGGCGCGCAACATGTTGAAGGCCGGCATCGCGGTGGTGGTCTACGATCGCGATGCGTCCAGAATGGCCGCGCTGCAATCCGCCGGTGCCGAGTGTGCCGACAGTTCGGCCGAGGTCGCCCGGCGCTGCACGCGCACCTTCTGTGTGGTAGAAACCGCGGCCCAGGTTGAGGAGGTGATGTTCGGTGCGGCGGGCATCGCGGCCGGCGCGGCGGCAGGCCATCACGTAGCCTGCGTGAGCACCATCGACCGAAAGATCATTCGCGCTCTGGCCGAGCGCGCCGCACCGCGCGGCATCACCTTCTTTGATGCCGCGGTGAGCGGCAGCACCGAGGGCGCCATCGCCGGCACGCTGGCAATTTTTGTGGGCGCGCAGGACACCGTCGCGCCAATGCTTGGCGACTGTTTTGCGGCCATCGGCAAACACGTCTTTTACATGGGTGCGGCAGGCCGCGGCATCGAAATCAAGCTGCTGTGCAACATGCTCGCGCAGGTGAACACCATCGCGGTTGCCGAAGCGCTGGTGATGGCGAAAAAAGCCGGACTCGAACTTGAAACGGTGATCGAGGCTGTCAAGGTCAGTTCCGGCAACAGTGCCGCGTTCGAAATGCGCGCGCCAAGAATGCTGCGGCGCGACTTCACGCCCGGCGGCACCAACGACATCAGCTTTAAGGATCAGGAGCTGGAAACGGCATTCGCCAAGGAACTCGGCGTGCCCGTATTCATGGCCAGCGTGACACAACAGATCTACCAGATCGCCCGCAGCATGGGCCTGGGCAAAGAAGATGGATCTTCGGTGATCAAGGTGTACGAGCGGTTCGACGACCCCATCTGAGGTCGCCGGAATAATCAAAGGGGCTTGCATGATAAACGCTGAACAGAAATGGCCCGAGGGTGACGTCACACGCATCCCCTACTGGCTGTATCAGGATCAGGAGGTGTATGACCGGGAGCAGGAAAAGCTGTTTCTTGGACCGGTCTGGAACTACCTGTGCCTTGAGGCGGAAATTCCCGAGTCGGGCGACTACCTGACGAACTTTGTCGGCGAGATGCCGGTGATCGTCAATCGCGGACCGGATGGCGGCATCTACGCCTTTGAGAACCGTTGCGCACACCGCGGATCGCTGCTCGCGCTCAAGAACAAGGGACGCGCCAAAAATTTCGTCTGCGCCTACCACGCGTGGCGTCACGACTTCAAAGGCAATGTGCTCAGTGCGGCGTTTGCGCAGGGTGTCAATGGCCAGGGCGGCATGCCGACCGACTTCGACGTAAGCCAGTATGGTCCGCGCAAACTGCGCGTCACCACGCTCGGTGGCCTGGTGTTTGGCACCCTGTCCGACGAAACGCCGCCGATCCTCGACTATCTCGGTGAAGCCGTCGCGGCGCGCCTGCTGCGCGTGCTGCACAAGCCACTGCGTGTCTACGGCCGCTATACCCAGATCCTGCCGCACAACTGGAAGCTCTACTTTGAGAACATCAAGGACAGCTACCACTCGAGCATCCTGCACACCTTCTTCTCGACCTTCAAGGTGTCGCGCCTGTCTCAGGGCGGCGGCCTGATCGTGTCCGAGTCGGGCGCGCACCATTCAAGCTATTCGCTGTCTCATACCGGCGAGCAGGACAGCGAGTTTGAAAAGGAACAGCTGCGCAGCAACCAGGCGAACTTCAAGCTTCAGGACAAGGGCCTGCTCGACATAACCGACGAGTACCACGACGGCTGTCACGTGCAGGCTGTCACCATGATGCCCGGCTTCGTGCTGCAGACCGTGCACAACAGCATTGCCGTGCGTCACGTGCTGCCCAAGGGACCCAACGAAACCCACCTGCGCTGGACCATTCTCGGCTTCGCCGACGACAGCGAGGACCTGCTCAAGATGCGCATGAAGCAGTCCAATCTGGTCGGACCGGCAGGCTATGTTTCGATGGAAGACGGCGCCATCGGCGGCTTCGTGCGGCGTGGCACGGCGCAGGCATCCGGCCAATCCTCAGTGGTCCTGATGGGCGGCCGGGACACCGTCAGTTCGAGCACGCGCACCACCGAAAGCGCGATCCGTGGCTTCTGGAAAGCCTACCGCAGCTACCTGGAGTTGTGAGCATGACGACCGAACAGTACAAAAACAGGGCAGACCTGATTGCCGCCCTCGCCGACCTCATGGAGGACTATGCGCGCGCGATCGACCGGGATGAACTGGAGTTGTGGCCCGGGTTCTTTGAAGAGCAATGCACCTACAAGGTCACTTCACGCGACAACGTCGCCGCCGGTTATCCCATCGGCCTGATCTACGCCGACTCGCGGGCGATGCTGCAAGACCGCGTGAAGTCGCTGCGCGAGGCAAACATTTACGAAGACCAATGCTACCGGCACATTCTTGGGCGGCCCCATGTCGTCAGCCGAGAAGCCGACACCGTGCGCACCGAGACCAGTTTTCTGGTCATGCGCATCATGCAGGACGGCAGCACATCCATCTTCGCAAGCGGCAGCTACCACGACGTGTTGCGCATCACGCCGGAGCGCATCAGTTTTATCGAACGCATTGTCGTCAATGACAGTTCGCGCGTCGACACCCTGATGGCATTGCCGCTCTGAGCTTGCGGTCATCGAGGTGACCGCCAGGAAGGCTGATGGATAATCCGGTCCATCGGCCCCTTTCAACAAACCCCTCCAGACAATCATGATGAATGCGGCCAACTCGCTCAAGCTCTACAACCACTTTCGGTCTTCGGCCTCCTACCGCGTGCGCATTGCCCTGAACCTCAAGGGTTTTCCCTACGAATACATCTCGATTCATCTGCTTCAGGGCGAGCAGCGCGCGCCTGACTTCGCCATGCTGAATCCGGAAAAGCTCGTACCGGTCTTGCAGGTGGAATCCGACCTTCTAACGCAGTCGCTGGCAATCATCGAGTATCTTGAAGAAGTGGCGCCCACGCCACCGCTGTTGCCTGCTGATCCGATTGCGCGCGCCAGAGTGCGCGCCTTCGCGCTGGCCATCGCCTGCGACCTGCATCCGCTCAACAACCTGCGCGTGCTGCAATACCTCACCGGGGAGATGGGTTTGGCCAGCGAGGTCAAGGACGAGTGGTATCGGCACTGGATCAGCGAGGGTCTCGCACCGCTCGAACAGATGATGGCCACACGCAGCCATCCGGAGCGTTTTTGCTTTGGCAACGAACCCGGGCTGGCCGACGTGTTTCTGGTGCCGCAGTTGTCCAATGCCCGGCGCACCCAGTGCGATCTCGAAGCCTATCCGGCCTTGTTGCAGATCGAAGCCCACTGCCTTGCGCACGACGCCTTCAAACGCGCCGCACCCGAGAACCAGCCGCCAGCCTGAGGGCCGGCATCAAGGGGGCTGCCGTTCAAGGGGCCAGCAGGGCCAACTGTTCTTCATTAAGAAAACACCATTTTCCCTGCGGCAGATCGAGCTCCTCGAGTCTGAGCTTGCCGATGGCCGTGCGCACCAGCGCGTCGCAGTGGTTGCCGGCCGCGGCGAGCATGCGTTTGACCTGATGGTATTTGCCCTGCTCGAGCACGATCTCCAGACGATGCGTATCGAGCGGGCGACAGGACATGGCCACGAGCGGTTCGGCTTCATCCACCAGCTTGACGCCGGACAGCAGCAAGGCGATCAGCTCGGGCGTGACCGGCTCATGCGTGGTCGCCTCGTAGACTTTGGGCACATGATGCTTGGGCGACGCCTGACGGTGGATGAAGGTGCCGTCATCGGACAGCAGCAGCAGGCCGGTGGTGTCGTGATCGAGGCGCCCTACCGGCTGGGTGTTGCGCTCCGAAAATATGCGCGGCAACAGCGACAGCACGCCCGGATGGTGGCTGGGTTTACGCGAGCACTCATAATTGGCGGGTTTGTTGAGCACGACATAGATGAACTCACGGCAGACCCAGTGCTGGCCATCGACCTCCAGCTCGAGCAGATCGGGTTCCAGAAGATCGCCGAATTCGGTCACCACTTCCCCCGCAACGCGCACGCGGCCCTTGCGAATCAACTGCTCGCAAACCCTGCGCGTGCCGAAACCCTGATTCAGCAGGAGCTTGTTGAGCATCATTTTTTTCATGGGTGATCTGGGCGGCTGGTGGAAAGGCGACATTGTCCCATGCGGCGCTGTACGGGCGTGAACTCAGAGGACGAAAGCAGCAGGTTGAGCGCTGCGCCGGCACAAGCCGTTCGGGTCACTTGCGACGCGATGCGGTGTCATGCATGCAAGCCAAGGTCGCGCGCCTCCTTCTGCTTCTGAATTCGATCCTTGTCCTATTCTGTGTCAGGAGTTGTTAGACTGAGGGCCTTCGCGGCTTGCCGGGCGCCATTGGCCAGTCACCGCTCGCGCACCGCTGCCTTTCAGGAATTCCATGCTTTCACCGAACGCCAACCCCAAGCCGGACCCTGTGCCCGAGCAGAACATCATCGTTGACGACGCGCTGTTCGCCAAGCAGGAAGCGATTTTTGCCAGCCTGCGCAGTGCACGGCGCCGGCAGTGGGCCGCGCGTCTGGGCATCCGCGTCTGCTTCCTGCTGGCCAGCCGCGCGCTGGGCTACCTGTCGCCATGGATCGCGAGCTGGCCGGAAGGCTGGAACGATACCGGCGGAATACTGCTGGTGATTGCCCAGGTGCTGTGTGTCATCTTCGGTTTCTGGACCTGGACCGACCGTATCTTCGCCCGCATGTTCCACACGACGGCGCGCCAGGCCTACGAAGCGCGCATGAAAAAATTTGGCTACGCGCAGGCGGGCCCCGAGTTCACGGTCGACCTGCTGCGCCTGCAGATGAGCCTCAATGAAGCGCACGTCAAGAGCACGGCCAGAGGTGGCTCAGCAAAACAAGACTAACCTATAAGTGAAGAACCTGCTTAGACTGGGCGAGGCAATCGCCCGACGAGGAGCAGAGCAGTGAGAAGACCAAGACGTAAT
>CANJOT010000091.1 GCA_947475815.1 Burkholderiales bacterium | reverse complement strand
GGCGTGATTTTTTTGCGCTGTCCAGTTTGCATGGCAAATACGAGAACGATCCGCGCTTTGCCGATCTGGGCACGCGCACTGCGGCGGTGGCGGACATCAATGCCATTCTGGCGGGGGAGTTTGTGCACCGGCCCACGGCGGAATGGCTCAAGCTGCTCAATGATGCCGACATTCCGGCAACCCCGGTGCATGACGTGCACAGTCTGGTGAACGACGCGCATCACATCGCCACCGGATTTTTTGAAGAATCGGAGCACCCGAGCGAAGGCCGCGTGCGCTCCATGCGTGTGCCCTCCCGCTGGTCGGACACGGTGCCCGACCGGCGCGCGCCGGCGCCGCTGCTGGGCGAACACACCGCCGAGGTCTTGCGCGGACTGGGTTACAGTGAGGGCGAGATCAGTGCGCTCGCGGCCGCCAAGGTGGTTGCCGTGCCGGCGCAAACAACGTGAAGCAGAATCATTTTTCCTTGCAGCACCACAACAAGAGGGAGGCCAACATGTCTTTCAAATTTGCAGCCGCGTGCCTGGGTCTGGCACTGTCCGCGCTGGCTGGCGCGAGCGTCGCGGCCGAGTCCGCCGACAGTTACCCGTCCAAGCGCATCACCATCATCGTCGCCCAGGGTGCCGGTGGTTCAACCGACGTCGATACCCGCAAGTATGCCGAGCAACTGAGCCGCATTCTTGGCCAGCCGGTGGTGGTCGAGAACAAGCCGGGCGCCGGTGGCCTGATCGGCAACGCGCTCGTTGCTCACGCCGCGCCGGATGGCTACACCCTGCTGTCGACCTCGACGAGCATCACCATCACGCCCTCGATTCGCAAAAATCCGCCCTTCAACCTGATCAAGGACTTCGCACCGATCTCGCAGATCACGCGTTCGCCGACGATGCTGGTGGTGGGCAATCATGTTGCGGCCAAAAATCTGACTGAATACATCGCTTTTGCCAAGTCGCAACCCGGCGGCCCCAAGTATGCGGCGGCGGGTGGCGTCGGCGCGTACATACATCTGTCGGGTGAGTGGCTGCATGACATTATCAAGGCCAAGGCCATCATCGCGCAGTACCCCGGGGCGCCGGCCGCGATGGTTGATCTGACCTCGGGCCGGCTTGATTCGACCATTTCGAGTGTCAACTTCCTGTTGCCCTTCATCAATGGCAAGAAGGTCAAGCCGATCGCCGCCTCGAGTGGTGAGCGTCTCAAGCAATTCCCGGATCTGCCCACCATCGCCGAGCAGGGTTTCCCCGGCTTTGATTCGACCTTCTGGGTCGGCTTTCTTGCACCCACCGGCACGCCGCCGGCCATCGTCAACAAGCTGAGCGCGGCGTTTGCGCAGATCATCCGCGCGCCCGAGTCGGTCAAACGCCTCGAAGAGAGCGGCCAGGTCGCGGTGGGCAGCACGCCCGAGGAATTCCGCAAGGTCATTGAAGCGGACGTCGTGCGCTGGGGCAATATCGTGCGCAGCGCCAAGGTTGTGGTGGAGGAGTGATGTTGTCGTGAGCCAGCTTACTGTGAGTCAGGCCGCCTCGCTGTATATCGCGCACAAGGTCCTGCCCCCGGAGTGCGAGGCTCTGCGTGGCGAGGTGCGTGAGTTTCTCGCGCGGACCTTGCCGTTCCATCGCGATGCGGTGCCGCAGACCTTTTCCGCCTTTGACCCGGCGTTCAGCCGCAAGCTCGGCGAGCAGGGCTGGATCGGCATGCCCTGGCCCAAACAATACGGTGGTCACGAGCGCAGCGCACTCGAGCGTTATGTGGTGTGCGAGGAACTGCTTGCGGCCAACGCACCGGTACTGGCCCACTGGATTGCTGACCGCCAGATCGGCGCGCAACTGCTGCGCTTTGGTACCGAAACCCTGCGCGAAAAAATGCTGCCCGCGATTGCACGCGGCGAGCTCTATTTTTCACTGGGCATGAGCGAGCCCGATTCGGGGTCCGATCTGGCATCGATCCGCACCCGCGCTGAAAAGGTCGAGGGGGGCTGGTCGGTCAATGGCCGCAAAATCTGGAACACGGCGCATCACGCCCATTACATGCTGGCGCTGGTGCGCACCGCCAAATCGACGGAAGACCGGCATGCCGGCATGTCGCAGCTGATCATCGATCTGAAAGCGCCGGGGGTATCGGTACGGCGCATTCGCAATCTGACCGGCGTGGAAGGGTTTTCCGAGGTTTTGTTCGAAGATGTTTTTGTCGCTGATGATCACCTGCTCGGTGAAGAAGGCCGTGGCTGGAAGCAGGTCACCACCGAACTGGGCGACGAGCGCGCCGGTCCCGAGCGTTACATGTCGAGTTACCAGTTGCTGACCTGCATGATCGACGCCGCACCGGCCGACAATGATCGCACCGCTGTGGCCATCGGCCGGCTGATCGCCGAGGCGCGGACGCTGCGCAACATGTCGGTAGGATTGGCGGGCATGTCGGCGCGCGGTGAAGAGATCAATACCGCTGGGGCCTTGTTCAAGGACCTCGGTACGACGTTTGAGCAGCAGGTGCCCGATGTAGCCAGCGATCTGTTTGAGCTTGAACAGCTGGATCAGACTGCACCGCTGGCCGTCAGCCTGCGGCGCATCACCCAGATGGCGCCGTCGTATTCGCTGCGCGGCGGCAGCCGTGAGGTGTTACGCGGCATGATTGCCAGAAAGCTGGGGCTGCGATGAGCGAGTCGACCACGCTGATTGCGGACAGCATCCAGCGCATCCTTGCCGACGCGTTGAGCCGCGAGGTGCTTGACGCCGCGCAGGCAGGTGTCTGGCCTGCAGCGCTCTGGAATGTGCTCGAGGAAAGTGGATTTCACCGCGTGCTCGATGATGCGGCCGGGGGCGACTGGCAGGATGCCCAGGCGGTTCTGTTTGCTCTGGGCTACCATCGCGCACCGGTCCCGCTGGCGGAAACCCTGCTGGCCAACTGGTTGTGCGCACGCGCCGGCTTGCCGGTGGAAGACGGACCCGCCACGGTCGTGGATGGCTCCGAGCTGGTGTTCGAACAGGGTCAGGGCGAGGATCAACTGCTGTTGACCGGCAGCGCTGCGCTCGTGCCATGGGCAAGGTTTGCGCGCAGAATGGTGATTGCTGGCTGGCATGACGGGCGTGCCATGCTCGCCGTCGCCGGGGCCGGTGCGCCCGGGCTGCTGGTAGAAAATGGTCTGAATATCGCTGGCGAAGCACGCGACAATTTGAGTTTTCAGCGCACGCCGGTGACGGCCGTGCCCTGTGATCTGGTGCCTGGCCACAATGCGGTGCGCCTCTACGGTGCGCTGCTGCGCGCGGTTTGCATGGCCGGGGCGGCGACCTCCGTGCTCGACCAGTCGGTGCTGTACGTCAACGACCGCGTGCAGTTTGGCCGGCCGCTGGCCAAATTCCAGGCGGTACAACACTTGCTGGCTGAACTCGGCTCCGAGGCAGCAGCGGGCACCATGGCCGCGGCGGCCGCCTGTGCGGTGGCCCAACACGCCGATGCAGCTCTGGAAATCGCCATTGCCAAGGTGCGTACCGGGCAGATGGCCACACGTGTGGCGCGCATCGCACATCAAGTACACGGCGCCATCGGTTTTACCCATGAACACAGCCTGCACTACGGCACGCAGCGCTTGTGGTCGTGGCGCTCGGAGTATGGCAATGAAAGTTCCTGGGCGCGTTTGATTGGTTTGGTGGCGCTGGCCACGGGTGGCCAGCAGTTGTGGTCTGGCTTGATGACCCGGAATTATGAATAGCGGATTTGCGGCCTGCCTGAAAATGGAACGGCGTTGCGAAAAGAACCCGAGTCCGGTATAGTTTTCTATGAAAATCAACAAGTAACAGCGCACTTCGGGTGCCAGCTCAACCCACAGGGTGGCAGGCATCCGGGACGCATCGCCCGCGACGGCAGACGAAGGAGAGAGACATGTTCGGAGAAGACAAGATCGGGCCGGCTTCAGTAGCCGATCTGGTGCGTGACGATGGGCTGGTACACAGCTCGGTGTATACCGATCAGAAGATCTTTGATCTGGAGATGGAACGCATTTTCCATCGCACCTGGCTGTATGTCGGCCATGTCACCGAAGTGCCCAATCAAGGCGATTACCGCCGCAAGACCATGGGTCGCCACCCGGTTATTTTTGTGCGTGGCGACGACGACAAGGTGCGCGTGCTGATGAACCGCTGCCGCCACCGTGGCGCCATGGTCGCCGAGGTCGACAAGGGCAACGTTCAGCATTTTCGCTGCCCGTATCACGGCTGGGCCTACGATACCACTGGCAAGCTGACCACCATGCATTACGAAAGCGGCTACAAGGGCCTGGTGGATACCGAGACCCTGGGCCTCGATCCGGTGCCGCGCATCGGCGAATACCGCGGCATGGTGTTTGCCAGCCTGTCGCCCACGGGCCGCACGCTCGATGAGCATCTGGGCGCGGCAAAATCGCGCCTCGATATCGCCATCGACGTGTCGCCGACCGGCGACATTTTTGCCTCGCATGGCATGAACCGCACCAAGTATCGCGGCAACTGGAAGCTGGTTGGCATGGATGGTTATCATCCTACCGTGCTGCACGCCTCGATGTTCACCCTGCGCAGCAAGTCCGGTCAGGGCAGCTATCGCGACCCCTGGGGTGAAGGTTCGGAGAGCGTCACACGCCATCTGGGCAACGGCCACGTCATGCTTGACCTGACCCTGCCGCGCGCCGCCAATGCCGAAGAACAGGTGCACCATTACATGGAGCTGCCCGGCGGTCCTGAATACATTCGCGACATGAAGGCCAGATATGGTGAAGAACGCGCGCTGTTTCTGATCGGCAACCACGGCGACCCGCACATCGGCTTGTTCCCCAACATGCAGATCATCGGTTCGCACATCCGCGTCATCATCCCGCTGGCGCCCGGTCTGACCGAGGTGCAGATGTTCCCGATGGCGATGGGTGGCGTGAGCGACGAGATCAATCAATACCGCCTGCGGCGCCACGAGTTCTCGTATGGCCCCTCGAGTTTCGTGCAGCCCGACGACACCGAAATTTTCGAGCGCACGCAATTGGGCATGATGGCCCAGGTCAACCCCTGGCTTAATCTGACGCGTGGCCTCACACGCGAACACCGCGACACTGATGGCACCACCGTGGCCGGAATTTCGGATGAACTGACACAGCGCCAGCAGTTGATGGAGTGGCGCAAACTGATTGAGCAGGAGACGGTTTAAATCATGGATTACCAAATGCTTACCCCGGTGTCGCTGCCGGTTCCACGCATCGGCAGTGACCTGCTGCGTTCGGTCGAACAGTTCCTGTACTACGAAGCCTGGTGCATGGATGAAAATCGCTACGACGACTGGCTCGCCCTGTGGGAACAGGAAATGGCCTACTGGGTACCGATCGGCAATGAAGGTGAACTCGACCCGAAAAAGACCGTTTCCATCATCCATGACAACCGCACTCAGGTGGAACAGCGCCTGACGCGCCTTCGGGGCCGGCTGGCGTATTCGCAGCAGCCCAAGTCGCGCATGATCCGCGTCTTGTCGAACATCACCATCCTCTCGGAAACGACGGATACGGTGATTGCCACCTCGACCTTCACGCTGGGTGAATACCGCATTGGCCGGCAGGAAGTGTTCATCGGCCGCAACACGCATGTGCTGCATCGGCGCAATGACCAGTTCCACATGAGTGAGAAAAAAGTCTTCCTGCTCAACAACGACGACGCGCTAGGCAATCTGACCTTCCTGATCTAACATAACGGACTTGCAGAGTCGGTAGAAAGGGGTGGCCACGGCTGCCCCGAAGTTGCCGCAGTATTTGCCGCAGTATTGCTGGAATTGCTGCAGCGCGAACGCGGGTCAACAAGCCGCGCAGAAGAACAACAACCACGAGACAAGCCGGGTAGCACGGCCCCAAGCCGGGTGCTGCCCGGCGCTGATTTGGAACAAGGAGATACCATGCAATTTTCAATCAAGCACATCGGGCTGACGCTCGCGCTGTGGTGTTGTGCCAGCCTCGGCCTGGCTCAGGATTTTCCCAACCGGCCGGTCAAGATCATCGTGCCGTACGCCGCTGGTGGCCAGCCCGACACGCTGGCGCGCGTCCTTGCACAAAGCCTCAGTATCCAATGGAATCAGCCAGTCATCGTGGAGAACATTCCCGGCGCTGGCGCTGTCTCGGCTGTCACCGCCTTGATGAATGCGCCGGCCGATGGGCACACCCTGTTCACCGCGGACGCCGGACACTGGGCCATCAACCCCGCGCTGCGTCGCCGCCAGACCTACGACTTCCTGCGTGATTTCACCGCCGTGCGCGTGACCCACAATACCTCGCTGGTGCTGGTCGTCAACAGTTCGCTGGGGGTGAGTACCTGGCAGGAGCTGATCAACCTGCTCAAATCCAAGCCTGGTGTATACAGCTACGGTACGTCCGGCATCGGCAGCGTGCACCATCTGGCGATGGAAATGTTCAAGTCGGCCTTCGGTGTTGACATCCTGCACGTGCCCTTCAAGTCGACCAGCCAGTCCTTCCCGGCGGCATTGAGCGGTCAGATTTCGATGGCACTCACGGCGCTCGGCTCGGTATCGCAATACACCAAGGATCCGCGCGTCAAGATCATCGGCGTGACCACCAAGAACCGTACCAAACTCGCACCGCACCTGCAGGCCCTGTCAGAACTCGGTCAGCCTGATTTTGACTACGGTGGTGGTGGCGCCATGATCGTGCGCAACGGCACGCCGCGCGCCATTGTCGACAAGCTGGCTGTGGCGCTGGACAAGGCGTTTGCCACACCCGAGGTGGTACAGCGCATGAACGCGACCGAAATTGAATTCGTGCCGGTGTCCACGCCCGAGGCCGCGCTTGAGCGCATTCGGGGCGACATCCCGCGTTATCTGAATGCCGTCAAGGTCGCCAACGCCACGTCCAACGAATAAGCATGCAGTGAGGAGTCGGCCCGCGCACGCTCAAGCGGCTGGACCGCTTGCGTGCACTGCGCGGGATTTGTGTCTGTCATCGTTGTACCTTCAGGGATCGAGCCCGATGAAACCTTCCTTCATGATGTTGTGTTCGATGGTCGCCGGCAGCAAGCGGCGTGCGCTCGCGGCGCTCGCCGTGTCCCTGCTGGCCTTGGGCTGGACGGCGCCAGCCAGCGCTCAGGGCGCTGCCGCCTTTCCCAGTCGTGCGGTGCGCCTGATGGTGCCGTTTGCAGCAGGCGGCTCACCCGACGTCATCGCCCGTGAACTCGGCAATGCGCTCGGCGCCCTCTGGGGGCAGACGGTCGTCATCGAAAACCGCGGTGGTGCCGGTGGCATCATCGGTGCCGACGCTGTGGCCAAGGCGGCACCCGATGGCTACACCATCCTATTGGGTAGCGACTCGACGATGGTCAACGCGTCCTTCTTTCAGGAGAAGATGCCCTACGATGCGCTGCGCGACTTCGTACCGATCGGCATGATTGCCGGCTTTCCGCTGGTGCTGGTGTCCAATCCGGCCAGTGCTTACAAGACTCTGGCGCAGTTGGTTGCCGCCGCCAAGGCAGCGCCTGGCACCATCAGCTACGCCACGGTCGGGGCGGGTTCATCGCATCACCTGTCGATGGAGATTCTCAGCCAGTTTGCCGGGCTCAAACTGATCCACGTGCCCTACAAGGGTGGCGCGCCGGCGCTGCAGGATCTGCTTGCCGGCCATCTGCCCGTGATGTTCAGCGGACTCGCTACCGCCATGCCCTTTATCAGGGCTAACAAGCTCAATGTGCTGGCCATCAGCAGCGCCGAGCGGTTTTTCCTGATGCCCGATGTGCCCACCGTGGCCGAGCAGGGTTATCCGGGATTTGAAGTGACCAACTGGATCGGCATCCTTGCACCGGCGGGTACGCCGCCGGCGATTGTGGCCAAGATCGAGGCGGACCTCGCCAAGGTGACGCGCAGCGAATCCTACCGCACACGTCTGGCCAAGGATGGCGTCGAGGCCCTGACGCGCACCAGTGAGGTATTTGGCAAGCGCATCCGCAGTGACATGGAAAAGAACGGCGCGGTGCTGCGTGCGGCCGGTGTGATCAAATAAAAAATGCGGCTGCCCTCGGGGCGCCGCATCGGCTCTGCCTTTGAAAAGCGCGCATCTCCGGATGCGCGCTTTTTTCGTTCAGCCGTTGGCAATCAGCGCGAACTTGCCGGCCGCCAGTGCCGCCGCCGTGCGCATGGCCGACAGCACGCTCAGATGCTGGGCGATGCCCTTACCGGCAATGTCATACGCCGAGCCGTGCGGCACGGTGACATACAGATAAGGCACCCCGAGGTAGATCGAGCAGGCTCCGGCAAAGGCGGTGGTCTTGAGCGCGATCTGGCCCTGATCGTGGTACATCGACACCACCACGTCGTGTTTGCCTTCGAGGTTCTGGCGGAACACCGCGTCCGGCGATACCGGTCCGTGTACCTTGATACCCAGCGCCTGCGCCTGGGCCACGGCGGGCTTGAGAGACTTTTCTTCCTCCTCGCCACGGGCGTGGGCGTTCAGGGCGCAGACCGCGATGCGCGGATTTTTCAGGCCCCAGCGCTCCAGGGTTTCATGGACGTTCTTGACCAGCGAGAACACGCGTTCCTGGGTGAGGTAATCCGGCACCTGGCGGATAGCCATGTGTTCGACCACCGGTACGATGCGCAGCGGTCCACTGATGCGAAACAGATGGCTACCGGCTGGTCCCATCTCGTCTTCATCGGGCATGTTGGTGGCCATCTTGATGGCGGTGCGATCAATCGGCGCCATGATCCAGCCGGCCAGCACCCCGCGTTGCGACAGGTCCTTGGCCATGTCCATCCAGCTCAGCACAGCGTGGCCGGCGGCGGCGCTGGGCTTGCCGGTTTCGAATTCATGGGCCGACAGCGTGCCCGGATCGAGCACGTCGATCACGCCGGGGGTGAATTGCGCTTCGGCGACGCTCTTGATGACACGCGTTTTCAGGTCGACACCGGCGTAGCCGATGCCCTGGCGGAAGGCGTCAATCGAGCCGATCACCAGACAACGCGACAGTTTTTGCGGTTCGCCCGTGGCGAGTGCCTTGGCGACGATTTCAGGGCCGATGCCTGAGGGATCGCCCATCATGGTGGCGATGATGGGCAGGCTGGCTTGCTCGGTATGGTTGGTCATGGTCTCGAATTGTTATTGGTGTGAAGGGCAGTTTGGCCCCACTGAAGATTATTCGAAATCGGTGGGTTGCGTCAATGCAAGGGTTATTTCAACTCCGACCCCGGCAAGCCATTGAGGCCCCAGTTCTCCCGCGCGGGTTCATGCAGCACGATATACAGATCATCGGCCTGTATGCCAAAGGCAACAAAGCGCTGCGCGATTTCAGCGTACAGCAGGCGCTTGGCGTCCAGGGTGCGGCCAGGAAACATGGTGATTTCAACAATGGTGAAATTGTCGCTGCGGCTGGCCGGCACGGCAAAGCGATCCGGCGCGTGCTCGACGTAACGCACCTGCCGGTCGCCTTCCTTGAGATGGAGCGCCAGGCGTTGTGACTGATACACCGCGTCGATCATTGCCGCCACTTCGTGGTCGGGCCGGCTTTTGCGAACTTCGATTTTTGCGAGAGGCATGTGCTTGGTTCTCCGGTGTTGCTGCTCAGGCGTTCAGGTAGGCCTGCATCAAACCGACGCCCTGATCGGCTGGGTTGTATTCCACACGGTAGCCATTGTCCCGCAGGATGGTGGCCAGTAGCTCCGGGCCGCGATGGTATTCCATACGGATCTCGGCAGGGTGCAGGTGTTTGAGGAAAGCCGGGTTGCCAAACAGGTAATACTCGGCGCCTTCACAGTCGATCTTCAGCACATCGATATTGGCTGGCAGCTTGTTGAGCACATAAGCAATCCCCTCGACAAAGTGCAGCACGTCGCTGGAGGTGTGCTGTGTACCATCGGCTTCCGACAGGCCGACCGCGTGCACGACGATGCGTTCCGCCAGGCCATTGGCGGCGGCGTTGCGCGCAATGCAGGCTGCCAGGCTGCCGAGTGGCTCGAAGGCGTGCACGGTCGCGCCCGCCCGGGCGAAGGCGACGGCGCTGTCACCGACATAGGCACCGACGTCGACGACGATCTGGCCCGAGCGGTCGTGGTCGCGCGTGCCGTAAATGTCGTCGATGAACACTTCCTTGTAGTAGCCCGGCTCGGCACGCGTCCAGAGGGGCGAATACAGCACGGTGTCACCGACGGTGACCCGTTTCACGTCCGACAACACTTCGACGCTGGCGCCGATCTGGTCAAGCCGGCAGATCGACGGTAGCAAGTCCCAATGGGCGACCGGCAAGTCGACCGAACGGCCGCTGCGCAAGGCGATGTTGACCGTGCCTTGATTGCCCAGAAATGGCAGCAGGCGCGCAATGCCCGGCTTTTGCAGGCCATTGCGGAAGTCCTTGCCCGATTTGTAATACAGGCGATAACGGCGAATGGTTTCGCGTAGGCTCATGGTGTCTTTACACGTTTCAAAAAAATGACCGCGCCAGGCAGCCTTCCCGCAATTTTACCCGCCCCGTAGCCGCTGCACGGGCTCGCCGCTACAATATGACCAAACTTCAATAAAAAGAGAACACGATGAAACGAGGATATGTCGACACGCGTTTGGGGCAGTTGCATTACGGCGAAGAGGGTGACCGTCAGGCCCCACCCCTGATTCTCCTGCCCAAGACTGCGCGCACCTGGCGCATGTTCGATGGCCTCGCTGCCGCCCTGTCGGCCGATTTTCGCGTCATTGCCCTCGACTACCCGGGTACCGGCTATTCCGACCCATTGCCGCACAGTACCAGTTTCGAAACCGTCGCCGCGTCCTTGATCGACGCCATGGACGGACTGGGCATCGCGCAAGCCGCCGTGTATGGTGTGCTGACCGGCAACAAGATCGGCGCTGCCATGGCGGCCGGCTGGCCTGGGCGCATCAGCAAGTTGATGCTGGTCGGCCAGAGTCACAGCCTGGTGCCGAGCAGGGAGAAACGCCAGCAAACGGTGGGCAAACGCCGCCGTGACCCGAGCGCGAATGATGAGCGCGACGCTGCCTTGCTGCGCTGGGCCGATGCCTTCAACCGCGTCAATGCCCACTGGTGGAACGAGGCGACCCTCAAGAATATCGCTGACGAGCCAACACGCCGCCACACCCTCAGCCTGATCATCGACGAACTGCTCACCACCGAAAGCATACCCGACCTGTATCGCGCCAATCACGCCTACGACCTGGAGGGTGATTTCAGACGCATCAGCGTGCCCACGCTCATTGTCGAAGTCGTTACCCCGAGCGAAGACCTGGCCGTCGGCCGGCAGGGCGCGGCCGTGCAGGCCCTTATTGCCGGTTCACAACTGATCGTGCTCGAGGATGAGGACTACCACGGTATCACGCTGGAAAAGCGGGTGCCGGAGGTGGCAGCGATCGTGCGCGCGTTCCTGCAGGGTTGAGCCGGGTACGGGCCGGGCGGGGTGAGAAAAGCTTGGCCATGGCGGCGGGTGAATTGTGTTGAAACTGAATGGACACGGTTCCGCATTAGAATCGCGCAATGAAAACAAAATTCACCGCTCTGGCTTTGCTGTCTGCCATTCTCGCAGGGGTGCTGCTGGCTCTGGCCGCACCGGCCCGGGCTGCCCGCCCGTTCATCACCGATGACGCGCGCCTGACCACCGCGCACAGTTGCCAGCTTGAGAGCTGGCTGCGCAGCTACCGCGACAGCCATGAAGCCTGGGCTCTGCCGGCCTGCAATCCGGGTGGCAACCTCGAATTCACCGTCGGCGGCGGGCGCACCCGGGCCGATGGGGTGCCTGTCAGCAGTGACCAGGTATTCCAGCTCAAGACGCTGGGTCGCAATCTGGAGAGCAATGACTGGGGCTGGGGGCTGGCGGTCGGCACCATGCGCCACCCCTCCCTGAACCCCGGACCGAACGGCCGGGGCAACAACTTTGCCTACCTGCCGGTATCGAAGGCGATGCTCGATGACCGTCTGGTGCTGCATCTGAACGTCGGCTGGCTGCGTGATCACCTCAGCCGTGACAACAGCATGACCTGGGGGCTGGGCGGCGAGTTTCAGGCCACGCCGCGACTGTTGCTGATTGTCGAGTCGTTTGGCAATGACCGTGTGCGACCGTATTGGCAGACCGGTGCGCGTTTTGCCATCGTGCCCAATCGTGTGCAGGTTGATGCCACAGTGGGCCGCCAGTTCACCGGTCCGGTTAACACACACTGGATGTCGTTCGGTTTGCGCATTACCCCGGGCGCCATGTTCTAGGCGCGCGTCCAGGCGTTCCAACTCAGCCTGCCGCGCTGCTGCGAACCGGCGAGCGACGCG
The DNA here is from genome assembly GCA_947475815.1 of Burkholderiales bacterium. Taxonomy (GTDB): domain Bacteria; phylum Pseudomonadota; class Gammaproteobacteria; order Burkholderiales; family Burkholderiaceae_D; genus CANJOT01. Next base: position 1,714 of record CANJOT010000091.1, on the reverse strand, counting down.
GCATCATGCTACCGCCCGTATGGAATGTCCTTTTGCGTCACGCATTGCCAGCAATCTGACCCGCACATGGTACATTTTGGGTAGTCTTTTCCGGCTTCTGTGAAATTCTTCCTTCCACCGGCGTGCTTGCGCCGTGGCGAGGGCTGTGGCGGGCAAGGCCGCGGTGGGCGGCAAGCAAAGTCAGGGTGCAGATGGGCCAACAGTTGTATCTGGTGATTTCCGGTGCCGTTGCGATGGCAGGGCTGATGGCCCTGCTGCTGGCGTTCGTGCTTTACCTGCTCAAGCGCAACCGCCACACGCGCATCGAGGGTCTGGAATGGTGGGCGCCGGCGCCTGCGTTCTGGCTGCCGGCCACGCTGTTGATTGCGGCGCGCGGCTCGATTGCCGACTTCTGGTCGATTCTGGTCGCCAACGCCCTGCTCATCACCGGCATGCTGCTGTTCTATGCGGGTACGCGCATCTTCTTTGGCGCGCTCATGAACTGGCGCCTGTGGTTCACCCTGCTGGGCATCAGTGTGGCCGGGGTGGCGGTCACGATTTATGTCTATCCGGGTATTACCGGCCGGCTGATCGTGATCGCCGGGTCGGTGATGGTGATGCACGTCGCGCAGCTGCGCTTTCTCGCTGGCATTGGCAAGAGCGCCACGGTGCGTTTTTTGCAGCTGGTGCTGGTTGTGCACGTGCTGGTGCTAGGGCTGCGCCAGATTACGGCGCTGACCAGTCCGATCAGCGAGAATATTCTCGAACCGAGCGCGATGCAGCTGATGTATCTGGCCAATTTCGCCATCACGCAGTTGCTGCTGGAAATCGCCGCGGTGATGCTGGCTGCCGAGCGCCTGCGCACCGACCTCGAATTCCTCGCCACGCGTGACGGCCTGACCCAGACCTGGAACCGCCGTGCCTTTTTGCAACTGGCCGAGCGCGAGATTGAGTTGTGCCGTCGCCATGGACACCGGCTGAGCCTGTTGATGATGGATCTGGACCACTTCAAGAAGGTCAACGACGCGCACGGTCACCAGTTCGGTGACGAAGTGCTGCGGACTTTTTCCCAGACCACCAGCGCACAGATCCGCACCACCGATTATCTGGGTCGTTATGGCGGCGAGGAGTTTATCGTCCTGCTGCCGCTGACGCGGCTCGACACGGCGCTCGGCCTGGCCGAACGCATCCGCAAGGCCGTCGCCGAAGCGCCACCGCAGGCCTGCACGGTCAGCATCGGTGCGACCGACTGGCGCGGCGCGCAGGACAATCTCGATGGCATGCTGGCGCGTGCCGACGAGGCTCTGTACCGCGCCAAGCAGGCCGGCCGCAACCGGGTGGAAGCGGCCCCATGACTTTTTTAAGTGACATCACCATGAACCAGCACGCCGCAGCCGACAACGACCTCCTGGTCCATCAGGATGGCGCCGTCGTCACCATTACCTTCAACCGGCCGCAGGCGCGTAATGCCTTCACGCTGCTCATGTATGAGCGTCTGGCCGACATCGTGCGCTCGCTCGAGGAGCGCAGCGGCGTGCGCGCGGTGGTGTTTCAGGGTGCTGGCGGCAAGGCCTTCGCCAGCGGCACCGATATTGCCGAATTCATCCCCTTCTCGACGCCGGAGCATGCCCTCGGGTATGAACGCCGGCTCGAGGAAATCCTCGTCATGATCGAGAACATCCGCGTGCCAACCATCGCCTCGGTGGCCGGTGCCTGCACCGGCGGTGGCCTGATG
>CANJOT010000090.1 GCA_947475815.1 Burkholderiales bacterium | reverse complement strand
TCGGGGCCTTGTCGAGCAGACGGCCAAGGAACCAGTCCATCTTGGCGTCGAGTTCGTCCTTGGTGCAGATGTGATTGACCAGGCCGATAGACAGCGCTTCCTGGGCGCTCATGGGCTCGCCGGTCAGGCTCATCTCGACCATCTTGCGGCGCGGGATAAGGCGTTGCAGGAGGGCATCGACCTGCATCGGAAACAGGCCGATCTTGACTTCGGGCAGGGCAAACAGCGCGTGGTCAGCGGCAATTGCCAGATCACACATGCCGAGGATGCCCATGCCGCCTGCCATGACGTGGCCGTTGACGCGTGCTACGACGGGCTTGGGGCAGGCCGTGGTCGCCAGAAAAAGGGCGGCGAAATCGGTGCTCGACTCGCTATAGTCGAATTCAAACGTGCTCTGGCCGGCTTTCATGTCGCCACCGGCACAGAAGGCGCGGTCGCCAGCGCCGGTGATGACGAGGACCTGAACCGCCGGATCCTTTTCGCCGCGCAGCAGGGCGGCGTGCAGGCCGGCGATGACATCGTGATTGAGTGCATTGCGCGCGTCGGCCCGGTTGATGGTGATCCAGGCGACTTTGCCGCGGTTTTCGTACAGGACGAAGTCAGTGTTCATGGTCTCGGTTTTCCTTGGAGTCTTGAGGTTGTTGGTGTGGCTTGCCTTGCCGGGGCAGACAAGCGCGGACATGACACGGCCATCGGCTGCATGATGCAAGCCCGACCGCGCCCGCTGCAATACCCACAGGTATGGATGGTGGTCATTATTTTTGTCCGATTTTTTTGTAACTTTAGCACACGATCGTGAACCGGCCGGAGGTGATGCGCTGCGCCGCCCGCGTCGCCCCCTGAATCATCTTCGACTGCGGCCGGGCGTAGCGAGCGCATGCGCATTGGCTCACGCGCCATTGAGGCGGGCAAAAAAAAGCCGGGAAGCCCTTGCGGACTCCCCGGCCATGACCGAACGCCGGATCAGCGTTTGACCAGCAGTTCAGTGAGCGTCGAGATATCGTCAAGCTGTTCGACGTTGAGCATCATGTCGACGATCGACTTGATCTGCGCCGAGGGTAGGGCGTGGTTGCCGAGGATCTCGAACTTGGCGATGATGTCGGCCGCGCTGGCGAAATTGTGCTCACTGCCGCGTGGCGATTCGACCGTGGTTTCGAGCACGCTGCCGTTGTTGAGGTGGACTTCGACCCGCACCTTGTGGCGGAACTTTGCGCCCAGAGCGGTGATGGTATCGTCGTGGCGCACGCTGACCTTGTTGGCCAGTGCCATGCGTGCCGGGTCGGCGACGATATCGTCGGTGAACTGCTCAACGAAACAATTTCCTTCGAGCAGCAGGGTGGCCACGCAGAAGGGCAGGTTGAGTTGGGCCGAGGTCAGACCGAGCGGCTGGTATTTCCAGCCGACGTGGTCCATCGTCACCTGTGAGCCGTGCACGATGATTTCTTTGATGTCGGCCGCGCCGAAGGCCTGCTGCGCCTGCAGCAGGCGGATGGCATCCAGGGTCGTGTGGTTGCTGCCGACGCACGAGTAGAACTTGAGCGAGATGGCCATGGTCTGCCATTCGCTGCCGAAGCCGGCGGTCAGTTCCGACAGATTGAAGCGGTCGTTCGAGCGCGAGAAGGTGCTGGCAAAACCGCCGTATTCACTTTCGAGCACGTCGATGATGCCGGTGAAGCCGGACTCGGCGAACAGCGCGCCATACAGGCCGCTTTGTGACGAGCGGCCGGCGTGCATGCGTTTGACCATGGCGCCGTACTGCGCGGCCATCAGGCCCGCGGCCTGCGTGCCGGCAATGCCCAGGGCGTGCACCGTGCGATCGACATCAAGGCCGAGGCCGCGCGCGGCGCCGGCTGCGGCCGAAAACACGCCCAGTGTCGCGCCTGAATGCCAGCCCTGGCCGATGTGTTCCGGACCCATGCACAAACCGACGCGCGGTCCGATTTCGTAGCCGGCGACGGCGCTGGTGATGAACTCGCGGCCGGAGATTTTTTTATGTTTTTGCGTCAGCGCAAGCAGCGCCGGCAGAACCACGGCGCCGACGTGCAGCACGCCCGCGCGGTGCACGTCGTCGAGTTCAAAACCCTGCACCTGCGTGCCATTGACCAGTGCCGCATGCGGCGCCGACAGTCGCAGGCTGGTGCCCCAGACCGGACAGTCGCGCGTCGTGTCGACCTTGGTGAGCGTGTCGTGCAGGATTTTGCTCCACTGCAGGTTCGAGCCATACAGGGCGCAGCCGATCGAGTCGAGCATGAGCAACTTGATGCGCGAGCGCACTTCGGCCGGCACGGCTTCATAGGTCAGGCCGGAGACAAACTCGGCGATGCCGCGGGTGTAGACGTTGTTGATATTCGCTTCAGACATCGTAATTCCTGTTCTGGATGGTGAGGGTTGATGGGCAGGCCATCAATCGAGTTTCATGTTGCCGGTGTAGGCCGACATGCGGCCCAGTTCGGCGCGGATGTGGGCAGAAAAACCTTCCGGGCTGGAGCCGACCGGCTCAGCACCTTCGCTGGCGAGCTTGGCGCGCACGTCGGCATTCTGGATGGCCTTGTTGATTTCCGCCGACAGGCGGTTAACGATGGCAACCGGAGTGCCGGCCGGCGCGAGGATGCCGTACCACGAACTGGTCTCGTACCCGGTCAGGCCCGATTCGGCGATGGTGGGCACCTGTGGCAGTGTCGGGATGCGGCGCGCGCTGGTCACGCCGATGACACGCAGCTTGGCCGACTGGATGTGCGGCAGGATGGCGACCGTACTGCTGAACATCAGCTGCACCTGACCGGCGAGCAGATCGGTCAGCGCCGGCGACAGGCCTTTGTAGGGCACGTGCACCATATCGGTTTTGGCCATGGTGTTAAACATGACCGCCGCCAGTTGCGAGGAGCTGCCGTTGCCGTTCGAGGCAAAGTTGAGCTTGTGCGGATTTTTTTTGGCGTAGTCGATCAGTTGGGCCACTGAATTGATCGGCAGCGACGGATGCACCACCAGCGCCATGGGTGCCGAAGCGATCCAGGTGATGGCGGCAAAGTCCTTCACCGGGTCGTAGGGCAGGCTGCGGTTGATGCTCGGGTTGAGGGCATGGCTGCCGACACCACCGAGAAAAATCGTGTACCCGTCCGGCGCTGCCTTGGCCGCCAGGTCGGCGCCGAGAGAACCACCGGCGCCCGGCTTGTTGTCAATGATGATGGGCTGCCCCAGCGGACCGGAGATGGTCTGGCCAATGATGCGCGCGACGTTGTCGTTGCCGCCGCCCGGGGCAAACGGCACGATCAGGCGGATCGGCCGCGATGGCCAGGCATCGGCCGCCAGGGCTGCGTGCGGCAGCGCCAGTAGCACAGCGACTGTGCTGCTGGCGCGGATCAGGCTGCGAATGAACATGAGCGAGTCCTGTCGGTAGGGGTGCTTATTGGTCTGCGGCGGCCTGGCCGGCACTGCTGCCCGCCATGCGCCCGAAGACCGCGCCTGAGACCAGGCCCGTGCCGCTTGGATAGCCGAAATAAAACAGGCCGCCGACCATTTCGCCGGCGCAATACAAGCCGGGAATGGGGTTGAAATGAACGTCAACCACTTGGCCGCTGTCCGGATTGATGCGCAGACCGCCAAAGGTGAACGTGATGCCGCAGGTTGTGCCGTAGGCGTCGTAGGGCGGCGTGTCGAGAGCCTGCGCCCAGTTCGACTTGGCCGGGGTGATGCCGACCGTGCCGCGGCCATCCTTGATGGTACGATCAAACGGCACGTCGCTCTTGACCGCGGCATTGAAGGCGTGCGCCGTTTCGAGAAAGGCGTCAGCGTCGACCCCTTCCATCTTGGCGGCCAGTTCTTCGAGGGTATTGGCACTCACCTTGGTGATGCGCTTGATGCGGTATTCGGAACGCAGGTAGGGTGCTACCTTGGCGTCAAACACCTGCCAGGCAAACTGGCCCGGCTGCTTGAGCACCTCGCCGCCGTACTGGGCATAGGTGAATGAGTGAAAGTCATAACCCTCGTCGACAAAACGCTTGCCGTCGGCGTTGATGAGCAGACCGAAGATGTAGCTGTGTTTCTGGAACTGGTCGCCGATGTCGATGTCGCCGAAATCGGGCGCGTTCATGTCCCAGCCGGTCGCATGTGCACCCGACCAGTTGCCCTGCACGCTGGCGCCGGCGCCGATGGCCATATTGAGGCCGTCACCCTGGTTAAAGCGGCTGCCACGCACCTTCGCCAGTTCCCAGCCTTTGCCCAGATAGCGCGTGCGCATTTCCGGGTTGGCTTCAAAACCGCCACAGGCCAGCACCACCGCCTTGGCGATAAAATCAACCGACTTGCCGTTCATATTGGCGTGGATACCGGCAACACGTTCGCCGTCCATGATCAGCGTCTTGGCGCGGGTCTTGTAAAACACCTCGATGCCGTTTTTGGCGGCTGCCTTGTCGAGAAACTGTACCAGCCCTGCGCCGCCGCCGGACACTTCAATGGGCATACGGCCAAAAAACTTGCGTTTGCCATCGACCAGCGCCGACTGCCGGCCATAGTTGAGCACAAAGCGCACGCCCTTGGAGCGCAGCCAGGTCATGGTTTCCAGACTGCTGCGCACCAGACGCTCGGACAGCTGCGGATCGGTGCGAAAGTTGGTGACGCGAAACAGGTCGTCGAAAAACTCGTCGGTGGTATTGGTGCCGAAGTCGCTGTTGGCGATGTCTTCGTCGGTGACCTCGGTGACCTGCTTGAGGTCTTCGACCGACGAGTAGGCAAACCGCATGACACCACCGGCAAAGCGACTGTTGCCGCCCGATTCCACTTCGTCGGCTGCTTCGAGCACGGCGACGCGGCCGCCATGTTCTGCCGCTGCCAGCGCCGCGCACAGCGCCGCATTGCCCTTGCCCACGACCACGACGTCATATTCCCTGATTTCTGCTTGCACGTTCAATTCCCCGTTTCATTAATGCTTGGTTCATCCTGGCCAGCGGCGCCAGGCATGCGAAAGTTGTTCTTACGGTACTCCGCTCAGGCGGTGATGTGGGCCTCTTGAATCACCTTGCGCCACTTTTCGACCTCGTTCTTGAGGTGCGCGCCGAACTGGGCGGGCGTCGTGCCGACCGGTTCGGAGCCGTCGGTCGCCATCTTTTCGCGCACATCGGCCATCTTGAGGATGGTGAGGATTTCGCGATTGAGACGGTCGATGATGGGCTTGGGCGTGGCGCCCGGCGCGACAATGCCATACCAGCCGGACACTTCATAACCGGGCACACCCGCTTCTGCCATGGTGAGCACTTCGGGTGCTGCGGCGGAGCGCGTCGATGTGGTGACGGCAAGCTGGCGCAGGCGGCCGGCGCTGATAAAGGCTTGCGCCTGCAGGCGCGTTGAGAACAGCATCTGGATCTGGCCCGCGACGACGTCGGCCAGAGCGGGCGCGCCGCCCTTGTAGGGCACGTGCGTCATCTTGATCTTGGCCAGCGCAGCAAACAGCTCGCCCGAAAGATGGCTCAGGCCACCGGGACCGGACGAGCCAAAATTGAGCGAGTTCGGTTTGGCCTTGGCCAGCGCGATCAGGTCCATCAGGTTCTTGACCGGCAGGTCCGGATTGACCACCAGCACATAGGGCTGGGAGGTGATCTGCGTGATTGGCGCGAGGTCGCGCAGGAAGTCATACGGATGTTTGTTGCCCTGCAGGGTGACGTTGACCGAGTGGCTGGCCGTGACCATCGACAGGGTGTAACCGTCCGGCGCCGACTTGGCGACTGCATCGGCCCCTATGGTGCCATTGCCGCCACCCTTGTTTTCGACCACCACCGTCTGGCCGAGGGCTTCCCCAAGCTTGTTGGCGATGACACGGCCGACGATGTCGGTACCGCCCCCTGGTGCGAAGGGAATGATTAGACGGATTGTCTTATTTGGATAGGTGCTCTGCGCGAACGCCTGCGGCAGCATCGCTGTCGCGGCGATGGCGCCACTGAGCTTGGCAAATTTTCTTCTTTGCATGTCCATGGAGTGCTCCGGCTGTGTCGGGAAATGGGGTCGGGTCGTCAATTGTGAAAGTGGTCAGGTCGGCCCTTACAGGCCACCGGCCGCGGCAAACAGGCTCATGTCGGTTGCGTGCTCAAGCTCTTGCAGTTGGCCCAGCAGTGTTTCGGCTGCGCCGGTGCCGGCACTCTGGGTGCCAGTCACCAGCAGACGGAATTTGCGCGCCGTGTCGTCATCGCTGAGCGGGTCTTCGGGCATGCCGCGAAATACCTTGCCGTCGGCGCTGAGGCTGCGGCCATCGCGCAATTGCACGGCAACGCGTGTGTGCCAGGCAGAGTCGGCCTTTTCGCCAGCCGGGAAGGGCGCCAGGATGAGTGTGCGGCACAAGTCGCGAATGCGCACGTCGGCCAGAGCCCCGTCGTCCCAGGAACGCGGGTCGGCCGGATTGCGCACGCAGGCCAGCGCCACACAAAAGGGCACGCTGTACTGCGCCTGCATGATGTCGCCGGGCTCGCGGATATCGTGGTGGCTGAGCAGCTTGTCGCTGCCGGTGATCTGCAAGCGGGTGATGTCGTCCGCCGTGAAAGCATGATCCTGCATCAGCTGGCGCAGGGCCTGGATGGGTGTATGGGCGGTGACGTGGCTGGGATACGCCTTGATGCAGATGCGCCGTGTTTCCCAAGTCTTGCCCAGGCCAGCGGTCAGTTCGGCCGCATCGCCGTTGCGGCAATAGGCCTCGAGAAATCCAAAGCGGCCTTCGAGCACGGTATGCGGGCCGTCAAAACCATCGCTGGCCAACAGTGCGGCCAGCACACCCGATTCGGCGCCACGACCCATGTGCAGACGCTTGACCATTGCGCCCTGACTCGACTTGGTGAAGGCCAGCAGCCCGCCGCCCATTGAGCCGGCGATGCCGAGCGCGTCGGACAGTTGCGCCGCACTCAGGCCGCGCACCACGCCGGCTGCGATCGCCGCGCCATACGGACCGGTAATGCCGGGGGCATGAAACCCGAGCGCTTCGCTGCTGTGGTGGGAGGCCGCGCCGATGCGAAACATCACTTCCACGCCGGCAACAAAGGCGGTCAGCAACTGTTTGCCGCTGGCGCCCGCCTCCTCGGCCACCGCCAGAGCGGCCGGAAAGACGGTCGCGCCCGGATGCACACCAGCGCCTGGTCGGCGCAGGCTGTCCTGTTCAAAGGCGTGGCAGAAGGTGCCGTGTGCCAGCGCGGCGGACGGCGCGTGCACGCGCACATCAGCATGACCGAGCAGGGTGCAGGCGCCACCGGCGCCGTAGCGCCGCGCCGTCTGGGCGACGATGCGGCTCCACGGCAGGCGTGAGCCGTACAGGGCAACACCGACGGTATCAATGATGCAGGCACGTGCCTGGCGGACGATTTCGGGAGGAATGTCTTCGTAACGAAGAGCAGAGGCGAAACGCGCCAGGGCGTGGACTGCGGGTTCAGACACGATTCAGGTTTCCGGATAGAAATGATTGCCAGATTGCAGCATCCGACTTCGTTCCCGCGGCTTCGCGGAAAGGCGCGCCCGTGGCGTCGGCCTTTCCCCATTAATATTCATTGAATCAATGGCTTGCGGTCCGGAATTCGGCAGGCGAATTGACCTTTGGAACGAGTCGAGCGCATCATAACTTGTCCGTACATCTACGGCAAGAAATTTGCATCCACTTTGATGTTGCTGCCAACATGTGGGAACGTCGCACTGGATCGGGGCGGCCGGCGGAGGCTTCATGCTGCAATGTTGATCACCTTGAGTTGTGTGAATTCTTCCAGGCCACGCTCGCCAAGTTCGGTGCCCACGCCGGAAAACTTGCAGCCGCCAAAGGGGATGCCGGGCGCGAGCTCGCGGTGTTTGTTGACCCAGACCGTGCCGGCATCCATCATCTCTGCCAGCCGGTAGGCACGCTGCGGATTCGACGACCAGATCGAGCTGCCCAGCCCGTAGGGGGAATTATTGGCGCGCGCCACAGCGTCGTCGGGGTCGGTAAAGCGGATCACGGGCAGTATCGGACCGAACTGTTCCTCATCGACGAGACGGCTGCCCTCGGTGATGTCACGCACCACGGTGGGCCGGATGAAATAGCCGGGGCCGGCCTGCGTGCTGCCGCCGGCGATGATGTTGCCGCTGTGGCGCGCGTCTTCGATGAAACCCTTGACCTTTTCATACTGGGCCTTGTTTTGCAGAGGGCCGTACTGGGTGTCTGGTGCGAGACCATCGCCGACAACCACCTCATTGGCCAGACGCGCCAGTTCATCGCACACGGCGTCGTAGACACCGTCCTGCACATACAGTCTCTTGATGGCAATGCACACCTGACCGCTGTTGGCAAAGCCAGCCTTGAAGACGCGTCCGGCCACCGCCTTGACATCGACATCGTCGAGCACGATGGCGGCGTCGTTGCCACCCAACTCCAGGGTGAGGCGTTTGAGGGTGTCGGCCGCGCCGGCCATGACGCGCTTGCCGGTTTCGGTGGAACCGGTGAAGGAGACCTTGCGCACGTCCGGATGGGCCGTGATGGCCGCACCCAGATCATTGGCATCGGTGATGATGTTGAGCACCCCGGGCGGAAACAGGTCAGCCACCAGTTCGCCGAAACGCAGTGTCGTCAGGGGGGTGGTGGCTGCCGGCTTGAGCACCACGGTATTGCCCGCCACCAGCGCGGCAGGCAGTTTGAAGGCCATCAAAATGAGGGGAAAGTTCCACGGCACGATGGCCGCAACCACACCCAGCGGTAGCCGATGCGCCTCGACGTGGCGACTGTCGCTGTGTTCAATCACCCGAACTGGCAGCTCGGCCTTGCTGAAATGACGGAAGTACAGGGCGCTGCCCAGCACCTCGCCGCGCGCATCGGCCAGCGGCTTGCCCTGTTCCTGGGTGAGCAGGCGGGCCAGTTCATCAACGTTGGTTTCAAGGCGTTGTGCCACCTGTTCGAGCAGTGCGGCGCGACTGGCCATGGGCGTGGCGCGCCATCCCGGGAAGGCCTTTTTCGCCGCGGCAATGGCGGCATCCAGCTGGCGCTTCGAGGCGCGCGGGCTTTTGCACAGGAGTGCTTCCGTGGCCGGATTGATGACGTCCATGTCAAGGTCACCGGCCACCAGTTGACCGTCAATAAGCAGGTGCAGGGGGTTCATGCGGACTCCATTTGAATGTCCATACATACTACCGATTGTTAAACACAGAGCACATTCACCAGAGCCTGGCGCTGTTCGTTTTCGACCACGGCCAGCGCGCGCCGCAATGCCTGCTCGAGTTCGCCGCGGGTCGATACCAGCGCGCCGTGACCGCCTGCCGCGATGCAACCCTGCTCGAAGGCCGGCGCCGGGCGCAGATCGGAGATGTCCTGCCAGGCACGCCGGGTCATGTGGCCATCCGGATAGACCAGTCGCGAGGTGGAATCGACCGCATTCCAGCGCGCATTGTTGGCCACCACCGTGAGGACCGGCAGGGCGTGTTTCTGGCTGGCGTGATGGCAGGCCACCGGATTGGAAAACATGCAGGTGCCATCGCCAATGGCCGCCACCATGGTGCGCTCGGGGCAATGCAGGCGCGCACCCAGAGCGGCCGGCCAGGCCCAGCCCAGACCACCGGTTGCCGGCAGGTAGAAATAGGATTGCGGCTGAAGCGCCCGCAGTTGCGCCCGCGCCAGCCAGTATTCGTTGAACACGACACAATCGTCGTGCAGCACGCTGCCCAGCACGCTCGACAGGCAGGCCGTGGTGATCGGTCCGTCCTTGGCCAGCTCGCTGGCGCGCGCCTGCTCAACGGCGCGCCGGGTGGTGCTGGCCTGATCCTGCAGGCGGGTGCGGCGTTGCGGGTTGATGCCGGCCTTGCGTTGTTCGAGGGCGCGGGCGAGTTCTTCGAACAGAGCGCGCGGGCTGCATTTGATGGCCAGATCGCTGCGATGGGTGCGGATCGGATAACCGGAAAAATTCGGGTCGACGCCGGCCTGCGCGACAAAGGCGTCGGCGCGCGGCGCCCCGGTCTCGGGAACCCAGGGCACGTCGCATTCGACAAAGAGCAGCACATCGGCCTGCTTGAGCACTCCCGCCAGATTGAATCCAAGATGCAGCGAATGGCTGTCGGGCAGATTTAAATAGCGCGCCTGTTCCTCGCAGTAGCCAATGGCATACCGTTCGCACAACTCGGCCAGCAGGCCCACGGTGGCACCATCGGCGCCGCTCGCCATGGCCGAGATGACCGGCATGTGCGCAGCTGTGAGCCGGTCGGCCAGCAGGGCGATGGCGGCCGGATCGGGATACGATCGGGCCGGCACGGCGACGCGCGCCTGGGCCGCAAAACCATGCTCGGCCGGCGCAGCCAGCACCTCGCGCGGCAGGGTCAGATAGACCGGGCCGCGCGGCTCGTCGGTGGCGATGTTGAGGGCGCGATCGAGCACATCGTCCACCTGCAGGGCGCCGCGCAACTCGTACTCCCACTTGACCGACTCGCGCATCACGGCGGCCTGGTCGTACATTTCCTGGCCCCAGGCCACGCGGGTATTGCGGGCGCCGAGCCGGCCGTGTTCAAACAGCGGGCTGCGACCGGCGCAGACCAGCAGCGGCACGTTTTCGCGCGCGGCGTTCATGGCGCCACAGACCGCATTGGCGGTACCGACATTGACGTGAAACATGACGGCCTGCGGCGCGCCGCTCATCAGGTAGGCGCCGTGTGCCATGCCCATGCAGACGTTTTCGTGGCCGGCAATGACCGGGCGCGGAAACAGGTCGGCGCCGGCGCTGTCGAGACGCGCATAGGCCTCGACGATGGGCGCGAAATCGGTGCCCGCATTGATGAAGAAGTGACCAATGCCGCGCGCACGCAACTGGCCGAGAAATACTTCTGCCACGCTTTCAAGCACCGGCGTGGCCGGGGGGGGCGGGGTGATCGTGGTGATCGGGGTGTTCAATGCACGCTTCTCCAGGATTCCGCGACGGACGGCGGCGGTTTTTCTTCTTTTCGTTCTGAAAGTTTATCCTTTTTTGTCGAATCGAACCGGCTGCCGGCAAGAATGGCGCCGGTCCGGGACCTGCTGTGGCAAACTTCAGACTGCGTCGCACTGATGGCGCAGGAGACAGACTGATACCCGGGCGGCAGAACCGTCCCAGACCCAAGAGGAGCATTCATGCCCAAACGCACGCCGCTGGCGGAAAATTTCGAAACGATCGTGCTCGACCGTCCCTTGCCTGCCGTGTTGCGCATCACCCTCAATCGCCCCGATGCGCGCAATGCCCAGGACCCGCGCATGCTGTATGAACTGAACGATGCGTTTGACATCGGCGCCCGCGACGAAGAGATCAAGGTCATCATTCTGGCCGCCAATGGCCCGCATTTTTCCGCCGGGCACGACTTGCGCGTCACGGACGGCGTGGCCCAGATGGAGCAGTACGACCCGGTCAGCACCTGGTGCGGGTTTAGCTGCAAGGGCGCGGAAGGCCGTTATTCCATCGAGAAGGAAATGTACCTCGGGTTCTGCGAGCGCTGGCGCAATCATTCCAAGGTCACCATCGCGCAGGTACAGGGCAAGGTGATTGCCGGCGGCCTGATGCTGGTCTGGCCGTGCGACCTGGTGATTGCCGCGGAAGATGCGCAGTTCTGTGACAACACCGTCGCCATGGGCGTGTGTGGTGCAGAGTTTTTTAACCACATCTATGAAGTCGGCGTGCGCAAGGCCAAGGAAATGCTGTTCACGGCGGAATTCCTGTCGGCGCAGGATGCCTGGCGTCTGGGCATGGTCAACCATGTGGTCAAGCTGGAAGACCTCGAATCGGCCACGCTGGCGCTGGCCGAAAAAATCGCCCGCAAGCCCGCCTTTGCCCTCAAGATGGCCAAGGAAGCCTGCAATGCCGGCCAGGATGCACAGGGCCGTGCCAATCAGATGCAAACCAGTTTTGCCCTGCATCAACTGACACACGCCCACAACAATTTGCTGTTCAACATGCCGATCGACCCTTCGGGCATCATGTCGCCCGCAGTCGCGGCAGGTTCGCGTTATGCCAAGAAGGATGAATGAGTTGAAGGCGCGCTGAACCATGGCCTTGATTCCACTTGCGCGCCTGCCGGGCTTGCAGGCTTGCCGTGCGGATGCCGGCGGCTGGGTCTTGCGCTACGGCGACGAAGCCATCGACTGGGCCGAACTCGAGTCACGCTCGAACCGGCGCGCCCATGCATTTCTGGACGCCGGAGTCAAAAAGGGCGATCTGGTCACCCTGGCGGTGCGCAACAGCGTTGGTTTTTATGAGCTGATGTTTGCCTTGTGGAAGGTCGGAGCGACGCCCCATGTGGTGTCCTGGCGTCTGCCTGTGCATGAGATGGCCGGCATCCTCGAGATCGCACGGCCCGCCATGCTGGTGGCCACCGAGTCGGAGAAAATGGCGGCCTTTGGCGCCCGGCCGGAAGGTTTCGGCCTCGATCACCAGGATGTTTCGCCTTTGCCCGAGGTGATCTCACGGCCGTGGAAGGCGATGTCGTCCGGTGGCTCGACTGGCCGCCCGAAGATCATCCTTGCGCCCTTACCAGCAGCCTTCGACGACCAGATCCCCTATCTGCTGCATCTGCCCCGACAGGGCACCATCCTTTCGACCGGCCCGCTTTATCACAACATGCCCATGCTGGCGGGTTTGCGCGCGCTGTTTGAAGGCCTGCGGGTGGTCGGCGTGACGCGTTTTGATCCGGAGGAATGCCTCAGCCTGATTCAGCAACACCGGGTGGCCTGGACCTATTTCGTGCCGACCATGATGATGCGCATCATGCGTCTGCCGCCGGCCGTGCGCGCCGCCTATGATGTGTCGTCACTGCAGACGGTCTGGCACTGGGGTGCGGCCATGCCGCCGGCCCTGAAGATGGAGTGGATCGAGTGGCTCGGTGCCGCGAAGATCTGGGAGCTGTATGGCGGCACCGAAGGAATCGGCACGACCACCATCAACGGCCTCGACTGGTTGCGGCGCCGCGGATCTGTCGGCCGGCCGGTGCTCGACCGGCTGCGCATCCTCGACGAGGACGGGCAGGATGTGCCGGCCGGCACGGTTGGTGAAATTTTTGCCCTGCCCCCCGGGGGCCGCGGCACGACCTACCAGTATCTGGGCGCCGAGACCCGGGCTGCTACCGAAGGGTATGAAACCCTGGGCGATTATGGCTGGCTGGATGAGGACGGCTATCTCTACATCGCCGATCGCCGCACCGACATGATCGTGTCGGGCGGCGCCAACATTTTTCCAGCCGAGATTGAGGGTGAGCTGATGGCCCATCCCGGCGTCGAAGGCGCGGTGGTGATTGGCCTGCCACACCCGGACCTGGGCGCGGCCGCGCACGCCCTGATCCAGCCCGCGACGGGCTGGCAGGACCAGCTCGATGGCGCGCAACTGGCGGCCTTCCTGACCGATCGCCTGGCGCGCTACAAGATACCGCGCAGTTTCGAACTGGTCAGCGAACCGCTGCGCGACGAGGCTGGCAAGGTGCGCCGGGCCGCGCTGCGTGACCAGCGCCTGTTGCAGCAGGCAATGTAGCAGGCATAAAGACAAGAACAAGGGCTCGCGCCCGCATACGAGGAGATGAATCATGCAACATCTGTCGAGTCTGGGTTACGTGGTGCTGGGCGTCAGCGATCTCGCGGCCTGGGAGGAGTTTGCCACTGGCATCATCGGTTTTCAGGCGGGCCATAAAACAGCCGATTCGCTGGCGCTGCGCATGGACGACCGGCCAGCACGCATCCAGCTGGAACGCGGCGATGAGAACGACATTCGTGCGGCGGGTTGGCAATTGAATACCCCGGGCATGCTGGCCGATCTGGTGCGGCAGCTTGACGCAGCCGGCGTCACGGTCACCCGCGACCCCGAGCTGGCGCGCCGCCGCCAGGTGGAAGACCTTTACCGCTGTGACGACCCGGCGGGTTATCGCCATGAGTTTTTCTGCGGGCCGATCCTGTGCAGTGATCAGGACAGCTTCCGCTCGCCGGTGTTGCAACAGGGTTTTGTCACCGGCCGGCTGGGCCGTGGTCACTTCGTCGCGCTCTGCAAGGACCTCGATGAGGCCACCGCTTTG
>CANJOT010000089.1 GCA_947475815.1 Burkholderiales bacterium | reverse complement strand
GCTGCCGCGGCAGAAACAAAAGACAGTTGGTCCATGTGCAAGCCTGCAAGAAGTATGTTCGGTGAAAGGACGCGGGCTCAGGATGGGCGCCGCGCCAGAATGAGCGCTAGCGTCGCAGACGCACCACGCCCGGCAACGCGGCGCCGGTCTTGCGGAACAGGCCAACCATGACACCGTGAATTTCCAGGCCTTCAAGCGGGCGGATCGGGGCGTACGCCGGATTGGCCGGTTCAAGCAGAAACCCCTGCCTGTCACGCGCCAGGGTCTTGAGGGTGAATTCACCATCAACATAAGCGAGCACGATGTCGCCCGGATGGGCCGCGCCGCGGCGCTCGATGACAACAAAATCACCTTCATGGATGCCGGCGTCGATCATGGAATCGCCGCGCACCTGAAACAACTCGGTTTCGGAGGGCTTGTCGATCAGGTAGCTGTCGATCGAAATGGTGTCATGGGTGCGGTCGTTGGCGCTGGCCGGGAGGCCGGCGCGCACCGTGTCGGCAATGGCGCGCTCGAAAAAGCGCGTGCCAGGACGCAGACGCCGGCCGGGCGTGTCTTCCAGATAATGCTCTTCCTTGAGGCGCTGCACCAGGCGGTAAGCCCAGGAGCGCGCTTCGAGCTTCCACAAGGCGGCCAGCTCGGTGATCGAGGGAATGATCTGGTGACGGGCGAAATAATCCTGCAGGGGGCCCAGGTAATCGGCGAGGTTGGAACGGGGCGGTGCCATGAGGAATTCCTTCTTTGGAGAACAATCGTTCTCTGAAAGATAACCAAGAAAGGCGCTTTGGTCAAACTCTTCATGAAAATACTCGTTGTTTCGCACCCATCACCGACTGATGACTGTTGAATTCACAACATGCTTCGTTTAGCCTATACAAGGTTAATATAAGTAAATTACAGGGAATGCGAATTTCGCATCATCGACCATCCCGATCACGCGGCTGTCGATGTCAAACCACCAAGGGCGGACATGAAAAGTTGGACTATCCGGCACCGGATCATCGGCAGTTTCATTGTCATCCTCGGCATGATGGTGCTCATGGGCGCACTCTCGCTGACGCGCCTGTCGCAAATCTACAGCCGGGCCGACAACGTTTCACGCGACGCCATGCCCGGACTGTATCAAGGCATGCTGCTGCAGCAAGCCTTCACCAGCAATGACGTGCTCATGCGCCAGCTGGTCTATTACGAAGACAAGGAAGACAGCCAGAAGCAGGCTCTGGGCACCTTGCGCAACGCCGTGGCAGCCTTCAGCGACATCATGCGCAACTATCAGACAAGCATCCTGACGCCCTCGAACCAGATCCTGTTCGATGAGTTCAAAAACGCGCTGGCCGAATACCGGCGCTATCAGAACGACATGTTCACCCTGATCGAAAACCGCAATCTGCAGGCCGCGCGCAACCTGCAAACCGAACGTGCCAGTCTGGCCTGGCAAACCGCCAACGAGACCCTCAAGCGCATGACCTCGGCCAATCGTTCGCATGGCACGCTGACGGTCCAGGCAATTCTCGATTCGGTCGAGTCGGCCGAAGTCGGTATTCTGCTGTCTTTCCTGGTGGCACTGCTGGCAGCCTCGGCCTGCGGTTTTTACCTGCTGCGCGCCATCAACCAGCCACTGCA
Source organism: Burkholderiales bacterium (assembly GCA_947475815.1). GTDB lineage: Bacteria > Pseudomonadota > Gammaproteobacteria > Burkholderiales > Burkholderiaceae_D > CANJOT01. The sequence continues at coordinate 12,449 of CANJOT010000089.1, read as the reverse complement.
ACGCCTGACCTCGATCCTTGACGTCATGCGCACCGGCGACATGTCGCAACGCCTGACCATCGACAGCAACGATGAATTCGGCGCCGTCGCCAAGGGTCTGAACCGCATGGCCGATGAACTCGCCGCGCTGGTTGGCCAGGCGCAAAAATCGTCCGCGCAGATGACCAGCGCCATGAGCGACATCGCCGCCACCTCGCGCCAGCAGCAGGCCACGGCCAGCGAAACCGCCGCCACCACCGCGCAGATCGGCGCCACCTCCCGCGAGATTTACGCGACCGCGCGCGATCTGGTGCGCACCATGAATGAAGTGTCGGGGGTATCCGGTCAGGCAGCGCGTCTGGCCGGCTCGGGTCAGGCCGGCCTGACGCGCATGGAAGTCACCATGCATGACGTCATGGACGCCGCCGGCTCGGTCAACAACAAGCTCGCCGTATTGAATGAAAAAGCGGGCAACATCAATCAGGTCGTGACGACCATCACCAAGGTGGCTGACCAGACCAACCTGCTGTCGCTCAATGCCGCCATCGAAGCCGAAAAAGCCGGTGAATACGGCCGTGGTTTTGCTGTGGTCGCCACCGAAATACGCCGCCTGGCCGACCAGACGGCCGTGGCCACCTACGACATCGAACAGATGGTAAGGATATCCAGTCGGCAGTGTCGGCCGGCGTCATGGGCATGGACAAGTTCTCCGAACAGGTGCGCCGCGGTGTGACCGAGGTGCAGCAGGTCAGCGGCCAGCTGACCGAAATCATCGAACAGGTGCAGACTCTGGTGCCACGTTTTCAGGCGGTCGATGAAGGCATGCAGGCGCAATCAACCGGTGCCGAACAGATCAACCATGCCCTCGCGCAACTGAGCGAGGCCGCGCAGCAGTCGGTCGATTCGCTGCGCCAGTCGAGTCAGGCGATCGAAGACATCAACCTGATCGCCAACGGTCTGCGCAATGGTGTGTCACGCTTCAAGCTCGGCTGATGTTGTTCCTGGTCTTCGGCCTCGGCAACCACCGGTATGCGCTCGATGCGGCGCAGATCGCCGAAGTGCTGCCACTGGTCAGTCTCAAACCGGTGCCGCTGGCGCCGCCCTGGGTGGCCGGCCTGCTGTTTCATCGCGAGCAGAACATCCCGGTGATCGACCTGAATATGCTTGCGCTGGGCACAGCGGCACGGCCGCTGATGAGCACCCGCCTGGTGCTGGTGTTTTATCCTCAGGCCGGCACCGGCAGCTGCCTGCTCGGCATGCTGGTCGAACAGGCCACCGACACATTGCGCTGCGCAACTGAGGAATTCACCAGCAGCGGCCTCGTACCCGACGACGCCCCCCTGGCTCGGGCCAGTGCGCAATGATGCGCGCGGTGCGCTGCAATGGATCCGCATTGCAGCCGTGCTGCCCGAGACAGTGCGCGCGCTGCTGTTTGCCGAGGCGCCCGTCGCGCCATGAAGCGTTTTGAACAATTCCTCCTGACCTGCATCGGACTGGACGCCCGCTCGCTCGGCACGCAAGTGCTGGAGCGCATCATTCAGGAGCGCCTGCTGGCCACGCGCTCGCCGGATCGCGACGCCTACTGGCAACTGCTGAAACGCTCGACTGCGGAACAAAAGATCCTCATTGAAGCCGTGGTGGTACCGGAAACCTGGTTTTTCCGCGATCCGGAAGCGCTGCTGGCACTGGCCAAGCTGGCCCAGAGGCGTTTGTTGCAGATCAGGCCGGATCAGGGTTTGCGCCTGCTCAGCCTGCCCTGCTCAAGCGGCGAAGAACCGTATTCGATGGCCATGGCTTTGCTCGACACCGGCATCGCAGCACAGCGTTTTCGCATCGATGCCATCGACATCAGCGGGCGGGGAGTCGACCAGGCGCGCCGCGGCATCTATGGCAGCAACGCATTCCGTGGCCGCACGCTCGACTACCGCGCACGCCATTTCACCGTCCAGAACAACAACCAGCATCGCCTCAATGACAATGTGCGTGCCTGTGTTGAATTGCGCCAGGGCAATCTGTTTGATGCCAGCCTGCTGGCCTCAGCCGGACCTTATGATTTTATTTTTTGCCGCAATGTGCTCATCTATCTGGACAGCGCCCACCAGCGGCAGACTGCCGTGCTGCTCGAAGCTTTGCTGGCCGAGGGCGGCGCCCTGTTTGTCGGCCCCTCGGAAACGCCGGTATTACTGCGCCATGGCATGCAGTCACTCGGCCTGCCGCTGGCCTTCGCTTTTGCACGGGGCCCGGCGCCGGCGAGCCCTCAGCCACCCACGCCCGACGCCGCAGCCGTGCGCGCCAGACCGGTGCTGCCATCCATGGCTGCCCTCCGCATCCAACCGGCCACACCGGCACCGGCGACGCTGGAGCAGGCGCACCGACTCGCCGACCAGGGCCGCTGGGATGAAGCGCTCGCCCTGTGTGAACAACTGCTGCATGATGCCCCACGACCCGCCGGGGGAGACCTGGCCGCTCTGTATTACCTGCTCGCCCTGATCCACGATGCCCGCGGCGATGCTCTGACCGCTGACAAGCTGCTGCGCAAGACCCTGTACCTCGAATCCGACCATGAAGGTGCCATGGCGCATCTGGCCGCACTGCTCGATCTGCAGGGCGATCGCAATGGCGCCGCACAACTGCGCCAGCGCGCCCGGCGCGTCCTGCAAAAGCAGGCCAAATGAATTCCCTCGCAGCCATCAAGACGGCGGCCGGCGACGATGATTGCTGGAAGCTGATCGGCATCGAAGGTGACCAGTCCTGTTCCCTGCTGGCCGAAACCATACACTGCCGCAATTGCCCGGTGCATGCCGCCGCAGCCACCCGTTTTCTCGACCGGCCGGCGACCATCACGGCCCTGCCGCCGCGCACACCGGCACACACAGACGCCAGCCTGAAAGCAACGCTGATTTTTCGCATTGGTGATGAATGGCTCGGTTTGCCGGCCGCGTTGGTGCACGAGGTGCTTGAACCGCGCCCGCTGCACGCGCTGCCGCACCGGCGCAACCGCATGGTGCTGGGTCTGGTCAATGTGCGCGGCGTATTGACCGTCGCCGTCTCGCTGGCCGAGATGCTCGGCATTGCGCCGGCCCGCCACACTTGGCCGGGCGCCATCGCACGCATGCTGGTGGTCGGTGATGCCGGCCACACCAATGTCTTGCCGGTCGAGGCCGTCGCGGGGATCGAGCGCTTCGCGCAGGGCGACCTGCAAACCACACCCGCCACGGTCAGCCGCGCCAGTACCACGTACACGCGGGCGGTGGTGCCTTGGCGCGACGGCAGCGTCGGCCTGCTCGATGCCGGTTTGTTGCTGTATTCCATTGATCGTGGTCTGGCATGAGCAGCAGCGACGACCTGAGCCAGCACTCGATGCTTGATCTGTTCCGGCTTGAGGCCGAAACACAGGCGCAAATTCTCAATGCCGGACTGCTCGCGCTGGAACGCAAGCCGGATGCTGCCGAACATCTGGAAGCCTGCATGCGCGCGGCACACTCGCTCAAGGGCGCGGCGCGCATCGTGGGAATCGATGCCGGGGTCAGCGTGGCGCATGCCATGGAAGACTGTTTTGTCGCGGCCCAGCAAGGCCACCTGATGCTGTCACCCGACCAGATCGATCAGTTACTCGGCGCAGTCGACCTGCTCACGCGCATTGCCAGCCCGCCCGGTGGAGGACTCGACTGGGGCGATCATGAGGGCCATGATTTCATCGAACACTGTCTGACCGGCTTGCGCGCCATGCTGGCACCCTCGACCGCTCCCGTCAGGGCACCGGCCAGCCTGAGGGCAGCCGACCCCACCCCACCGGCCCTACCCTTGCCCGCCAGTCCGGCGGTCCCCGACGCACCCCGCGCGGCAGCGGTGGATGAGCGCGTCCTGCGGGTCACCGCCGACAACCTCAATCGGCTGCTCAGTCTGTCCGGTGAGGCAGTGGTCGAAACACGCTGGCTGCAGGCATTTTCGCAGGCGATGTTGCGCCTGAAACGTTTGCAGCGCCATGCCGGTCAGACGCTCGAACTGCTGCAGGAGCGACCGGGCGACAAGACCGACGAGGGGCGGCAAAAACTGCTGGTCGGCGACTTGCGTGAACAGTTGTCGGCCTGCCAGCAACTGCTCGCCGAACAACTGGTTGATCTGGACCGTTATGACCAGCGTGCCAATCAGGTCGCACAGCGTCTGTATGACGAAGCGCTGGCCTGCCGCATGCGCCCCTTTGCCGACGGCGTGAGCAATTACGCTCGCGTGGTGCGCGACCTGGGCCGCACACTGGGCAAGCAGGCTCGGCTGGAAATCATCGGCGAGGATACTGAAGTCGACCGCGACATCCTGGAAAAACTGGACGCGCCGCTCGGTCACCTGATCCGCAATGCCCTCGACCACGGCATCGAAATGCCGACGGCACGCAGTCTTGCAGGCAAGCCTGCAGAGGGACTGTTGACGCTGGAGGCGCGCCATCATGCCGGCCTGCTGCAGATCACCCTGGCCGACGACGGTCAGGGCATCGACATCGAACACCTGCGCAAGATGATCGTCGAGCGGCAACTATCAAGACCGGAGGTGGCTGCCCATCTGTCACCGGCTGAACTGCTGGAATTTCTGTTCCTGCCGGGCTTTTCGATGCGTGGCACGGTCACGGAAATTTCCGGCCGCGGGGTCGGTCTGGATGTCGTGCAAAACATGGTCAAGCAGGTGCGCGGCAGCGTACGCATTTTTACCATCCCCGGTCAGGGCACGCGTTTTCAATTGCAGTTGCCACTCACCCTGTCGGTGGTGCGCAGCCTGCTGGTGTCGGTTGGTGGCCAGCCCTACGCACTACCGCTGGCTCATGTCGGCTCTGCCCTGGTGCTCGAACCCGGGCAGATCGAACTGCTCGAAGGTCGCCAGCATTTCAATTATCAGGGCCGCCGGATTGGCCTGGCCTCGGCGCACCAGATTCTTCATCCGCATGCTGCCATGCCCCCCGGCGAGAATACGGCAGTGGTCCTCATCGGCCATCAGGCCGACACGGTTGGCCTGGCGGTGGATGGTTTTCTCGGTGAGCGCATGCTGGTCGTACAGGCGCTCGATACGCGCCTGGGCAAGATCAAGGACATCGCCAGCGGCGCCCTGATGGAAGACGGCACACCGGTGCTGATCATCGATGTCGAAGACATGCTGCGCTCGATCGACAAGCTGATCACCAGCGGTCAGATCGAACAGGTACGCCACGAGGACAGCGGCCTGGAGCACGGCAGCCGCAAACGCATTCTCGTTGCCGATGATTCACTGACCGTGCGCGAACTGGAGCGCAAGCTGCTGGCCAGCCATGGCTATGATGTCGCCGTAGCGGTCGACGGCATGGACGGCTGGAATGCCCTGCGCACCGAGGCCTTCGATCTGCTCGTCACCGACATCGACATGCCACGCATGGACGGCATCGAGCTGGTGCGTCTGGTCAAGGCTGACCCGCATCTCAAGGGTCTGCCAGTGATGATCGTGTCCTACAAGGACCGCGATGAAGACCGCCAGCGCGGCCTCGAGGCGGGTGCCGATTATTATCTGGCCAAAGGCAGTTTTCATGACAGCACCCTGATCGATGCCGTCCTCGACCTGATCGGTGCATCGGGCGCAGCATGAATATCGCCATCGTCAACAACCAGCCGGCCGCTCTGGCCACCCTGCGTCAGGTGCTGGCGCACCATGTTGGCCTCAATCTGATCTGGGAAGCCCATGACGGCACGCAGGCCATCGCAGCCTGCGCCAGCCAGTGCCCGGACGTACTGCTGCTCGATCTCGATCTGCCGCACATGGATGGCATTGCCGCAACGCGCGCGATCATGCGCAGCACACCTTGCGCCATCCTGATCGTCACCAATGACGTCGGCGCCATCGCGGCACGCGTGTATGACGCTCTGGGTTGTGGCGCCCTCGATGCCGTCAACACGCCGCACGTCAACAGCGGTGGCCAGATCGAGGGCGCAAGCACCCTGCTCGCACGCATCGATCTGATCGCAAAACGCCTGGACGAACGCGCAACACCGCGCGAGAAGGTGCCTGAGCGGCGCCGGTCGAGAGGCGCACGACGACTGGTGGCCGTCGGCGCGTCGGCAGGTGGACCGTCGGCGCTGGCCACCCTGCTCGGTGGTCTGCCCGCCGACTTTGACGCCGCCATGGTGATCGTGCAGCACATCGACGCCAGCTTTACACCGGGCATGGCCAGCTGGCTTGCGAGCCACTGTGCGCTGCCGGTACGGCTGCTGGAAGAAGGGGATTACGCCCGTGCCGGCGAAGTGTTGATCGCCGGCAGCAATCGTCATGTGCTGTTTCTCGAAAACCATCGTTTCGGTTATAGCGTAGACCTGCTCGACAGCATCTACTGCCCCTCCATCGATGTCTTTTTCGAGAGTATCGCGCGCCACTGGCGCGGCGAAGTGACCGGGGTGCTGCTCACCGGCATGGGCCGCGACGGCGCCGCCGGCCTCAAGGCGCTGCGCGATCGCGGCCATCACACGATTGCCCAGGACAGCACGACCAGTGCCGTCTACGGCATGCCCAAGGCAGCGGTGGCGCTCAATGCCGCCGTTGACGTGCTGCCGCTCGATGCCATCGCCGCGCGGCTCAGCGCTGCGCAGGGCACATTGTTCACCACCGCCACACGATAAGGCAGCGACATGGAAGCCTCTTTCGATCCGGACTCACCGTTCGACCCCGATGACAACGCCGATCCGGCACCCATCATGGTCCTGCTGGTCGACGACCAAGCCATCATCGGCGAAGCCATCCGCCGCGCGCTCGCCCAGGACCCGGACATCCATTTCCAGTATTGCCAGCACGGCGAGCAGGCCATCGCCATGGCGACCGACGTGGCACCGACGGTCATTCTGCAGGATCTGGTCATGCCGGGTACCGATGGTCTGGCCCTGGTGCGCGAGTACCGGACGCAGCCCGCCACACGCGATGTGCCCATCATCGTCATGTCGACCAAGGAAGAAGCGGCCATCAAGAGTGCCGCGTTTGCAGCGGGCGCCAACGATTATCTGGTCAAGCTGCCCGACACGGTCGAGCTGATCGCGCGCATCCGCTATCACTCACGCTCCTACCGCAACCTGATGCAGCGCAATCAGGTCTACCGCGCATTGCGTGCCAGCCAGCAAAAGCTGCTCGAGATCAACCGCGAACTCGAACGCATGACCAACCTCGACGGCATGACCGGACTAGCCAACCGGCGCTATTTCGACGAATGTATGGCGACCGAGTGGAAACGTGGCCAGCGCGCGCAAAGCCCGCTGTCGCTGTTGATGATCGACGTCGATGATTTCAAGTCGTACAACGACACCTATGGGCACGTGGCTGGCGACGAGGCGCTGCGCAGCGTGGCGCGTGCCCTGCGCAGTTGCTGCGCGCGACCGCAGGACGTCGCCGCGCGTTTTGGCGGCGAAGAATTCGTTGCCGTGCTGCCCTCCACGTCCTCGGGTGGCGCACGCCTGCTGGCCGAAAAATTTCGCCGCACGGTCGAGCAGCTTGCCATCGCGCACAGCCGTTCTTCGAGCGGTCCGGTCCTGACCGCCAGCATCGGCTGCTCCACAACCGTGCCGCAACTCGACAAGGCGTTCACCTGGCAGATTGAGCGTGCCGATCAGGCGCTGTACGCCGCCAAGCACGGCGGCAAGAACCGCGTCGGCATCGCCGACTGAGACCCGTCTCAGATCTGCGTGGCCGGCAGATCGAGCAGCATCGCACCTTCGAGCGCGCAGGCCAGCACAGCGCGCCGCAGGGCTTCGATCGCGCCATGACGCGGAAAGGTCTTGCGCCACACCAGCACAACACGGCGGTGCTGTACCGGCTCTTGCAGGGGAATGTAGCGCAACAGGCTGTTGGCCGGCGGATGCAAGGGCACCGAGGTACGCGGCAGCAGGGTCACGCCGATGCCACTGGCAACCATGTGGCGGATGGTTTCGAGCGAACTGCCCTCGAAGGTTCTTTGCATGCTGCCATGACCACCGGCCCCATGGGTGCCATCGGTACCGGCCGGCGCGTAACGCGCCAGTTCGGGACACACTTCTAGCACCTGGTCACGAAAACAATGCCCGGCGCCAAGCAATAGCATGGTCTGGCTTTTCAGGTCTTCGGCCGGAATGGCTTTGCGACGTTCCCAAGGATGACCACGTGGCACAGCCACCACGAAACTTTCATCGTACAGCGGCTGCGCCATCAGGCCAGTGTCGGGCAGGGGCAAGGCCATGATGGCGGCATCGAGTTCGCCCTGCTTGAGCGCTTCAATCAGTTTGGCAGTGAAATCCTCATGCAGCAGCAAGGGCATTTGCGGCACATGGTCGATCATCTGACGCATCAGCGGCGGCAGCAGATACGGTCCGATGGTGTAAATCACACCCAGGCGCAGCGGACCACTCAGAGGATCCTTGCCCTGGCGGGCGATTTCGCGGATGCCGGCAGTTTGCGCCAGCACCTTTTGCGCCTGCTCGACGATCTGCTGGCCCACGGGCGTGACGCCAATTTCAGAATTGCCACGCTCGAACAGGGTGACGCCCAGCTCATCCTCAAGCTTGCGGATCGCCACCGACAGGGTCGGCTGGCTGACAAAACAGGATTCGGCGGCGCGGCCAAAATGCCGCTCGCGTGCCACCGCGACAATGTATTTGAGTTCGGTCAGGGTCATGCGACAACTTTACCGCAAAGCGGCCCCTCACGACACACCATGCCCGCAGACTGCGCTAATTGATGATCTCGCGCCACAACAACCGGCGCAGGGGCTGACTGCCGCCGGGCGGGGTAATCGGCCGCACCAGGGTATCGACCCGGCCCTGGGTGGAGGTGACGATGATGCCCTGAATGTCGCCCGTGCTGGTTTGCACCAGCGTGGGTGCGCTGGCATAAAACGCTCCCAGATAACTCACCCCACGTGCTTCGCCGGTACGGATGTCGATGTCGTAGGCATACGCGCTTGCTCCTGCCGTACAGGGCACCGCAAGCTGCGGCAATACCGTGGTCTGGGTATAGATGCCACGCACCAGAACGCCATCGGAAATCGACCGTTCGCCGCTGCGTGCCAGATCGAGCAACCAGCCGCCGGCACCCGCCGCAGCCGATTCGTTGGCATTGCTGGCGCTGATGACGACGGAATTGCCGCTGCTGCCGAGACTGCTGCGGCGCGCGAGGTCGGAGCGCGTCAGCACGCGCGTACTGGACGGATCATCGATCAGGCCGTAGATCGTCTGCCTCTGGGGGGCCGTCGAGGCAAGCGGCAGATCGGATTCACCCAGCAGCCGGCCCGTGCTCACCACCACCATGACCTTGCCATTGACGTTGCCCAGTTCGGGTGTGGTGGTGATGGGCTGGGGCAGCGCGGGGACGGCCCCATCGGTCAGGGTGGCCAGGAGACTGACCGACCAGTCATCGCTCGAAGCGCCGCTCAGGTCGAAGTGCCAGACATTGCCCAGCAGATCACCGCCGTACACCATGCTGGTGGTGTTGTCGAACCGCGCCCGGTCAACGTAAGCGGCAAGCTGCGCCAGCCCGGAAGGATTGGTCGGGCTGCCCGCAGTGGTGACAAGATCGCGGATCACCTTGCCGGTGCGTGCGTTCAGCACAAACAGATGCCCTTTGCCGTCACCTGCCGTATTGTTGTATCCGCTAGACACCAGCACCACCCAGCCGCTGGCCCGGGTTTTGACGATCACCGGCTTGCCATAGCTGTAGCCCATGTTGTTGCGCTGTGCATCGGACGTGGCATTGTTGGGAAACTCCCAGAGCACCTTGCGCGCCACCTCCGCTTCGCTGGCGACCGCCGGTTGCGTGACATCGAGAGCGTAATAACCGCGTCCACCTTTGTTCAGGCCGGCCACCAGCAAGGTCAGCCAGGCCGGCGTGGTGCTGACGCGGGCCGCGGCGGTGGCCGCGGAGGCGTTGTCGCTTGGCGTGTTGTTCAGATCGACGTCACCCACCACCGGCGTGCCGTTGGCATATTGCAGATGAACAAAGCTGTCACGCGAAGCAAGGTTCACCAGCGTACTGGCAGCACTGTTCGAGGGCAGCGGTTCGGCAATCAGCAGGCCCGGTACATAGGCCCACAACTCCGTGCCGTCGCTGGCCGCAAAGGCATGCAGCATGCCGTCATTGGCGGCGGCATAGACGACATCGACGCGCGCGTTACTGATCAGCGACTGCCGGAAAGTGCTGTAGCCCTCATCGGCATAGAGTTCGTCGGGCAGACCGACAAACACCGGTGCCGCATCGACAATGTCGCCCAGAACACCCCGACGCGGCCGATAAACGCCCTGCGCCGTCACCGGATTGAACTCGCGCGTGCGCTCGCCACGCAGATAGGCCAGCACCGCCAGCGCATCATCCGGACTCGCGCCGGGTGTCGACAGTCGTGCCAGCTGCGCCGCAGCCAAGCCATCGGTGCCGCCAGAAAAACGGACGCCCGCGGTACCCGAATACGAGGCGATCTTGCGGGTCGTGTGATCACGCGCCGCGAGCAGGGTGGCGGCGCTCCAGGCGGGACGTTCGAGATCAAAATCACGCGTTGTCTGGTTAAAGGGATATGCCGTCACATCGCCTTTCCACGATGGCACTTCGTAGGTGGCCACATAGGCCGACAGGTTGGCGGAAATTCTCTGGGAATTCACGGCCAGTGCAACATTGGAGGCACTGCCCACCGAGCTGTCGATGATCTCGGCCATGGCGCGGCCAAATTCGTTGGCGCTGCGCACGCTGAAATATTTGCCGTGGCCATTGACCGTGGCATGCCACAGATCATCGACAGTGCTGTTCTCGCCGCTGACAGGGACGGGCCAGTTCAGGCTTCCCGCACGCAATTTTGCAATGTTGTCGGGCGTGTAGTCGATCTGGCCTTGAATGCCAAGGCCGATGGCGTGCGTGACCACGTGTTGCCAGTTGGCAGGATCGCCGACGATGGGCGACAGCGTATTCGGCAGACTCGCGCTCAGATCGGAGATCCAGTAGCTCATGGCAATATCGGCCAGCGTGCCAGAACTAGCCGTGGGACCTTCTCGAAATGGGGGTGGAAAACGCTGGCCCGGCACCAGATTGGCCCCTGCTACCGGATCAAAAAAGGGGCTGACCGCACCCTCTGGCAGTCTTGCCGGCACGTCCTTGTCGGCATTGCCGATGGCCATCGGATTCGGCGTTTCGTTCCAGTACCCATCGGTGGCAAGAATCATCGAATTGCGCTGACAGGCGTAGCCCAGCGGTGAAGCATGGCGCGTACCCTTGACCGTGCGCCCCACGGCAAAGTACTGGCCACCATCCATCAGCGCCTGCTGCAATGGCGTTCGAGAATTCGCGACCGCGCCAAACAGTTCCTGATACCAGCGCGTACGCGCGCTGCAATCCACCCCGGCCTGACAGGGCGTGAAATCCTGAATCGGCACAAAACCGTTTGATACGCTGTTCGCTGCCGGCATGTTGATCAACGAAAAGCCAACGCGCTGACGACTGTCCAACCCGGCAAAGGCGCGACTGGCAGCGGTCTGAACGGCCAGAATCCGGGTGCGATGGTAGGCATACCAATTGGCAAAATTGGCTCTTTGCTGGCCGCTCAGACTAGCGAGCGCCACCTGGCGCAGACTGGTGCTGGCCGAGCAATCGGGAATCGGCGCGATGCCCCCGCTGACATCGGTGTAGTAAGCGGTCTGCGACCAGCTTGCAGGGTCGCTGAGCCAGATCCAGTTGGAGAGGTCCTCCCGCTTGCTCGGATCCTGATAGACATTGGTGGGCAAGGACGACAGCGACGCATCGGGATACACCGTACCGTCGGCCTTCATGCCGGGCTTGTACACCTGTCTCGGGTCGTAGTACATGAGGTTGAACCCGGCATACTGATAACACTGCACCGAAGCGCTTGAGTTGGCCGTGTCGGGCAAATAATCCCAGCTCATGCTGCCCGAGTTGTCGAGGATGAACAGCAGGTTCGGCTTGGCATCGGTGGGCAGGGTGAGGGGCCGGTCGGCCAGGTCTGTGGCGCGCGCCATCAGACAGGCATTGCACAGAAGCGTGGCCAGAAGGCAGCGCACAAACCAGCGGCCAGAGAGAAAGCATGAACGTTGAGCTTGCATGTGGACTCCAGAAGAAAACCCGATACGTTTGGCTATCAGACGCCACCACATCACCATCACGGCACCAGCACAACCTGCACCAGGCTTTCGGCATTGCGTGGCCCGCGCACACGGGTGGTGATGCGAAAATGCACACGCGGCAGTCCGGCCAGAACGATCTGGCCCGACCTCTTGCTGCCGTCGTCGAGAGGATCGAACGCAACGCACTGCGCGAGCGGATCGGTCACCGGGGTCGACACACACAGACGCTCGATGACGTTCTGCAGCCGATAGGTGCCGGCATTGCCACAGGAAGCGAGCACTGCAGCCTGGAGATCACGGCACGCCACGGTCGTCCAGCGATCCGCCACGGGCACGATGCTGCCGGCAAGATTGGCAACGCTGGCGTAATACCCCACGTTCGGC
>CANJOT010000088.1 GCA_947475815.1 Burkholderiales bacterium | reverse complement strand
GTTCCGGTGGAGATCAGCCACAGGTCGTGGCCGTCCGGCTGGCCGGTCTGGAAGCGGTCGGTGGTCAGAAAACCGTAGGCGGTGGTATCGACCAAGAGGCTGTCACCCACACCCAGACGGGCAAATTCGGTGCTGAATTCGCCGCCGGGCACGACGATCGAGTAAAACTCCAGTTCGCTTTCATCGCGACCCGACGCCATCGAGTAGGCGCGCCATACCGTGCTCCAGCCCGAACCATCCTTGGCCTGGGCATCGGCACGGCGCAGCCCCAGACGGGCAAATTGTCCCGGCGTAAAGCGATAGTCGGGGTGCCGTGTGGTCCGCACCGAGAACAGCTTGGGCGTCCAGACGCGCACGCTGGTGATGGTTTCGGTCGTGTATTTGTCGCTGGCCATGAGTTGGCCGTCAGCCCGTGGCGGACCGCTTTACGGCATGCCCGCGCGGGGCGGGCAGGGCGCTCATTTTTCGAGGTGCTTCAGTTTGTCCGGCACATCTTTCCAGTCGTCCGCATCGGGCAGGTGCGGCACCATGCGGGTGATGCTCGGCCAGGTCTTGGACAACTCAATATTGATGGCGATGAAGGGGCGCTGCGCTTCGGGCACATCCTCTTCGGCAAAAATCGCATTGACCGGGCATTCGGGAATGCAGACGGCGCAGTCGATGCATTCGTCCGGATCAATGGCGAGGAAGTTCGGGCCGACCCGAAAGCAGTCGACCGGGCAAACGTCAACGCAATCGGTATAGCGGCACTTGATACAGCTTTCAGTAACGACGTGGGTCATGGGGCTTCGCAACAAGCGGGTAAGGGTGTGGCAAAACAGGCGGCGAGCGGATGCGCGCGAACCTGCAAAAGCGCTATTTTAGCGCAGTGCGGCCCCAAAGGCGGAATATCCCTGCCCACGGCGCGGACTCCCGCCGGCGCTGTATGGCAGGCTTGCGTTAACATGCGTGCTTGCCGTGCGGGATTTAGCCATCGCGGTTCCTGTTCCGGCTTCTACCCCGGCCCCTACTCCTTGTCCAACATGTTCGCACGCCTGCCCGCTTTGTTGTTGTGCCTGACCTGTGGTCTGGCCGCTGCGCAACCGCAACCGCAACCGCCGCCGCCGGCTTCTGGTGCTGCCCTGCCTGTGCCGGTAGCCGCCCCGGCGTCTGTCCCGCAGCCGATCCGCATTGGTGAGATCAACAGTTACACCACCATTCCCCAGTTCATTCTGCCCTACCGTCAGGGCTGGCAACTGGCTCTGGAGCAGATCAACGCCGGCGGCGGCTTGCTCGGCCGGCCCGTGCAGGTGATTTCCCGGGACGATGCCGGCCGTCCCGATGAGGCCGCGCGTCAGGCTGCCGATCTGGTAACCCGTGAACATGTCGACGTGCTTGCGGGCACCTTCGTGTCCAACACGGCGCTGGCCGTGAGTCAGTACGCAGCGCGCAACAAGCGCCTGTTCCTGGCTTCCGCGCCGCTCACCGATGCGCTGGTGTGGGAGCGCGGCAACCGCTATACCTTCCGCTTGCGTCCCTCGACCTACATGCTGGCCGCCATCATGGTGGAAGAAGCCCTCCGGCTGCCGGGTCGGTCCTGGTACATGATTGCGCCCAACTACGAATATGGCCAGTCCGTGGTGGCCACCTTCAAGGCCCTGCTCAAGGCGCGCCGTCCCGAGGTGGAGTTTGTCGGCGAGCAGTGGCCCGCTTTGGGCAAGCTCGAAGCGCGTCAGGCGGCGGCCATCGTCAAGGCTGCCAGTGATGCCCGGCCCGACGTCATCTTTAATGCGCTGTTTGGCGCCGATCTCGTGCAACTGGTGCGCGCCGGCAAGCAGAGCGGGCTGTTTCCGCGCGTGCCGGTTCTGAGCCTGTTGACTGGTGAGCCCGAGTATCTCGATGTTCTCAAGGATGACATCGTTCCCGGCTGGATCGTCACCGGTTATCCGGCTGCACAGATCGATACGCCGGCGCACAATGGCTTTGCCGCAGCCTACCTGCAAAAATTCAGCGAGCAGCCCAAATACGCTTCGGTGCTGGGTTACACCACGCTCATGGCGCTGGCCGAGGCCGTGCGCAAGGCCGGTTCGACGCGCACCGAGGAGCTGGTCACCGCCATGCGCGGTTTGCGTTTTGCGAGCCCGCTGGGCCCTGTGACCCTGCGCAGTCAGGATCATCAAGCGACGCTGGGGGTATACGTCGGGCGCATCGAACAGCGCGCCGACGGTGCGCGGCCACGCGGGGCGCTGACCGGTGCACGCTATGTCGATGGTGCGGCGGTGCAGCCCACCGATGCTTGGGTGCGCGCGCGCCGGCCGGAGAGCGCGAACAAATAGGTATTACTCGAGCCGGTCTGGAAGTCAGCCTATAATTGTCTTTAACTTGCGATGGCTGCGTGGTGCGCACTCGCGATTCGAATTTGAGGAGACGGTTCATGTCCAGACGTGGTCGATGCAGGATTGGCTTGATGCTCATGGCAGGGCCCCTGGTTGCGCACGCAGCCGCGCTCGATGGTGCCGGCCTTGGCCTGATCTGGGGCGTCCCTTTTGCCGGCATGTTGTTGTCGATTGCACTCTTCCCGCTGCTCGCGCCCACCCTCTGGCACCACCACTTCGGCAAGATTGCTGCGGCCTGGTCGCTCGCCTTTCTGGTGCCGTTCACCCTGCAGTTTGGCGGCCCCATGGCCGCCCAGCAGATCAGTCATGCGTTGCTGATCGAATACATACCCTTCGTGTTGCTGCTGATCACGCTCTACACCGTCGCCGGGGGCGTGTGTGTGCTCGGCAACCTGCATGGATCACCGCTGCTCAATACCGGTCTGCTGGCGATAGGCACGGTGCTCGCCAGCATCATGGGGACCACCGGTGCCGCCATGCTGATGGTGCGTCCGCTGATCCGGGCCAATGACAACAGGCAGCACACCACGCACACCATGGTGTTTTTCATTTTTCTGGTGGCCAACGCCGGTGGTGCGTTAACACCGCTCGGTGACCCGCCGCTGTTTCTCGGCTTTCTGAAGGGTGTTGATTTTGGCTGGACGGTGGTCAACATGATGGCGCCAACCCTTTTCCTGTGTGCCTTGCTGCTGGCTCTGTTTTACCGGCTCGACCAGTACTTTTACACGAAGGCGAGGGAAGAACGTCCGCCGGAAATGGACCCGACCCCGGACTCCCGTGTGCGCCTGATCGGCAAAGCCAATCTGGTGCTGCTGGCCGGTGTGATCGGGGCGGTCCTGCTGAGCGGCTCGTGGAATCCAGGCATCGCCTTTGATGTGCTGGGCAATCGCATTGAACTGCAAGGCATAGTGCGGGATGTGCTGCTCATCATCATCACGCTGATTTCCCTGCGCATCACCCCCGATGCTGCGCATCAGGGCAATGATTTCAACTGGGGACCGATGCAGGAAGTGGCCAAGCTGTTTCTGGCCATTTTCATCACCATCATTCCGATGATTGCGATTTTGCGTGCCGGCGAGGCGGGAGCCCTGCAGAGCGTCGTGCGCCTGACACTGCATGCCGACGGCACGGCCAACAATGCGATGTATTTCTGGATGAGTGGGCTGCTTTCCGGCTTTCTCGACAATGCGCCGACGTATCTGGTGTTTTTCAATCTTGCCGGTGGGGATGCGCAGGCCTTGATGGCGAACGCGGGTACGCTGGTGGCGATTTCGGCGGGTTCGGTGTTTATGGGGGCGCTTAGTTATATTGGTAATGCGCCCAATTTCATGGTTAAGGCGATTGCCGAGAGTCGTGGGATTGTGATGCCGGGTTTTTTTGCTTATATGGGGTGGTCGGTGAGCATTTTGGTGCCGCTGTTTTTGATTTTGACTGTTGTGTTTTTTGTTTAGGGTTGGTTTTTTGGTTTTTGGTTTTTGGTTTTTGTTTTTTGCGTTTGAGTTTGTTGATGCTTTGGGCGTCGGGTCTCGCCCCGACAGGCGAGTTACTTCTTTTTGCTTCGCCAAAAAGAAGTAACCAAGAAAAAGGCGACCCCGGAGGCCGCACCCCAAGCGCTGCGCGCCTGGGGTCCCCGGGTCTGCCACGCCCGCCGCGGCGGCGAAAAAACTCGCCCTGCGGGCTCAAACAGTTTTCGCCTCAAAAGCCCCGCGGCGAACGTGTCAGCCCCGGTGCGTCCTATGGGGCCCCAACAACACAGCCCCTCGGCCTACGTGCGTTTTAGCGCTCCTTGCGGGTCGCTTGCCTCGGTGCACGCCCCGGGGTCAGGTCGGTAGCTCCGAAACGGCACATCGTCGCTTGCCTCCCACTAATCCGATGACGACCGCAGGTCGTCGAGCCCGCACCGATGCAACGGCGTCCGCTGGGCGTGGAGGTCCCTCCCGCCCTTGGGGCCCCGTTGGCCGCACCGGGTATTTCGGGGCTGCTGGGGAGTTTTTGAGGCGAAAACTGTTTGAGCCCGCAGGGCGAGTTTTTTCGCCGCCCCAGCAGTTCCGAAATGCCCGGGCACCCCGAACGTTTTTTGTTCGGGGTGCGGCCTCCGGGGTCGCCTTTTTCTTGGTTACTTCTTTTTGGCGAAGCAAAAAGAAGTAACTCGCCTGTCGGGGCGAGACCCGACGCCCAAAGCATCAACAAACTCAAACGCAAAAAACAGAAAGAAGCCAAATCCCTCTCGCCCAACCAGCCCCAACCAGCCCCAACCAGCCCCAACAAACACCAAAACCAAACCCCACCCTAAAGCTTGATAAAATCTCCCAACCCCAAAGCCCAAAGCCTCAACCCCAAAGCCCAATTCAAACAACCACTTTCCCCGCCCCCATCCAGATGAAACCCCGCATCGTCATCACCCGCGCCGTATTCCCCGAACACCTCGCCGCCCTGCGCGAACAGTACGACGTACGCGACAACCAGCCCGACATCGCCTGGACCCCATCGGAAATGGCCGCAGCCTTCGCCGATGTGGACGGCGCGCTCGTGACGGGCTCGGATCGTATCGATGCTGCGCTGCTGGCCCAAGCGCCGCGCCTGCGTGTGCTCTCGACCATTTCGGTGGGCTACAACCACATCGACGTCGCCGCCTGCACACGTCAGGGCGTGGTCGTCACGAACACCCCAGATGTGCTCACCGAAACCACGGCCGACATGGCTTGGGCGCTGTTGATGGCGACGGCGCGCCGGGTGACCGAGTCGGAACGCTGGCTGCGGGCCGGCTTGTGGAAACAGTGGTCGCTGGATCAGTTTCTTGGTGCCGATTTGCATCATTCGACCCTCGGCATTGTCGGCATGGGCCGCATCGGGCAGGCGATTGCACGGCGTGCTTCGGGGTTTGCCATGAAGGTGGTCTACCACAATCGCTCGCGGCTGCCGGAGTCGGTTGAAACGGAATGCCGGGCCACGCGGGTAGAATTTGATGACCTGCTGGCCAGTGCCGATCACGTCATGCTGGTGCTGCCGTACTCGGCGGCCAGTCATCACCTGATCGGCGCTGCACAACTGGCCAAAATGAAGCCGGGTGCCACGCTCGTCAACATCGCGCGCGGTGGCTTGATCGATGAAGACGCACTGGCCGAGGCGCTCGCGGCTGGCCGTCTGTTTGGCGCAGGACTCGATGTGTACGAAGGCGAACCACAGGTCAACCCAAAGCTGCTGGCCCTCAATAATGTGGCACTGACACCGCATCTTGGCAGCGCCTCGCGTGCGACGCGCGATGCTATGGCTCGCCTTGCCATCAGTAATATGTCTGCCGCCCTCGTCGGACGTCGCCCTGCGCATCTGCTCAACGAAGCCGCTTGGCCGATACCGACGCCAGCGGCCTGAAGGAGCCGGAGGGCGGTGCTGGCGTGGCCCTCAATCAAACGGTGGCGGCCGCTGCGCCAGTCGCGCGGTGGCCTGGGCGAGCTGACGGTAAAACTCGCCGAGGACCGCATCCTTCTGGGCCAGCGCGGACTGCTGGCGCCGCACGGTCTGATAATCACCGCGGCGGATGGGTCCGCTCAGGGCCTGTGCTGCGCCATGCTGCAAAACGTTGCGCACGCTCTCTTCAATCAGCGGCGCAAGCATGCGGCTGGCGTTGCCGCTGCTGATGCCGGCCAGTTGCGCCGCCTGCAGGGCAGCATCGAGCACAGTGACCAGATAGTTGGAGGCAAACACCGCGGCGGCGTGGTAGACCAATTTGTGTTCACTGCTGATGCGCTGGGTCAGGGCGCCGATCTGCGCAAAAGCCCGCTCCAGGGAAGCGACCGCGCCATCATCGCCTTCCAGCGTGCACCAGGACCCGGAGAAGTGTTGCGCCAGTTGCGCGGGATTGGCAAAGCTGGCCAGTGGATGGGCGCTGGCGATCAGGGCGCCGCAGGCACGGGCCGCGGCGAGGACGCTGGCGGGCAGGGCGCCGCTGCAATGAAAAACAATGTCGCCGGGTCGCAATACGCCACTGGCGGCAAGTTGTTCGCAGCAGGTGGCAATTTGATCATCACCGGCGCCAATCAGGGTATATTGGGCGGGTTGCAGACTGGCAAAACAGTCGACGGCGTGTCCCGCGCCGATGAACGCCAGCGCGGTGCTGGTATGTTCAGGCGCACGGTTGAGAATACCCTGTATGGTCAGGGTACTGTGTTCCGTCCACAGGCGTGCCAGCGTTCTGCCAAGTTTGCCGCAGCCTACAATGTTCATTCGTTCATGCATGTGCCGATCCCTGACTCGGTAAGAACCTTACCATACGCCGCATTGCAGTGATCAGGGTGACCTGCCATTGCCCCCAACCCTGTCACACCTCCCAAATCGATGAGCACACCTTCCAGTCCCGCCGCCCGCATCTGCACCACCCAGCGTTTTGACTTCGGCAATGAACGCGCCGAACACAAGACCTGGTGGGTGTTCGGCCTGACCCTGATCACCATGGTGGTGGAAATTATCGCCGGATTGATGACCGGTTCGATGGCCCTGATGGCCGACGGCTGGCATATGAGTTCCCATGCGCTGGCACTGGGTCTGGCCGGTGGCGCGTATGTGCTGGCGCGACGCTACGCGGGGGATGGCCGGTTTGCCTTTGGCACCTGGAAGATCGAAGTGCTGGCCAGTTTTGCGAGTGCCCTGTTGCTGGCGGTGGTCGCTACCCTGATGGTGGTCGAGTCGGTGCAGCGCCTGATGCATCCGGTGTCGATCGATTATCGCGACGCCATGGTGGTCGCGGTGCTGGGCCTGCTGGTAAATGTGGCGTCGGCCTGGTTGCTGCGTGGTGGCGCTTATCACCACGATCACGATCACGGCCACACTCACGGTCATAGTCATGGTCATGGTCATGACCATCATGACCATCATGACCACGCTGCGCACCACGAGGAGGATGCGCATCACGCCCATCATGAACAGCATGACGACGCGACGTCACACCACGACCTCAACCTGCGTGGCGCTTATCTGCATGTGGTGGCGGATGCCGCAACCTCGGTGGCAGCCATCTGTGCGCTGGCGGGCGGCATGATCTGGGGGTGGAGTTGGCTGGATCCGGTGGTTGGCTGCGTGGGCGCCGCCCTGATTTTTATCTGGTCGTTTGGCCTGTTGCGGGAGAGTGGCACGGTGTTGCTGGATCGCGAGATGGATCGTCCGCTGGTTGCCGAAATCCGTGATCGCCTCAGCGCTGCACCGGATACCCGCGTGTCCGATCTGCATCTGTGGCGCGTCGGCCGTAACCACTACGCCTGTGTGGTGAGCCTGCAGACCGACTCCGGCCGGCCGGCATCGTTTTATCGGGGCCTGCTGGCAGGCTTCGGGCAACTGGCCCACATCACGGTCGAAATCGAAGCGATCTGATTAAGGTGTTTTTCCACGCGATCGTCGGAATATGCTCTAATAATCCTTCCAATAAAATCTGGGGGGAAACTGTGGAAAAATCGTATTTGAGCATGTTGAAGACTGCCTTGTTCGCCGCTATTCTGACGCTCGCCAGCGTTGCTCACGCGCAGGACAAGGCCAAGGCCGCACCGGCAGCACCGGCAGCAAAGGCTGCACCTGCTGCGGCCGCCGCACCGGCAGCCAAAGCAGCCGAGATCGACATCAACAGTGCAAGTGAAGCCGAACTGCGCACCCTCACCGGCATCGGCGAAGCACGCGCCGCCGCGATCATCAAGGGCCGGCCCTACAAGCGCAAGGACGAACTGGTGCAAAAAAAGATACTCACGCAGGGCGTTTATGATGGCGTCAAGGACAAGATCATCGCCAGGCAGAAAGCCTGACCTGAAGTTGTCCTGAAGCTGTTCTGAAGCGGTCCATCATGCCGGCGCTGCCGGCACCCGACCACCCCGGCTCTTGAGCCGGTTGGTCTACCTTACCTGGAATATTCCATGATTCTTGAAGTCGCCGATTTACGCATTCAGCCCGGCAAGCAAGCCGAATTTGACCTCGCCATCCGTCGCGGTGTTGAGACGGTCATTGCCAAACAGAAGGGTTTTCTCGGTTATGCGATTGAACATTCGATCGAAACACCGGAGCGCTATCTGCTCATGATCCAATGGGCGACGCTGGAAAATCACACGGTCGATTTTCGCAATTCGCCGGCCTTTCTGGAGTGGCGGGCGATTGCCGGACCTTATTTTGCTGCGCCCCCGGCAGTGGAGCATTTCAAGCGGCTCGCCGCCGGCTGAACGGCGTCATGCGGACTGGCGCCGCGCGATGATCATCAGCAGTCGGCCATCGTTGCCGCGCCAGCTGGTGCGGCGCACGTCGAGGCGCATGCCGGTGCCGTCCGGGCCGGTAGCTTCGAACTGCTGATCGCCTTCCGGGTCGACCAGTTGCAGCAGCAGTTCGCTCGCGCTTGCGCCCTCGGCATCGGCCGCGATGCTGGTGCCGAGCAAGACCTCACGGGCCAGTCCGACAAGGACACAGGCCGCGGGATTGGCATCGACCACCATGCCGGCGTCCTGATCACAGATGAAAATGGCGTCGTCGACGGCGTCCATGGCACTGCGAAAACGGCGTAGGTCTTCACCCTGACGGATGCGCTCGGACAGTTCGCGTGCCAGTTTGAGGTGCGTCTCCTGCGCTTCGCTCTCCTGTACCAGGTTTTCGTAACAGACGGCGAGCTGATCGGCGATGGTGGCGACGATGCGTTCATCAAGATCGCTGAAGGCATCGGCGCCGAGTTTGTCGGCGACGTAGAGCCAGCCGTAACTGCGCTCGCGCGTGGCGATGGGCGCGCCCAGAAAGGATTTCACCGGCGGGTGTTCTGCGGGCAGGCCGAGATCGGCCGGATTGCCCGAGAGGCCTTGTTCACGATGGCTGACGCGGTCTTCGAGCAGGGTGCCAAGCACACCGGCAGTGGGCGCCGACGGAACGCCCAGGCGCTGTTCGGTCTGCGTGTCGAGGCCCGAGGTGGCGAAATATTCAAGCCGGTCCGGCTGCGCGCCAAACAGGCCAACCACTGCGTATCGTGCCACAGCAATGTTTTGCGCCAGCCTGCTGCCGGCAACGATCAGGCGCGCCGGGTCACGCTCGCCCGACAGTTCGATGCCCATTTCTATCAGCGTTGTCAGGCGCAGGCTCATGGCCTGCAGCATTGCCGTGCTGGCCGACAGGCGTTTGACCATGCGCGCCAGTTCGGCGAATTCGGGTGCGCTCTGGTCACCGCGCTGCATGAGTGATTCCAGCATTTCGGTGCTGGTTTTGAGTTCGCGCGCCGATGCCGCCAGCTGGCTTTCCATGCCCGCAAAGCGGCTGGCCGGTTCGTCCGGCGCCGCAACAGTGGGCACGTGGCTGGCCGTGGGCTGGCCGAGCGCTTCACGCACCGTGCTTTGTATGGTCTCGGGATCGGACGGTTTGGCGAGTGTCCAGCGCACACCGCAGGACTGGGCCATGACGCTGGCTTCGCTCTCGCGGTAGGTGGCGGTATAAAAGATGACCGGGGTAGCGGCGATGCCGGCATCGGCGCGCAGGCGTGAGACAAATTCGTAGCCGTCCATGCGCGGCATCAGGATGTCGGTGATGACCAGATCCGGACGCTCGGTCATGACCAGTTTGAGTGCCTGCAGGCCATCGCTGGCCTCCAGCAAGCGGTGGCCGTCATCCTCGAGCGCCATCATCAGCAATTCGCGGTTGAGCACGTGGTCGTCGACAATCAGGATGGTCGCCATGGCGTTCTTCTGGTTAGACAGATCAGCAAAATTCGATCATACCAGCGAGTTTCGGCAGCAGATAGGGGGTGCCGCGGCGTAATTTTTCCCGCGAGTAGAACCATGGTGCGGCCGTCGCCGGCAATGGAACAAGCCGGTCCGGGCGGACTGATCCGCGGACCACTGGGCCGCGTCGCCTTCAGGGCGCCGCTGGCTCAGCAGGTGCTGCTCAGTACATGCTGGTGATGGCGTAGCCCTTCTGGTCGATCTGCTGTGCGGGTGAGCGTATCGAAAGCATTTGCAGGTCGTCGGTGTTTTCGTCGATGTCCATGCCGCTCGCGCTGGTTTGCCACTCGGTGCTGGTCGCTTCTTCAGGAATCCTGCGGCCCTCGGGGACGACCAGATAGCTGATGCTGCCATTGGGTCCGGATCGCTGATAGATATCTACACGCATCGTTGCCTCCGCAAAGCATGGGGTTGGCGTGCGCCCGCGTGCAAAAAGTGTTCGATCGGTCGTGAGAACCGCTTTTTTTGTAACTACACCTGACCCTGCGCTTTTTGTCCGTGGCAAGCACGAAGCAGCCGGTGTGGCCGGGCAATCCGGGCGGGATTGCTGACCGGCACCAGTGGGTTTATTTTAACGCAGACTGAGATAATTCCGCGTGTGCTTTTCATATCTGCTTGTGCGGGTAAACCCTTGGTTCGGTGGTGTGGCCCTGCGCTTTTCGGGCTCTCTGCTGGCGGCCTTGCACGACCTGCGTGTGCGGGTCAATCTCCTTGTGCGCCGATGGTCCGGCGGGGCCAGATCCCGGTGCCGCAATGCGCTCGGTCAGCCTGAGCCGGGCCGGCCTTCCGGTGTCGGCCTTCCGGTCGACAGCGGCGGTCTTTATCATTACCATGCACAGCGGGCCCGCTGTGGCGGGCTCGCCTGCCCCGTTTCCCGTGATGAGTCCCGCCGATGAGCACTGCTGTCCTGATCCCGACCGACCAATTGACCGATTTTCATGATGCCTGCGTCGCCCGGCGCGACTGGGCGCGAGCGGGCGCGGCACGCTTCGAAAACGGCCTGTGGCAGTTCATCGAACTCAATCACCGCTACAACAATCTGCTTTGGGACGAAGAAGACCTGGCGCGCCGGCGTGAGGTGGCCGATGCTGAAATCGCCGCCAACAAGCGCGCCATCGACGGCTACAACCAGAAACGCAACGATGCCATTGAACGGATCGACGAGATCCTGCTGTCGGCACTGCCGCCCGCCACACCCTCGGCGACGTGTCGCCTGAACAGCGAAACGGCCGGCAGCATGATCGACCGCTTGTCCATCGTCGCCCTGAAAATCTTCCACATGGGTCTGCAGACGCAACGCAGCGACGCCAGCGCCGAGCATATTGCCAGTTGTCAGGCAAAGCTGGAGCGACTGCGCGAGCAGCGCGACGATCTGGCTTGTTGTCTGCGTGAATTGCTTGAGGATTTTGCTGCCGGCCGGCGGTATTACAAGGTCTATCGGCAATTCAAGATGTACAACGATGCAACACTCAATCCCTTTCTCTATGGGGCAGGGACCGCGGCCGGAGCCGGGTAGGGCGCCGAAGGGCTGGCTGCGATGCGCCGCCAGACTGCTGCAAGCACGACGTCGTCCGTCAGTTCCGACACCGCTTTGTCCGCTTCGAGAAATTCGGCGCGTGGTCCGACCGGCCCCCAGCGCCATGGCGGGGGCGAGACATCGGTCTCGGCGAAAAATCCCAGCACCCCTCCTGGACTGGCGGCGGCAAAATGCATCAGGCCGCTGTCGGGAAAGAGGCTGGTCACGCCATGCCAGATCAAACCCAGAGCCGGCTGGATCGGGCCGCGAAAGGGATGGATCCAGGGCGCGCCGGCATCCAGAATCGGCTGGGCCACTTCATCGTCGCCGGGATAAAGCGGGTTGTCGCTGCGCCCTGGGGTCCACATGAAAACGGTCGACAGGCCGGTGCGCTCATGCACCTGGCGCGTCCATTCCAGCACCTGGCGGGCAGTGGGCTGTTTTTTTGCACGGCGCGCACCCAGCCCCAGCGTGATGTAACGGGCCGGCGCCAAACCCTGGGCCGCCAGCCAGCTGCTGGCGGCTTGCTCGCCCTCATGCGACAGCTGAAAATGCGGCGCCGGCAAGGCGTCGGGCAGCGGGATGCCCAGAGGCACCAGCATGGCTGCCAGTTGCCGGGACTCGTGCTGAGGCTGCTGCGTCGACAGCGCATCGCTCACGCCCGGATAGTCGGCCGGATTGTTGCAATAGGCCACGGTGCGCCGGCCTTTGAGCCAGAGGGCGCGCTGAATCGCGCGGCGTGACTCCTCGCCGTTGGCCACCAGCACCCAGTCGTAATGCTCGGCACGCAGTTGCAGAAACTGGCGCAGCTGATGCCAGATGGCCGAGACGGCCGAAAAGGACACGCGCCGGCCATCAGCGCCATTGCGCGCGCGGCGGTAGATCCAGATCCGGTTGACATCGCGATTGCCGGCCAGCACCCAATGGTTGTAATCGTTGGCCAGCACGTCGATGGTGGCTTCGGGCATGGCCTGGCGCAACAGTTCCAGCGTCGGCGTGGTCAGCAGCAGGTCGCCGAGCTTGTCGCGTTTGACGATGAGAATTTTCATGAGAGGGCAGGCAGTGAAGGCGAAATGTCGTGCAGGCGCGCGGCCGTGGCGTGGCGAGATTCAGGCATTTTGGCCGCGCGCTCACCGGCGCAGGGTATCATACGAGCCACTCAAATTTCGGGCATCTCATGTCTGCTCCGCATTCTCTTGTTAGCGTACCCGCTGCCGCAGGCATGAGCCGAGCGCTGCTGGTGGTGCTGGCCCTGCTGGTCTTTGTGCTGCCGCTGGTTGAGGCGCCCAAGAACCTGCTCTGGATGCTGTTTGTCGGTCTGTGTGCTGTGGCTGCGGTGCGCGCAGGTCTGGCCGGTCAGCCTGCCTTTGGCCGGCCTGAGCGTCGCCATGATCTGGTGTTTGCCGGCCTGTTTCTGGCGTCCCTCATTTCGGTGGTCTGTGCGCCCGTGCTGCAGCAGTGGACTGAGTTGGGCAACATCGTGGTGTATCTGTCGCTCGGCTGGGTGCTGTCGCGCGTGCGCCTCAACGAGCGCCAGATCATCGCACTTCTGTCTGCCGCGGTGGCCGGCACGCTGGTGGCAGTGGCCATCGGCGGGTGGATCAAAGTACGCACCGGCCGCCAGTACCTCGAATTGCACTCGGTCGGCCAGGTGAACCATTCAGCGCTCTACGGTGCGGCCATCGGTCTGCTGGTGCTGGTGGCAACGGCGGCCTGCTGGCCACGTCTGCGTCGCTCCGGCCGGATTGCCTTGGCCCTGCTGAGCGCCGCCTTTTTTGTGCTGATGTTCGTCTGGGGGAGCCGCGGCGCCTTGCTGGCGTATCTCGCCGGGCTGGCGATGTTTGGCCTGTATTTTCTGCGCACCATGAAATACCGGCTGGTACCGGCGCTTGCCGGCGCGGCGGTGCTGGCTGCATTGACCCTGGCGGCCAATCCCCTGCTGATCGAAAAGACCGCCAGCAATTTTGTCGAGGGCTCGCGGGGTTCGCTGCGGCTCGCGGCGGCGAATACCGCCGTGGAGATCTGGCGGCATGCGCCGCTGACTGGTGTGGGCGCGGCAGCCTTTGCTTCGGTCTCGCCCGAACAGGTGCGCGACTGGGTGACAGCACGCGGCGAGGCCTACGTCGAGGATAATTATCTGTTTTCCAATCATGCCCACAGCCTGTTTTTCAATACCCTGGCCGAACGCGGTCTGGTCGGCGTGGCCGCGCTGCTGGCGCTGCTGGTGGTCTGGTCCATGGCGCTGTGGCAGCGACGGCCCGACGCCGGTTCCAGTACGCTGCACTGGCTGATCTGGGGCAGTGGTCTGGCCGGCTGGTCCATGGTATTTGTCGGTGGCCTGTTCAATACCACCCTGCATCATGAACATGGCATCCTGGGCATGCTCATGTTCGGTCTGCTGCTCGGTTCACTGCCCGGTTCACAGCCCGGTTCACAGCCCGGTTCACAGCCCGTGGCCGAGCCGGCCTGATGGATCCGCGGGCCCCTGCCGAGCAGGCCGCGCCCCGCCGCG
>CANJOT010000087.1 GCA_947475815.1 Burkholderiales bacterium | reverse complement strand
TGCTCGATTGCGGTTTCAACCTCAAGGAAACCACGCGCCGCCTGCAACGTCTGGGGCTGGTTCCGGACGATCTCGACGCCATCCTGGTGACCCATGAGCATGGTGATCATCTTGGCGGTGTGTTCCGTCTGGCACGCCGTTTTTCCATTCCTGTATGGGCCTCGTTCGGCACGCTCAGTGCCTGGACCGAAGCGCAGCGCGGCGAGATCGAGACCGTCATCTGTGGCGGACACGCGCCTTTCGTCATCGGCGCGCTGGAAATGCGACCCTACATCGTGCCCCACGATGCGCGCGAACCGACCCAGTTCACTTTTTCAGACGGCATGCGCCGCCTCGGGGTGCTGACCGATGCCGGTCGGGCGACACCGCACATCATCAGCAGTCTGAGTGCCTGCGAGGCACTGGTGCTCGAGTGCAACCATGACAGCGAACTGCTGAACAATTCAAGTTATCCCTGGCCACTTAAACAGCGCATTGCCGGCCCGTACGGGCATCTGGCCAACGACACTGCGGCGCAGATCCTGGCGGAGCTTGATCGCTCGCGCCTTTCCACCCTCGTTGCCGCGCATCTGAGCAGACAGAACAATACGCCTGAACTGGCGCGCACTGCGCTTGCCGGTGTCATTGGCGCAACGCCCATGGATGTTCGCGTGGCGACGCAGGAGGACGGCGTCGACTGGATCGAGGTGTAAGGCACGATGGGTTGTGCGGTGTTTCGCTCGCCCGTACGGTCGGAAACAATACGCCGTTCAGCAACGAAAAAGCCTCCCTTGCGGGAGGCTTTTTCGTTGCTGAACACCCATCAGGCCAGCCCGAAGGCCCGGCCCAACGGAGGGCAACAATTACTTGGCGGGAGCAGCCGGCGCGGCAGGAGCAGCGGGGGCGGCAGGAGCCATGGTGCCTGCGGGAGCAGCCGAAGCGGCATCAGCAGCAGGAGCAACGACGGGAGCCGGTGCGGGAGCGGGGGCGGGTTCTTTCTTGCTGCAGGCAGCAAGGGAAATGGCCAGAAATGCGGCGACGAGCAGGGACTTGTTCATGGTTCCTTCCTTGGTTATTGGCGAAAAATTTGGTGCATGACGGTGGTATTGCCGAAGTGGCCGTATTGCCGAATCCGGTGACCACTCTGATTTGGTCAATGCCATTTGGGTGTGCTGCTGCAAGGATTATCACGGACGCACACCGCAAAGAGCATTTTTCCAACTCGCAATTATATCGTAGTCGTCAGCGAATTAAAAATGGTCACGGCAATTAAGTGGCTGATGTTGCGAAAATGCGAATGGGGCGCATGTTAATTTTTATCGCTGTGCCCGATGGGGCAGCGTGAGTTTGGCCAACGAGGCTAGGTTGGCCGGTGATGGTCAGGCGGGGGCGAGGGCTCAGGCGGACAGTCCGATGGTCGTCGTCGCCAGGCCCGGGCCGGACTCGTGCCAGACGCTTTCAAAACGATCAACCCAGGCTTCCGCTTCGAGCGGATCGAACTCGGCAATGCCGCGCATCTGGTCAGGATGGAAGCGCCGCACCAGTCGCGAGCGGTCCACCACCAGCAGGCTGAATTTGAGCGTGAAGGCCTCATTGATGCTGGCCGGTGTGATGCGTGCGGCGAAGGCGTGGCTGAAGTCGCGCGCGACACGGGCCAGACGGGGTGTATCGCACAGCAGATGATTGTCCGCGGTGGTCAGCAAGCGCAGGCGATTGACCCGGCTGGCATGGAAGAAGGTGCGCAGGATGGCTTCGACGTCGGGGCGATTCAGCGCCCAGTGGGTAAACGTGCCGTCAGCCAGCAGAATTTCGCGCTGCGCGCTGGCCAGACCCTGCAGCACGGCCTCATGGAAGGCGGCGCGTGTTTCAAAGTGGTCGGGCGGCATGCCCGGAATGACCAGCTCGCTCATGACCCCCCCGCTCGTTGATCGCCAGTCAGGCAAGCAAGTTTGTGTTGGACTGTCTATTGTCGAATTCGATCCAGCCGGCGTCAAACCATTCGTGCAACAGTTCGCGGATTGTGGTGTCGGCGAGCGCCACAGCGCAGGCTGCCGGGGGCAGGTGACGCTGGTCTGCCAGTTGCAGCAGCGGCGCTCGCCCTGGCGGGCTGGGCAGCGCCAGGCGCTCGCCATTAATGCACAACACCGAGCCCGTGTAGAGCATGGTGCTTTTGCGGTGCAGGCACAGGCCGAGACGCCGGGCCTGCCGGGCAAAACCGGCGGCGCTCAGCGGGGCGCCGGGATCATCGAAAAACACCTGCGGCTTGGGTTCGCTCAGATGTGCCGCGAGAAAAGCCGCCAGATCGAAGCGCGACCAGCGCACTCTGGAGAGGCTGTTGGCCAGGGCATCGACCATGTGTGCGTCGATGCGTGCCGGCTTGCGGCTCGGCTTGCGTCCCGGATCGCTGTAGCGGCCCGGGATGTCGAGATCATCGGCCAGCGTGTGCAGGAACTCGCCGGCCAGTTCGGCCAGCGCGGGCGCCCGGAAGCCGATTGACGCCGTCATGCACGGTCCGATGGCCGTGCCCTCATGGGCGTATTGGGGCGGCAGGTAAAGCATGTCGCCGGCGTCGAGGACCCATTCCTGTTCGGCCTCGAAATGTTTGAGGATCCGGATGGGCATCCCCTCGATCAGTTCGGGCTGGCAGTGTGCGCTGATGCGCCAGCGCCGCTGCCCCATGGTTTGCAGCAGGAACACGTCGTAGGAATCGAAGTGTGGTCCGACACCACCGCCATCGGTGGCATAGCTGATCATCAGGTCGTCGAGGCGGGCGGCAGAAATGAAATTGAACTGGCGCAGTAGCGCATCGGCGAGGTTGTTGTGCAGATTGACCCCTTGAACCAGCAGGGTCCAGAACCGCTCCGGCCCGGCGCCCTTGCGCGGCCGGGCGGGCAGGTGCGCATGCGGTCCGTGCACCATCGACCAGTTGCCGGCTTCACGCCGCACCAGACGCGATTCCACCTCCTCCTGCGCGGCCAGTGCAAACAGCGCATCCGGGCCGATTGGACCGACCTGACCGTTGACGGCTGGCAGTGCCCCGCGGATCAACAAAGGCTTTTTTTGCCAGTAGTCGCGCATGAACGTGTGTGGGCTCATGCGCGCCGGAAAACGCATGCGGAGAGGGGAGGCGGTCAACGATTTTGCAGTCATGCAACGATTATGCCATTCGTGCAGCCGCTCGACCCTTGGGTGTGCATTCCTGCCTTGCCTCGAACGCCAATTCGGTGCAGCATGTAACCTGCCTTAACTTCGAATTCCGTCCGGGTGGTTATAATCGCTCCTTTGGGTTCGCAAACTTGTGATGGGGTGATACCGTTCCACGGTTCACACGCATCGGGGGCGGACTTTTTGAATGAACGGTCCATAAGGGTATGGCAGGCATGAGAATTGAAAAAAACACGGTCGTCACGCTGTCCTACCGGCTCACAGATGCGCAGGGTGAGTTCATTGAGGAAACCGAAGAGCCGCTGGTCTATCTGCATGGTGGGTACGACGGCATTTTCCCGCGCGTCGAAGAAGCGCTCGAGGGCAAGGAAGCCGGTTTCAAATCGACCTTTCATCTCGAGCCGGAAGATGCCTTTGGCGACTACGATGCCGACCAGGTGCGTGTTGAACCGCGCGGCAAGTTTCCCGAGCCGCTGGAGATCGGCATGCGGTTTGAGGGCGTGCCTGAAGACGACGACGACGACATTGAAATCCTGACCGTGACCGACCTGACCGACGACACCGTCGTGCTCGATGCCAACCATCCCCTCGCTGGCGTCTCGCTGCGACTGGCGGTGGAAGTCATCGATGTGCGCGCCGGCACGGACGAAGAAATTGAGCACGAACATCCGCATGGCGCGGGTGGGCATGATCATGATGGCGACGACGAAGACGATGGACCGGGCGGCTCGCACGTGCATTGAAGTTGGGCCGGGGCTTCGCTTTCGTCGGAAAATCTGGTGTAATTCAGGGACTCATATGCCGATGAGTTTGACCGGCATTCATCTAAACTCGGCAGGTTCGTATGGTATTTAATTTTTTCAAGAAATTGGTGCCGCAACGTCAAGAGCCGGAGCCCGATCCTCCTTTCGAGGCACCGCGCCGTAGCGTGCCGGTCGCCCCGGCTGCTCAGGGCCAGTCGGGTGTTTATGCGGAATTTGATCCCAAGGCCAAGCCGGCGGTGCCGGCGACCGAGAGCAACCCGGGACTTGATCAGCAAGCGGTCATCGCTGAATGGCTCAATCAGTTGCCCGAGCATGTCCGGCCCTATCGCCTGACGGACCACTACCCGCGTCTGGCCGTCAAGATGGCCGAGTTGTGGCGCAAGCCGATTCCCCTGCAAAACTATCTGCGCGGGCTGGTGCTCGATGATCGTGGCGGTCGCCAGGGTTTTCCGGAAGACATCGCCGGTGAATTGCTGCGCCTGATGAGCTTCGTCGAAGAAAAGCTCGGCGCCACGCCGACGCCCGGATTCGGTCGGGCTGGCCGCGACTGGGGTGACGGCGGCGCCTGAATCGCAGTTGCTACTTCACTCTCGTGCCGCGGTCGGTCTGACCGCGGAGGCGCCGCGCGCCCGAGGGTGATGCGCCGAATCAGTCGGTGCTTGGATCCGTATCAAACTGCATCAGGTCCACACGTGGCGCGGGCTTCCAGCCACGCTTGCGGTGTTCGGCCACCACATTGGTGAAAATGCCCCCGCGCACATACCATTTTGCCGTCAGCCGCATGTAGCGCGGTTTGGTTGCGGCCACCAGATCGTCGAGGATGCGGTTGGTCACGGCCTCGTGGAACACCCCTTCATTGCGAAAACTCCACATGTACAGCTTGAGGCTTTTCAGTTCGACGCAGGTCTGATCGGGGATGTAATCGATGATCAGGGTAGCGAAATCGGGCTGACCGGTGAGCGGGCACAGGCAGGTGAATTCCGGCACACGCATGTGGATCAGGAAATCGCGTTGCGCGTTGGGGTTGGGGAAGGTGTCCAGGTTCTTGCCGGGACGGGTGTGGCCCGGGGTGCGGGTGCGCACGCCGGTCTTGACGGCAGCGCCGGATTCTGGAATTTTCTTGGGCATCGCGAGTTGGGGCCCCATGCAGGGCAGGACAGGTCAGAATGCTATTATACGTGCCAGTCCCGCGCGCCCGTTTTCTGGCGCCGCCCGATTTCTGCATGGAGGCTTGCTTAACCAGACGATTCAGACATCCGCATCCTGAACCCCGTATTCTGAACTCCCTATCCTGACACCGCCATTCCGACTCCTTTTATTCCCGAAACGTGCGCCTTACTCAGATCAAGCTGGCCGGATTCAAGTCCTTTGTCGATCCCACCCATTTCCAGGTGCCCGGGCAACTGGTGGGTGTGGTCGGGCCAAACGGTTGTGGCAAATCGAACATCATTGATGCCGCACGCTGGGTGCTGGGCGAATCGAAGGCATCCGAGTTGCGTGGCGAGTCGATGCAGGATGTCATTTTCAACGGTTCCGGTCAGCGCAAGCCGGCTGGCCGCGCCAGTGTCGAACTGGTGTTTGACAACGCCGACGGCCGCGCCGCCGGGCAGTGGAGTCAGTACGCCGAAATCGCCGTCAAGCGTACCCTGACGCGCGACGGCACCTCCACCTATTACATCAACAATCAGGTCGTGCGCCGGCGCGACATTCAGGACATTTTTCTCGGTACCGGTCTGGGGCCGCGCGCTTATGCCATCATCGGCCAGGGCATGATCTCGCGCATCATCGAGGCCCGGCCTGAAGAGCTGCGCATCTTCCTCGAAGAAGCCGCTGGCGTGTCGAAATACAAGGAACGCCGCCGCGAGACCGAAAATCGCCTGTCCGACACGCGTGAAAACATGGTGCGCGTCGAGGACATCCTGCGCGAGCTCAACGGCAACCTCGACAAGCTCGAGGCGCAGGGCGTGGTCGCCCAGCAGTATCGCGAACTGCAGGCCGCCCAGGATGAAAAGCAGAAGCTGGTCTGGATCCTGCGCCGCAATGAAGCGCGCGGCGAACAGGAAAAGCAGCAGCGTGAAATCGAAAAATGCACGCTCGAGCTTGAGGCGCGCCTGGCCGACCTGCGTCATGTCGAGGCGGCCCTCGAACAGCTGCGCGCCGCTCATTACGCTGCCGGCGACGCCGTGCATGCCAGCCAGGGGCGCTTGTACGAATCCAATTCCGCCGTCAATTCGCTGGAAGCTGAAATCAGGTTTGTTATCGAATCGCGCAATCGCCTGCAGGCCCAGGTGGCCTCGCTGACGGCGCAGCGTGAACAATGGACCACGCAGGGCCAGCGTCATCGCGAAGACCTCGAAGCCGCCCAACTGGCGCTCGAGGACGCCGTCATCGCCAGCGAGCGTGGCGCCGCCGTCCTGCATGATCAGGGTGCTGCCCTGCCGCAGATTGAACAGGTCGCCAGCGAAGCGCAGTCACGTGTTGCCGAGGCGCGGGTACGGGTGAGCCAGGTTGAGCAGGCCCTGCAACTCGAGTCGGCCCACCAGCGCAATGCCGACCGCAATCTGCAGAACCTGCAGTCGCGGCGCGAGCGGCTCGTCCAGGAGCGCGGTGGCCTGCAGCGGCCGGATGACAGTCGTATCGAATCCCTGCGTGTCGAAGTCAACGATGGCGAAGCCCGTCTGGCCTCTTTCAAGGCTGATCTCGACGAGGTCGAGCAGCGCCTGCCCGAATTGCAGAGCAGCCGGCGCGGTGCTCAGGAAGCCGCTGCGCGCGAGGCCGGTGTGGCCGCCCAGCTCGAAGCGCGCCTGTCCGCGCTGCGTCAGTTGCAGGAACGTGTGCAGGCTCAGGGCAAGTTGCAGCCCTGGCTCGACAAACACGAACTGGGCAAGATGCCGCGCCTGTGGCAGCGCTTGCACATCGAAGCGGGCTGGGAAACGGCCCTCGAAGCGGTCTTGCGCGAACGCATCGCCGCCCTCGAAATCAGCCAGATTGACTGGTCGCGCGCCTTCTTTGCCGATGCACCGCCGGCCCGCCTGGGATTCTTCAGCGCCCAGAACGCCGCGGCCGCACCGCCGTCCGCAGTCGCCCCAGCCTCCTTCAAATCGCTGTTGTCCCTGCTGCAACTCAACGACCCCAATCTGCGTGCGGTACTCAGCGGCTGGATCGGCAATGTTTATATTGCCGAGACGCCTGAGGATGCGCTCGCCCGTCGGGCCGACTTGCCGCCTGGCGCCGTGTTTGTGGTGCGCGCCGGTCATGTCGTCGACCGTTTTTCGGTGCGTTTTTACGCCTCCGATTCCGAGCAGGACGGCATGCTGGCACGCCAGCAGGAGATGGAAAATCTGACGCGTCAGTTGCGTGCCCAGCAATTCCTTGGTGATGAGGCGAGGACCGCCGCCGTGCAGGCCGAAGCGGCCCTGAGCAGCGCCAACGCCCGGCTGGCCGAGTTGCGCAGCAGCACCGGCAGCCTGACGCAGTCCCTGCACGTCCGTCAGATGGAATTGCAGCGCCTGGCCCATCAGTTTGAACAGGTTGCCAACCGCAGCAGCCAGATCAGTGCCGAACTGGCTGACCTCGATGCCCAGGTCGAACACGAAAGTGCGCTCAAGTTTGAATCCGAAGCCAAGTTCGAACAGCTCGATGAACAGCTTGCCGAGGTCCAGTCCGCTTTTGAAGACGAGCAGGTGGTGGCCGACGCAGCGCGCCGCAATCTTGATGCCGCCCGCGAGACGCTGCGCCGCCTCGAGCGCGAGGTTCAGGAAGCCAATTTCAGCGAACGCAACATCCACAACAAGATGAGCGAACTGCAGCGCGGCATCCAGGTCGCCGCAGATCAGGATCAGCGTCTCGGACAGGCGGTTGGCGGGGTGCAACTGGAATTTGAGGGTCTCAACGATGCCGCCGCCCAATCCGGTCTGCAGGAGGCTCTCGACAAGCGTCTGGCCTGCGAAAACGAGCTGGCCGCGGCGCGCACCGAGCTCGACGCGCTGACCGCGCAGTTGCGCGAGTCCGATGAAAACCGTCTGCGCGTCGAACGCCAGCTTGAACCACTGCGCGCCCGCATTGGCAGTCTGCAACTGAGCGAACAGGCGGCGCGCCTGTCGCAAGAGCAGTTTGTTGGTCAGCTCACCGAGGCTCAGGCCAATCTCGAGGCGCTCGAAGCCGTGCTCGCCAGCGACGAGGGCGCGCGCCTGCGGCCCAATGCACTGCAGTCGGAGCTCTCGCGCATCCAGCAGCAGATTGCCGCGCTCGGTGCCGTTAACCTGGCCGCGCTTGATGAACTGAGCACGGCGCGCGAGCGCAAGAATTTTCTTGATGCCCAGATGGCCGACCTGAATTCGGCCATCGACACGCTCGAAGATGCCATCCGCAAGATTGACCGCGAAACACGCGATCTGCTGCAAACGACCTTCGATGCCGTCAACACCCAGTTCGGCGAGTTGTTCCCCCTGCTGTTTGGCGGTGGTGAAGCGCGTCTGATGATGACCGGCGACGAAATCCTCGACGCCGGCGTGCAGGTCATGGCCCAGCCGCCCGGCAAGAAAAACAGCACCATCCATCTGTTGTCAGGTGGCGAGAAGGCCTTGACCGCCACGGCCCTGGTGTTCGCCCTGTTTCAGCTCAATCCGGCACCGTTCTGTCTGCTTGACGAAGTCGACGCGCCGCTTGACGATGCCAACACCGAGCGCTTTTGCAACCTCGTCAAGAAAATGTCGGTCGCCACGCAGTTCCTGTTCATCTCGCACAACAAGATCGCCATGGAAATGGCGCAGCAGCTGATCGGTGTGACCATGCAGGAACAGGGCGTCTCGCGTATTGTTGCCGTAGACATGGAAGCCGCGGTGCGTTTCGCGGCGGCAGCGCCCGAGCGCGTGGCCGCGTGAGGGTGGGGGAGCAGCATGGACGCCGGCGCACAGGATTCAACCACACTGTATCGAACCATGCTGTATTCGACTGTTAACCGCAAGCCAGGGCGCCGGATGCAAACCAGAGTGAGAGCGTATTGAGTGACTTTCAAATCGGCCTGATCATTCTTGGCGGGCTGTTCCTGCTCGCCGTCTGGCTGTTCAACATCGCCCAGGAGCGCCGCGTGCGGCGTTCGGTCGAGCAACAGTTCGGTGACAGCCGTCCCGATGTGTTGTTTGAGGGCGGCGCGCGTCCCGGTGCCCATGGCGAGCGCACCGAGCCCAGCCTCGCGTCTGGTGGCGCGGGTGAGAGCGATGGCGGCGGCGACGCGGGTTGGGCCAGCGCACCGCTGCAAGGCACGCCGGCCTCTGCCGTTGCGACCGAGGCGGTGGAGATTGACGAAGAGATCAACGTCACCGTGCTGCTCGCTGCCGATCAGCCCGTCAGCGGTGAGCGTATTCTTGCCGCGACGCACGCACTGCGTCACGCTGGCCGCCAGCACGTGACCATCGTCGGGGCGACCGGTGATGAGAACTGGACCGCCATCCGCCCGGGCGGCCGTTACGAAACCGTGCTGGTCGCCGTGCAGCTGGCCAATCGTGGCGGGCCGCTCAACGAAATTGAGTTTTCCGGATTCATCGCCAGCGTGCAGCAGGCCGCCGAGCAGATTCCCGCCAGTTGCGATGTGCCCGACATGATGGAGACCATTGCCCTGGCCCGTGCGCTCGATGCCCGCTGTGCGCCGCTTGACGCCATGGTCGGCATCAATCTGCTGCGCGAACAGGGCAGCTGGTCGGGCGATCTGGTGGCCCAGTTTGCCGAGGAAAACGGCATGGTACTGCGCGCCGACGGCCGCTTTCATGCCGTATCGGCCGAAGGCAGCAGCCTGTTTGCCCTGCAAAACGGCGATGGTTCTGCCTTCCGGGTGGATACCCTGACAACCACCATCACCAACAAACTCACTTTCCTGCTCGATGTGCCGCAGGTCGGCAGGACGGTCATTGCCGGTGAGACCATCGAGCCGTTCACGCGCATGGCCAACGCCGCCCAATTGCTCGCCGGACAGCTGGGTGCCGTGCTGGTCGACGACAATGCCCGTGCCCTGACGCCGTTGGCACTGGCCACCATCGATCGCCAGATCGCCGGTGTTTACGAGCGCCTCGAGGCCGCGGGTATGCCGGCCGGTTCGCCGCGCGCCATGGCCCTGTTTGGCTGAGCGCGAGCGGGGAGCCGTCCTTGGCTGATTTGTTTGACGATCCGCCGCCGTCCGCGGTGCCGCCCCCTGTGCAGCGCGCGGCCTGGCTGCGCGACGAGCTGGCGCGTCACAGCCACGCCTACTTTGTGCTCGATGCACCGCTGGTGCCCGATGCCGAATACGACCGCCTGTTCCGTGAACTGCAGGACCTCGAAGCCGCGCACCCTGAACTGATTCTCGCCGATTCGCCGACCCAGCGCGTCGGTGCGCCAGTGCAGGGCGGGCTGGCCACCGTGGTTCATGCCCTGCCGATGTTGTCCCTTTCCAATGGTTTTGAAGACGGCGACATCATCGCCTTCGACCAGCGCGTCATGGATACCCTGAGCCGTGATGTCGCGCTCGACGGGCCGGTTGAATATTGTGCCGAACTCAAGTTCGATGGCCTGGCCATCAGCCTGCGGTACGAGCGTGGTCAGCTGGTGCAGGGTGCAACGCGCGGCGATGGCAGTTCGGGCGAGGACGTCACCGCCAATGTGCGTACCATTCGTGCCATTCCCCTGCAGCTGCGCAGCCTCGCCGGACCGCCGCCCGAGGTGCTCGAGGTGCGCGGCGAGGTGCTCATGTATCACGCCGATTTTGCCGCCCTCAATGCGCGTCAGCGAGCGGCCGGCGCGCGCGAGTTCGTCAACCCGCGCAATGCCGCCGCCGGCAGCCTGCGCCAGCTCGATCCGGCCATCACGGCGCAACGGGTGTTGCGCTTTTTCGCCTACGGCGTCGGGATCATCGAGGGCGCCAGCCTGCCGCTCAGCCATTCGGCCATGCTCGACTGGTTTCGTCAGGCTGGCCTGCCTGTGTGCGCCGAACGGGCCGTGGTGTCGGGCGCCGAGGGACTGCTTGATTTTTACCGCCTCATCGGCGCGGCGCGACGTTCGCTGCCGTATGACATCGATGGTGTGGTGTACAAGGTCAATTCCTTCGCCCGGCAGCGTGAGCTCGGTTTTGTATCGCGTGCGCCGCGCTTTGCCATTGCCCACAAGTTTCCCGCCGAGGAGGCCCTCACGACGGTGCTGGATATCGACGTGCAGGTCGGCCGCACCGGTGCCATTACGCCGGTTGCCCGGCTCGCGCCGGTGTTTGTCGGCGGTGTGACGGTGACCAATGCCACCCTCCACAATGAAGCCGAGCTTCGGCGCAAGGATGTGCGCATCGGCGACACCGTCACGGTGCGGCGCGCCGGCGACGTGATTCCCGAGGTGGTTTCGTCCTTGCCGGAGCGGCGGCCGGCCGACGCGCGCGAATTTGTCATGCCGGCCAGCTGTCCGGTGTGTGGCTCCGCCATTGAACGGCCCGAGGACGAGGTGATTGCACGCTGCACCGGCGGACTGTTCTGTTCGGCGCAGCGCAAACAGGCGCTGCTGCATTTTGCCCAGCGCCGTGCCCTCGACATCGAAGGCTTCGGTGAAAAACTGAGTGACCAACTGGTTGAGCGCAACCTCGTGCAGACGCCTGCCGACCTGTTTTGCCTGACCCTCGCCGATCTGGCCGGGCTGGAGCGCATGGCTGAAAAATCGGCACAGAATCTGCTCGATGCCATCCATCAGGCGCGGGCCACCACCCTGGCGCGCTTTCTCTACAGTCTGGGCATCCGCCAGGTGGGCGAGGCCACTGCCAAGGATCTGGCGCGCCATTTCGGCGGGCTTGATGGCGTGCTGGCCGCTGATGAAGCGGCCTTGCTGGCGGTGCGTGATGTCGGGCCGGTGGTGGCGCATTCGATCCTGCGTTTCCTGGCCGAACCGCACAACCGCACCGTCATCGAGCGCCTGCGCGAAGTCGGCGTGCACTGGGCCGAGAATCAGCCGGTGCGTGCCAGTGGCAATGCGTCGGTCGCTGGCAAGACCTTCGTGCTTACCGGCACTCTGCCCACGCTGACGCGTGATCATGCGCGCGAGTTGATTGAGGCCCAGGGCGGCAAGGCCGCCGGGTCAGTGTCCAGGAAAACCGATTTTGTTGTGGCGGGCGACGAGGCCGGCAGCAAGCTCGAACGCGCTCGCGAACTGGGCGTGACGGTGCTCGACGAGGCCGGACTGCTTGCACTGCTGGCCATGCCGGCCGGCACGACCGACGATCAACCAGTGCTTCAACCCGGCGAAGGTGGCACCATGAATCAGAACACGGACCAGACATGACTGCGGTCCATTCCAGCGGCAATCTCGTGGCCATCCTGGGTGGCAGCGGTCTGGCCAGGTTTGAGGGACTTGAAGTCCTGCGTCGCGAAGTCATCCGCACGCCTTTTGGTGAACCATCCGGGGCGCTGACCTTTGGCCGTCTGCCCGCCGAGAGTGGCTGGCAGGAGGTGGTGTTCCTGCCACGTCATGGCTACGGACATACCATCCCGCCCCATGACATCAACTACCGTGCCAATCTCTGGGCCTTGAACGAGGTGGGGGCACGCGCGGTGTTCGCCGTCGCGTCGGTGGGTGGCATCCGCGATGATCTGCTCCCTGGCAGTCTGGTGCTGCCCGACCAGATCATTGATTACACCCACGGTCGGCCGTCGACGTTTTTTGATTCTGCCGAACTGCCGGTGACCCACATCGATTTCACTTTGCCCTACGATGGCACTTTGCGTGCGGCGCTGCTTGATGGTGCAGGCCGTGCCGGCATCGGTCTGGTGGATGGCGGTGTGTACGCCTGCACACCCGGGCCGCGCCTGGAAACCGCCGCGGAAATCGAACGTCTGGCGCGCGACGGCGCACACATGGTTGGCATGACCGGCATGCCCGAGGCTGCTCTGGCGCGTGAACTCGATCTGCCCTATGCGGCGCTGGCGGTGGTCGTCAATGCTGCAGCCGGTCGGGGTGCTTCGCGTCTGGCGATCTCGGTCACCGATATCGCCCGCATCCAGGACGAGGCCATGGGGCTGGTGCGTGCGATACTTGCCCAGACCGTGCCACGTGCCGTGTGCGCACTCGACCAGGCCCGAGCCGTCCAGGGAGTGCGGGTCAGTCTGCAGCCAGCCGGTGACCCAGTGAAAGGAAATCCGTCATGATCCATCCCATCCTGCGCATGGGCGATGCGCGTCTGTTGCGCGTCGCCGAACCGGTGACCGAATTCGACACGCCCGAATTGCATGCGCTGATTGCCGACATGTACGCCACCATGCACCACGCCAGTGGTGCCGGGCTGGCCGCACCGCAGATTGGTGTCAATCTGCGTATTGTGGTGTTTGGTTTTGATGCCAACGCACGTTACCCCGAGGCCGAGCCGGTGCCAAGCACCGTGCTGATCAACCCGGTGGTCACCCCCGAGCCGGGGGGCTTCGAGGAGGGCTGGGAAGGCTGCCTGTCGGTGCCTGGCATGCGCGGCGTGGTGCCGCGCCATGCACGCCTGCATTATCTGGGCTTCGACCAGTTTGGCAAGGTCATTGATCGGGTCGCCCATGGTTTTCACGCGCGCGTCGTGCAGCACGAGTGCGACCATCTGGATGGCATTCTTTATCCGATGCGCATTGCCGACTTCAGCCGTTTTGGTTTTATCGACGCCCTGTTCCCGGGCCAGGATATCGGCGAAGACTGATCAGAACGGCTGCCGGCTGGGCTTGAGGGGTTCGGGCACCGGCTCAAGCCGGGCAATCGCCATGGTGCAGTTGTCGCCGCCGCCCTGTGCGCCCTCGCGAGCGCCCTGAATCAATAATTCCGAAGCCTTGCGCGGCGTTTCGTTCATGAGGGCCTGGCCGATCTCGTCATCGTCGAAATAGGTCCACAGGCCGTCGCTGCACAGCAGGAAACTGTGGCCCGGCTCGAGTGTTTCTGATTCGCCAAAGCTCGTCACGGGCGGTTTGGCCGTGCCGAGGGCGTTGACCAGCAGGTTCGAGAGACGGTGGTGATGCGCTGCTTCCCGGCTCAGTTTTCCCTGCGCGATCATTTGTTCGACCAGCGAATGGTCGATGGTGCGTTCGACGAGTGCTCCGTCATGAAACAGATACAGCCGGCTGTCGCCGACATGTGCCCAGTCTGCCCGGTGTGGCTGAAGGAGCAGGGCAACCATGGTGCTGTGTGGCTCTTTTTCCTCGGACAGGGCCGACAGCCGGATGACGGTGTGGCTTTCCGTGGCGATTTCGTTGAGCAGCATG
>CANJOT010000086.1 GCA_947475815.1 Burkholderiales bacterium | reverse complement strand
GATGGTGAATTCGATGGCCTCGGGCAGGTCCATGGGCTGGCGCGACCACCAGACACCCATGCCGGCGGCGATCGAGACAAGGACGAGGGACAACAGAAAAAGCGAGCGTAGACGTCTGAACATGCCATGATTTCCGTGTGAGGTCTCTATAATACCGACTCCCGCACGTACTCCACCTGCTTCATTGTCCAGGATCACCGACCCCATGGCCTCAGCCGTCTTGCCCGCCGTTCCGGATTGCATCATGAACCTCGACGACCTGGCGGTCATCCAGGTCGATGGCGACGATGCCAGCAGCTTCCTGCAAGGCCAGCTGACCTGTGATGTCGCGCTTCTCAAACCGGGCTTCATCCAGCCCGGTGCCTGGTGTTCGGCCAAGGGGCGCATTCTTGCATCGTTCCTGATCTGGACTGACGGCTTGGCCTTCTTTCTTGCGCTGCCGCGCGAACTGCTCGATCCGGTGAAAAAACGTCTGGGTATGTTTGTGCTGCGTGCCAAAGTGAAACTGCAGGCTCCCGAATTGGTGTTGCGGGGGATCACTGGCAGCGGTGCACAGGCGCCGCTCGGCAGCTTGTTCGGTGCGCTGCCCGCTGCGGTCTGGTCAACCCGCCACGGCAACGCCGGACTGCTCGCCCGACTGCCAGACAGCATGGGTCAGCCACGCTGGCTGGCCGCCGTGCCGGCTGCACAGATTGGTGCCCTGGAGGATGGCATGAGCGCTGCCCTCGCCCCAGCAAGTGCGGCCACCTGGCGCTGGCTGGAGGTGCGCGCAGGCCTGCCGACCGTGGTGACTGCCACGCAGGACAAATTCGTGCCGCAGATGATTAATTTTGAGGCCCTGGGCGGCGTTAGTTTCAAAAAAGGCTGTTATCCGGGGCAGGAGGTGGTCGCGCGCAGCCAGTATCTGGGCAAGCTGAAACGCCGCACCCTGCTCGTGCACGCCGCGGCCGATGCGGCACCACTGGCCGGCAGCGATGTACTCGATGCCAGTGGCGCACCGGTCGGCATCATCGTCAATGCCGAGCCGGCACCGTCCGGCGGCGTTGATCTGCTCGTGCAGTTGCCATTGGATGCGCGTGGAAGCGCCCTGTCGCTGCCCGGCGGCACTGCGCTGAGCTGGCTCGAGCTGCCTTACGAACTGCCGGACAACGAGCCCATCGTCCGCCCCAAACTCTGATACCGACCCTTTCATGTGCCTGATCGCCTTTGCGTGGCTGACACGCGAGGACCGGCCTCTGGTGCTGGCCTCGAACCGCGATGAATTTTTCAATCGCCCCACGGCACTGGCCGACTGGTGGCAGCAGCCCGATGGCAGCGAAATCCTCGGCGGGCGCGATCTGCAGGCCGGCGGTACCTGGATGGGGGTGACCCGCACCGGCCGTTTTGCCGCGCTGACCAACTTTCGTGCGCCCAATGAAAAGAACCCGCTGGCGCCCTCACGCGGACCGCTGGTGTCGGACTTCCTCGCCGGCGTAGCCAGCCCGAAGGCCTATCTGGAAACACTGGCGCAGGACGCGGCCGGCTACAACGGCTTTAGCCTGCTGGCCGGTGACCTGGCCAGCAAACAGCTCTGGCTGTATTCGAACCGTTCGGGTTACGCACCGCAGGCGCTCGGACCGGGCATTTATGGCTTGTCCAATGCGCTGCTCGATACCCCCTGGCCCAAACTGCTGAACGTGCGCGACCGGCTGCGCAAGGCCCTGGCGGAAGACTCGCCAGATCTGGTGCCCCACCTCTTGGCCGTGATGGACGACCCCAGCCTCGCACCGGAATGGTCGCTGCCGGCCACCGGCATCGACCCCTATCTCGAAAAAATACTCTCGGCGATCTTCATTCTGCCGGCTGTGCGCGAACCGGGCGGCGCCCCTTACGGCACACGCACTTCGACGGTCTTGAGCGTGGCGGCGGGCGGTCATGCCACGTATTACGAGCGCAACTTCGACGCCGAACTGAAATTCGAGGATCACGGTTTCGCGTTCGAGATCAGCCGCGGCTGACTGCACGGCGCCAGAGGGCCTCTACCGGACCGCATTTAAAATGTCTCAAGTACCAGCCTGATGCGGCAATCTGTGCGCCGGCGATCAGCAGACCCAGCAAGGCCAGGCCGCTGGCGCTCAGGATCTGGCCCAGGCCGGCGACCTGCAGCAGCAGCAACATCAGCAGGGATTGCAGCAGGTAGTGACTCAGCGCCAGTTGACCCGCCGCCGCCAGGCTGGCCATCGGCCCGCGCCAGCGCAAGAACAGCGCGACGATGGCCAGCGACATCAGCGGGCAGAGTTGATTGAACACGCTACCGGCTACTTCGAGCCAGGGATTGGTCACCACAAGCACGCTGGGCAGCCATTTGAGCAGGGTGTAGAGCAGGCTCGCGGGCACGCCAGCCATCAGACCAAGGCGCAGCAGACGATTCCAGCGCTGTCGGTGCAGGCCCGGGTGCTGCAACAGGCCGATGCGCGCGGCCAGCGCACCCAATACGATAAACAGCATGACCTGTGGCACAAAAATGGGCAACTGCCAGAACAGCAGGCCGAAAAAATCACCGGCTCGCAGGACGAAATCATAGGGCGCGGGACGCAGCAGCGTTGGCGCACCATAGGCCAGCGCAGCAGCCAGCCCGCTCACCACAAGATAAACCGTCAGCCACGCCCACGCCTGACGGCGCAGCACCGGCAGATTGGGTCGGACCGTCAGCACCATGATCAGACCACTGATTGCGTAGGTCGTCAGAATATCGCCGAAGAACAGCAGTCCGCCGTGCATCAGGCCAAGAGCGAGCAGAAACAGGTAACGGCGTGTCAGCGGCGGTCGCGGATCCAGGCCGCGTCTGGAACGCGCCAGCCACTGCTGCATGAAGCCATGGCCAAACAGGAAGGCAAAGATCGGATAGAACTTGGCCGTGAATAAAAAACTGACCAGCAGCCAGACGAGGTGATCCAGCAAGCCGGAGTCGGGCGTCAGTAGCGTGAAAAACGGTTCGAGCCCCACGAACCAGGCCTGCAGATTGACCTGCAGAATGCCGATCAGCGCAAAGCCGCGCAGGGCATCGATGCGGGTGATTCGGCGATTCACCTGTGATTCACTTTGAGGATCAGCCCGTCAGACCAGACGCCGGCGCATGGTCTGATGCGCGATGCCGGCCTCCATGAACTCTGGACCCTCGGCGATAAAACCGTGTGTCTCATAAAAGCCGGTCACCGCGCTCTGGGCATGCAAGACGACCTCGCTCAGACCACGCTGACGCGCGTGCACGATGAGAGTTTCAAGGATCAGGCTGCCGATGCCCTGGCCGCGGTATTCGGCCAGCACCGCCATGCGACCGATATGCCCGTCCGGCAACAGCCGGCCGGTACCGAGAGCGTGGCCGTGGTCATCCAGAGCCACAGCATGCTGGCAGACTGCATCCATCTCATCCCACTCGAGTTCGAGCGGAATGCTCTGCTCAATGCAGAATACCTGTTGCCGCACGGGTCGGGCCAGAGCAGCCAGGCGTCCCCAAGAATTTACTTTAATTTGATGGCCCATAGGATTGATTAATTGATGATTTAGTTAATCAGGTCATATCGAGCGCAGGACGTCAAAGGCATTCTCCGTAGTGCTGCGCCGATCCAGTGAGCGGCGCGGCGAGATCGCCTTCGCGACGGCCCTCCCCTCCAGCAGGATCACTCCGCTGCAGGGTCACGCACCCGTCTGCGGGTCTTGAACGTGCCCGTCGCCTTGGCGACCACCTTGCCGTCGGCGGTGTGAATTTCGGCCTCGCAAAATACCAGTGAGGACCCGCGGTGAATCACCTTGCCGTGGCCAAAGATGCGACTGCCCGGCCCGCCAGCGGGCGCGATGAAGGTGGTTTTCATTTCAATGGTGACGCCGCCGATGGAGCCAGCATCAGCCGATGTAGCGGCCCGGCCCATGCAGACGTCCAGCAGGGTCATGACGACCCCGCCATGGGCAGAGTGCCAGGCATTGGCATGGCGTGATTCGAGGTTCAGGGCACAACG
Organism: Burkholderiales bacterium; assembly: GCA_947475815.1. Lineage (GTDB taxonomy): Bacteria > Pseudomonadota > Gammaproteobacteria > Burkholderiales > Burkholderiaceae_D > CANJOT01. Next base: position 10,195 of record CANJOT010000086.1, on the reverse strand, counting down.
GGACTCGCCGACTTCGGAGTCCAAAAACTCGATGCCGAGGTCTTTGAGAAAGGGAGTTTTGAGGACAGGAGGTTTCAAGGTCGGGTCAGGAAGGGGGCTGGTCATCCCTGTTTTTACCACAAGCGCGGCAAAGCCGGAATTTCGAAGCGCTCAGACCGGTCCCGGCCACTCCGGCACCATCAGCCACTCACGCATCAGACCGGCCTGCGCGCGCAGGGTCTGCGGGGTGCCGGCATGGACCACGCGACCGTGGCCAAGCAGTACCACGCGATCGGAAATGTCGAGCGCCATGTCGAGTTTCTGCTCCACCAGCAGGAGCGCCATGCCCAGGCTGCGCAGGTGTGCAAGGAAGGCCGAAATGCGTTCCACCATGGCGGGCGCCAGCCCTTCGGTCGGCTCGTCAACCAGCATCAGGCCGGGATTGCCCATCAAGGCACGGCACAGCGACAACATCTGCTGTTCGCCGCCAGACAGCAGACCGGCGGCAACCTGACGGCGCTGGCCGAGGGCCTCGAACAGTTCATACATGTCGGCGACCCGCCAGCGCTGTGCGCGCCGCCCGACAGGGGCGCCCAGCAGCAGGTTGTCCTCGACGCTCAGATCGGCAAACACAGAGCGCGCCTCCGGCACGTAGGCCAGACCACGGCGGGCGATCTCAAACGGCTTGAGCCCGAGCAATTGCCGGCCTTGATAATGAATCGACCCTTCAGCGCGCAGCTGACCCATGATGGCTTGCAGGGTGCTGGAGCGCCCGGCGCCGTTGCGGCCGAGCAGGCAGACGATTTCGCCTGCAGCCACGTCCAGAGAAACGCCGTGCAGCACCTGGCTGCGGCCCTGCCAGGCGTTCAAATCAGACACCCTCAGCATGGCGAGGCACCCAGATAAGCGGCGCGCACCAGTTCGTTTGCGCTGATCTGCGCCGGCGTGCCAACGGCGATGCGCTCGCCGCGATCAAGCACGCTGATGCGATCAGCCAGGCCGAACACCACCTGCATGTCGTGTTCGATAAGCAGCAGGGTGCGTCCGGCCGTGACCCGGCGGATTAGCGTCATCGTGGCATCGGCCTCGGCACGGCTCATGCCGGAGGTGGGTTCGTCGAGCAGTAATACAGCGGGCCGACTGGCCAGCGTGATGCCGATTTCAAGGGCCCGCTGACTGGCATGGCTCAAGGCACCTGCCAGGCGGTCGCGTTCGGCCTGCAGTCCGAGCAACTCAAGGACTTCATCGGCGCGCTCACGCACCTTGTGAACCCGCTCGATAAAACGCCAGAAGCCGGCACGCACGCCCAGTGCGGCGAGCGCGGCAACACGCAGATTTTCATACACGGACAACTGCTCAAACAGGCTGCTGATCTGAAAACTGCGCGCCAGCCCCAGTTGGTGGATCTGCCAGGGCCGGGCGCGGGTAATGTCGCGCTCGCCCAGACGAATGACACCGGCATCCGCGGGCAGACGGCCTGAAATCAGATTGAACAGCGTCGACTTGCCGGCACCGTTGGGACCGATGAGCGCGTGACGTTCACCCTCGGCGACCTCCAGTTGCACACCGCTCAGCACAAGGGTCGCGCCAAATTTCTTGTGCACGCCCTGCACGCTCAGCAGCGGCTTCATGCGACACCGTCCAGCTGCTGCAGGGCGCCGCGCAGGCGCGCATGGGCGCAGCGGGTTGCCGAGGCCGCGCTCACCAGCGCCAGCAAGGCGCCGCTCCACGCGAGACCGGCAGCGGGGTCCAGGCTCAGGCCGGCCAGATGCAGACTCTGCCCCGCTGCGAACTGCAAGGTGTAGGCCATTTCGACGAGCAGTACTACGGCCGTACAAAGTGGCAGGAGCGCCAGCACGAGCAGCAGCCAGTGTCTGAGCAACACGCGCCATCGGCCGTTGCGCACAGCCGCGCCATGGTCAGCCAGCAGGCCAGCCAGGCCACGCGGCGCAAACAGCACGGTGACCAGAAAGAACAGGCCCAGATAAAGCAGCCAGGCCCGCGTCAGCTCGGAGAGCAGCACCAGCGTCAGCGCCGACACGATGGCACCGATCATCGGTCCGGCAAACAGCGTCGAGCCACCGATGAAGGTGAACAGCAGGTAGGCGCCCGAGCGCACCGTGCCGACACTCTCGGCGTTGACGATCTCGAAGTTGATGGCCGCCAGCCCGCCGCCGATGCCGGCAAAAAAGCCCGACAGGATCATCATGGCCAGGCGGATCAACGCCGGCTCAAAGCCAATGAACGCGACGCGCTCGGGGTTGTCGCGCACGGCGTTGGCGAGGCGTCCGAGGGGCGTGCGGGTCAGCGCCGCCATGGCGAGCGTGCATACAAACAGCCAGACCGCGATCAGGCCATAGACTTGTACGGCCGGCCCGAAACTGAGGCCCAACCAGGCCTCGCCGATGACCCGATTGGTGCGTATGCCGGCCTCGCCGCCAAAAAAAGCCGGGAACATCAGCGCCGACGCCGCGACCATCTCGCCCAGTGCCAGCGTGATCATGGCAAAAGCGGTCTTCGACAGGCGCGCCGTCACCAGCCCCATCAACAGGGCGCCGACCGCCCCGCCGAGACCGGCCACCAGCGGCACCAGACTGACGGGCAGCCAGAAGTGGCCGGCGGCGATGGCATTGAGCACATGGGCCGCCACGAAGGCACCCAGCCCCACCGGGATGGCGTGACCGAAACTGAGCAGGCCGGTCTGGCCGAACAGCATGTTGTACGACAGCATGATGATCATCAGGGTGCCGATCTGCGACAGGATGGTGAGCCCGAGCCCGGAGGAAAACAGCAGCGGCATCACCATCAGGGCGATGGCAAACAGCAGCCACACGGTCCAGCCTCGCGTCACCATGGCAATGCAGTCGTGCGCCGGCCGAGCAGGCCCTGCGGGCGCACCAGCAGCACGAGCACCAAAAGCAGATACGGCAACACCGGCGCCACCTGCGCCAGGCTGAGCGTCGACCAGACGCCGGGCGTGGCCTCCGTCCAGAAAAACAGGCGGCACAGCGGCGCATCAAAGGCCACCGCGAAGGTCTGAATCAGTCCGATCAACAGCGACGCAGCAAACGCCCCTGCGAGCGAGCCCAGACCGCCAAGGACCACGGCCACAAACACGATGCTGCCCAGACTGAGCGCCATGCCCGGTTCGGTCACCAGCGCCATGCCACCGAGCACGCCGGCCAGACCGGCCAGCGCCGAACCCGCGGCAAACACCAGCAGGTGCACGCGCGGCAGGTTGTGGCCGAGCGCCTCGACCATTTCGGGATGGGTCAGCGCGGCGCGGATCACCAGGCCAATGCGGCTGTGGCGCAGCAAGGCGGCGATGGCGCCCAGCATCAGCACGGCCACCAGCATCATGAAGCCGCGATACACCGGGAAGCTGCTCGAATACAGCACGAACAGCGTGCCCTGCAAGGCCTCGGGCACGCGATAGTCGAGTGGCGAGCGGCCCCAGAACAGTTGCACCAGTTCGGCGATGATGTAGGACAGCGCGAAGGTGACCAGCAGCTCAGCAACATGGCCCTGGCGATGCACGCGGCGCAGCAGGAAGCGCTCGGCGAGCGCCCCGCACGCGCCGGTTGCCAGGGGAGCAAGCAGCAAGGCCGGCCAGAAGCCGGTCCAGCGGCCGATCTGATACCCAAAATAGGCGCCCAGCATGTAAAAGCTGGCGTGGGCAAAGTTGAGCACGCCCATCATGCCCAGCACTAGCGTCAGGCCACCGGCGAGCAGAAACAGCAGCAAGCCCCAGGAGAGTCCGTTGAACAGTGAAACGAAAAAGACCTCCAAATGGAACTCCCGGGTGCTGCCCCGTCAGGCCGTTGGCAGCTTGTGGTCCTTAAACTGCTCGCGCAGACGGGTTTTCAGCATCTTGCCGGTCGCACCCAGCGGAATCGCATCGACAAACACGACGTCGTCGGGAATCCACCATTTTGCCGTCTTGCCTTCATAAAAGGCCAGCATCTGCTCGCGTGTCAGTTCGGCGCCCGGCTTTTTCGCCACGACCAGCAGCGGCCGCTCGTCCCACTTCGGATGAAAGGCGGCAATGCAGGCCGCCATGGCCACCGCGGGATGGGCCATGGCGATGTTCTCCAGGTCGATCGAGCCGATCCACTCGCCGCCCGACTTGATCACATCTTTGCTGCGATCGGTCATGCGCATGAAACCGTCTGCATCGATGTTGGCGACGTCACCGGTCGGAAACCAGCCATCCTGCAGCGGATCGCCGCCATCGTTCTTGAAGTAGGAGGCCAGCGTGGCATGCCCCTTGACCAGCAGGTTGCCAAAGGCCTTGCCATCCCAGGGCAGGGTCTTGCCCTCATCGTCGACGATCTTCATGTCGACCCCGTACAGCGGACGCCCCTGACGCCCCTGAAGCGCTTCACGCTGTTCTTCGGTCCAGTCGGCATGTTTGGGCTTGAAGCTGGCCACCGTGCCCAGCGGGCTCATTTCGGTCATGCCCCAGGCGTGCACCACATGAACGTTGTACTTGCGCTGGAAAATATTGATCATCGCTGGCGGACAGGCCGAGCCGCCAATGACCGTGCGGCGCATGGACGAGAACTTCAGCTTGTTGGTTTCGACGTAGGCCAGCAGGCCCAGCCAGACGGTCGGCACGCCGGCCGACATGGTGACTTTTTCGGTCTCGAACAAATCGTGCAGCGACTTGCCGTCCAGCCCCGGGCCCGGGAAAACCAGTTTGGCACCGACCATGCAGGCCATATACGGCAGCCCCCAGGCATTGACGTGGAACATGGGGACAACCGGCAGAATGACATCGCTGGCCGCACAATTGAGACCATCGGGCAGGCAACCGGCGAAGGTGTGCAGCAGGGTCGAACGATGACTGTAGAGCACACCCTTGGGATTGCCCGTGGTGCCCGAGGTGTAGCACAGCGACGAGGCCATCTTTTCATCCAGAGCGGGCCAGTCGTAGTCGTCCGAATGGCTGTCGATCAAGTCCTCGTAACTGAGCAGGCCGGGAATCTTCGTCGTCGCCGGCAGATGCGCCCGGTCACTCATGAGCACCCAGCATTTGATCGCGGGGCAAAGGGAGGCAATGACTTCCACCAGTGGCAGGAAGCTCAGGTCAAAAAACAGGACCCGGTCTTCGGCGTGATTGATGATGTAGGACATCTGGTCGGCCGGCAGGCGCGGGTTGAGCGTGTGCATGATCGCGCCGCCGCCGGACACGGCGTAATACAGCTCCATGTGGCGATAACCGTTCCAGGCCAGGGTGGCAACGCGCTCGCCGCGCTGGACGCCCAGACCGTGCAAGGCATTGGCGAGGCGCCGCGCACGCTGATGGGCGTCGTGATAGGTATACCGGTGAATATCGCCCTCGGCGCGACGGGAAACGATTTCGGTATCACCGTGGTAGCGATCCGCGTGCACGATCAGGGAGGAGATCAGTAGCGGCATGTCCATCATTTGGCCTAACATTTTTCAGCTCTCCTTGATTGTTCTTGATCTGGTGAAACCACCCTTGAATACGGCACTCCAAACGGCGTTGCGCCACATCCGACCGCAGATTGGCGTCTGCAAAGACAAGCCACGCAGACGGCCTGTGCGCAATTTTGCCTGCTTCAGAGTCACTTGTGCAGCGGTTTTCGCTTGCAGCGTAAAATAAGCGCAGCGATTTTTATTTACCATCATGCACCCTTCGTCTGGCGACCCATCATTCATGTCCGCGCAACCGCAACCAGCAGTCCCGCAGGGTGAACTTGACGCGCGTCTGCGCGAGTCCAGCTTTGCCAGCCTGCCCGACGCCTTTTATACCCGCGTGACCGGCACCCCGCTGCCCGCCCCGACGCTGATTGCAATCAATCCGGACGTCGCTGACCTGCTTGGCCTTGAAGACACCGCTCTGCAGGACCCGGGGCTGGCCGATCTGCTCGCCGGCAACCGGCCACCGCCGAATGCACAACCGCTGGCGGCCGTTTATTCCGGCCACCAGTTTGGTGTCTGGGCCGGCCAGCTGGGCGACGGCCGTGCCATGCTGCTGGGTGCCGTGGAACACGCCGGCCAGCGCTGGGAACTGCAACTCAAGGGCGCCGGTCTGACGCCCTACTCGCGCACTGCTGACGGCCGTGCCGTGCTGCGCTCGTCCATCCGCGAGTACCTGTGTTCCGAAGCAATGGCCGGACTGGGCATTCCCACCACCCGCGCGCTGGCTCTGGTGGCTTCGGATGCCACCGTCTGGCGCGAGCGTGCCGAGACCGCCGCCGTGGTCACACGGGTGGCGCCAAGCTTCATCCGTTTCGGCTCCTTCGAGCACTGGTACTCCCGGCGCGAGCCCGAGCGCCTGCGACAACTGACCGATTACACCCTCCAACACTTCTTCCCAGAACTGCTCGACGACAAAAATCCGGTCGTCGCCCTGCTCGGGGAGGTGACGCGCCGCACCGCCGTGCTGATGGCGGCCTGGCAGGCAGTGGGCTTTTGCCATGGGGTGATGAACACTGACAACATGAGCATCCTCGGCCTGACGCTGGATTATGGTCCGTTCGGTTTTCTCGACGCCTACGACCCTGAACACATCTGCAACCATAGCGATGACAGTGGCCGTTACGCCTATCGCAACCAGCCCGAAATCGGCCGCTGGAATCTGTATTGCCTCGGGCAGGCACTGATGCCCCTGATCGGCGAAGTGGAGACGGCGGAAACGGTGCTCAAGACCTATCCTCAGCTCTATGCCACGGCCTGGTCGGCGGCCATGCGCGCCAAGCTCGGCTTGCGCGCATCCTTGCCACAAGACCAGTCCTTGTGCGATCAGCTGCTTGCCCTGCTTGCCGGGCAACATATTGATTTCACGATTTTTTTCCGCACCCTGGGCAGCCTGCGACTGGACGACGCCAGTCACGATGCGCCCCTGCGCGACCTGTTTCCCGACCGCGCCGCCTTCGACGCCTGGGCCGTCCTGTACCGCGAGCGACTGCGCCAGGAAAACAGTGATGACCCGACCCGCAAGCGGGCGATGAATCGGGTGAATCCGAAATACATCCTGCGCAATCACCTTGCAGAAACCGCCATCCAGCGGGCGCAGGACAAGGACTATTCCGAAATCACCAGACTGGCCGGCATTTTGCGCGCCCCGTTTGACGAACACCCTGGCCAGGAGTCCGCCGCCGGACTACCTCCCGACTGGGCCAGCGGCCTTGCCGTCAGCTGTTCTTCCTGAACCATTCCATTTCCAGGCACCCCCATGAGCACATCCAAAGTCAAGGTCACCAAGAGCGACGCCGAATGGCGCGCCCAACTCAGCAGCGAAGACTATGAGGTCACCCGTCATGCCGCGACCGAACGGCCGTTCACGGGCCGATACTGGAATCATCAGGAAGCCGGCATCTATACCTGCATCTGCTGCAATACGCCCCTGTTTGAATCGGACACCAAGTTTGATGCCGGCTGTGGCTGGCCCAGTTACTTTAAGGCCATCAATGCCGACAACGTGCGCGAGATTGTTGACACCAGTCATGGCATGATGCGCACCGAGGTGGTCTGCAAGGTCTGCGATGCCCATCTCGGTCACGTCTTCCCGGATGGCCCACCGCCGACCGGCCTGCGTTATTGCATCAACTCGGCGTCCCTGCGCTTTGATCCCCTATGAAATTCCTGTCTGATTTCTTCCCTGTCCTGCTGTTTTTCGCCGCTTATTTCATTGGTGAACGCAACGCCGTGCAGGCCCAGGAATGGGCAGCACGCTTGCTCGGCGGCATTGTGCGCGACGGTGTCATCCCCCCCGAACAGGCTGCCATCCTGCTGGCGACCGCCCTGGCCATCGTTGCCATCACCACCCAGCTTGTCGTCATGCTGGCACTGCGCAAGAAAATCGGCATCATGCAGTGGACCACCTTCGTGATCTTTCTCGGATTTGGCGGCGCGACCATCTATTTCCACAACGACAATTTCATTAAGTGGAAGCCCACGGTGCTTTACTGGCTGTTTGGCGTGGTGCTGCTGGTGAGCAACACATTCTTCAAGCGCAACCTGATTCGTAAGATGATGGAACCCGGCGGTCTGCTCCTTCCCGACCCCATCTGGCGCCAGGTCAACCTCGCCTGGATCGGCTTTTTTTCCATCGTCGGCGTCGTCAACCTCTATATCGCTTTCAATTTCTCGCGCGATACCTGGGTCAGTTTCAAGGCCTTTGGCCTGACCGGCCTGACCTTCGCGTTTGCCATCGGCCAGGCCCTTTTGCTGTCGCGTCACATGAGCACACCTGAGGAGGCCGGAGAACAGGCAAATGTGAACAAATCATGAAGATCAATCCGACCGTCGAACTGATCCGCGACCGGCTTACCGAATCACTGCAAGCGCTTGAATTAACAATTGAAGACGACAGCGCCGCGCACGCCGGCCACGCCGGTGCGCGGCAGGGTGGTGGTCATTTCCGGGTACGAATTGTTACACAATTATTTGCAAATAAGCCCCTCGTGGCGCGCCATCGGATGGTGTATCATCCCCTCGCCGATTTAATGAAGCGTGACATTCATGCGCTGACCATCGACGCCTTCACACCCGGCGAAGTCAACGTGGTTTCATCCTGACTTCCCACGTGCTGGTGAATCACCGGTTTTGTATCTCTTATCGTCGCGATTGGTTTTTTCTGGAAGGAATTTTGCATGAACCGTTTTACGCTCCGCGCCATGCTGGCCGCCGCACTTGTCGGCGCCGCAGCCCTCGCTGTTCCGGCCCTGGCCCAGAACATTGCCGTGGTCAACAACAAGCCGATTGCCAAAGCCAAGGCCGATGCCATCATCAGCCAGTTGGCCCAGCAGGGTCAGGCGGACTCTCCCGACCTGCAAAAAGCGGTCCGCGAAGAGCTGATCAATCGCGAAGTGCTGATGCAGGAAGCCGACAAGAAGGGCCTGCCCGGCCGCAATGAAGTGCAGTTGCAGATCGAACGCGCACGGCAGCAGGTGCTCATCGGCGCCCTCGCCCAGGAATATTTCAAGTCCAACCCGCCGACCGACGCTGAGGCGCGCGAACAGTACGAAAACCTCAACAAGAACATGGCCGGCAAGGAATACGACACCCGCCACATCCTGGTTGAAAAAGAAGCCGAAGCCAAGGCCATCATCGCCAAGCTGAAGACCGGCGCCAAGTTCGAAGAACTGGCCAAGGTCTCCAAGGATCCGTCTGGCGCCAACGGTGGCAGCCTCGGCTGGGCCCGTGCCAGCACCTATGTCCAGCCCTTCTCTGACGCCATGGTGAAGCTTGCCAAGGGCAAATACACCGAAACGCCGGTCAAGACCCAGTTTGGCTTCCACGTCATCCGTGTCGAGGACGTCCGCGAGGCCAAGGCGCCAAGCTTTGAAGAAAGCAAGCCGCAAATCATCGATGCCATCACGCAGAACCAGCAGTGGCAACAGATGAAGTTCAAGGCCATGATCGACGAACTGCGCGCCAAGGCCAAGGTCGAGTAAACTGGATTTGGCAGCTGGCAAAAAGGCATCTGCGGATGCCTTTTTTTATGGTTCATTCGATACCGGTGCGGCAGGCGGGCGAGCATGGAAATCCGTAAAACACAGGGCGGCATCGCGCTTGCCATTGCGCAGGTGGTGCTGTGGGGATTCAACAAACACTACCACCTGTTCAGCCAGACCAGCCTCCAGGCCAAAACGCTGTTTGAGGCTGCTGACTGGCACGGCGTACAACGCAGCTCGCGGGAACGCATCCAGTTCTACGATGTGCGTGTGGTCGAAACGGTCGAGCGCCTGCGGCGCGAGTTCAACACCGAGACCCTGTCCGACGCAACCTGGCATGAGGTGAAATTTCAGTACATTATCCTGCTCATCAATCACAAACAGCCCGAGTGCGCCGAGACATTCTTCAATTCAGTGTGCTGCAAGATCCTGCACCGGCTGTACTTTCACAACGATTTCATTTTCGTACGGCCGACCATTTCGACGGAGCACATCGATTCCGATCCGCCGGCCTACCGCAGTTATTACCCGCGTGACCAGGGCTTCGAGCCCGTGCTGCGCCGACTGATCACCGACTTCGGACTGCGCCGTTCCTTCTCCAATCTCAAGCGCGACATTGGGCTGCTGGCCAATCGCACCCAGAGGTGGCTCGGTTGTTTAAGACAGAATCTGTCGCTTTTTAAGTGAATTCCCTGCGGGGTGAGTTATCCATGGACCGAAGGTCGGTGGGTAACTCGAATAGATTCATGCCGCCATCGGCAAAGCTCGCTGAGTGAAGTATGCCTCGT
>CANJOT010000085.1 GCA_947475815.1 Burkholderiales bacterium | reverse complement strand
TATTTGATCGCGAGTTCACCGTCATGCGCTTCGAAGGTTCAGACCAGTACGTTGCCACACCCGACCTCAAACTGGCCGTCAACGCGGCCCTGACGCTGCAGCGCCCCCTGCTCATCAAGGGCGAGCCGGGCACTGGCAAAACCATGCTGGCCGAAGAAGTCGCCGCGGCACTCGGCATGCCATTGCTGCAATGGCACATCAAATCGACGACCAAGGCGCAGCAGGGCCTCTACGAATATGACGCCGTGTCGCGCCTGCGCGATTCGCAGCTCGGCGACGAGCGCGTCAAGGACATCCACAACTACATCGTCAAGGGCGTGCTCTGGCAGGCTTTCACGACCGAAGCGCCCGTGGTGCTGCTGATCGACGAGATCGACAAAGCCGACATCGAGTTCCCCAATGACCTTTTGCGCGAACTCGACCGCATGGAGTTCTACGTCTACGAGACGCGCCAGCTGGTCAAGGCGGTGCACCGTCCGCTGGTGATCATCACTTCGAACAACGAAAAAGAACTGCCGGACGCCTTCCTGCGCCGCTGCTTTTTCCACTACATCAAGTTTCCCGACAAGGAAACGATGCAGAAAATTGTCGACGTTCACTTCCCCAAACTCAAGAGTGAGCTGCTGACGGCGGCCATGGATGCCTTTTTCCAGATGCGTGACGTGCCCGGCCTGAAGAAAAAGCCATCGACCTCGGAACTGCTCGACTGGCTCAAGCTGCTGCTCGCCGAGGACATCCCCGCCGAAGCCCTGCACAGCAAAGACAACAAGGCGGTCGTGCCGCCCCTGCATGGCGCGCTGCTGAAAAACGAGCAGGATGTGCACCTGTTCGAACGCCTGATTTTCATGGCACGGAACAACCGCTAGGCGCTCAGAGGTCCGTCATGCTGATCGACTTTTTCTTCAGTCTCAAGGCCGCGAAAATCCCGGTCTCCATCAAGGAATTCCTGATGCTGCTCGAGGGCCTGCACAAGCAGGTGATCGAGCCATCGATGGATGACTTCTATTATTTTTCGCGCACCGCCCTGGTCAAGGACGAACAGCATTACGACAAGTTCGACCAGGCTTTTGGCGCCTATTTCAACGGCGTGCAAAAAAAGGTCGACCTGAAGCTCGACGTGCCGATGGACTGGCTGCTCGACAAGCTCGAGCGCGAATTCACGCCCGAGGAAAAGGCACAGATCGAAGCCATGGGCGGGCTCGAAGCCCTCATGAAGCGCCTCGAAGAACTGATCGCCCAGCAGGAAGAACGCCACGAAGGCGGCAACAAGTGGATCGGCACCGGCGGCACCTCACCGTTTGGCAATGGCGGCTTCAATCCTGAAGGGGTGCGCATCGGCGGCAAGGGTGGCCAGCGCAAGGCGGCCAAGGTCTGGGACGCGCGCGCCTACAAGGATTACGACGACGGACTGGAACTGGGCACGCGCAACATCAAGGTGGCGCTGCGTCGGCTGCGCAAATTCGCGCGTCAGGGCGGCGAACTCGAGCTGGACCTGCCCGATACCATCGGCTCGACGGCGCGCAATGCCGGCTGGCTGGACATCAAGATGGTGCCGGAGCGGCGCAACAATGTGAAAGTGCTCATGCTGCTCGACGTCGGCGGCACCATGGACGATCACATCAAGCGTACCGAAGAATTGTTCTCGGCCTCGAAGGCCGAGTTCAAACACATGGAGTTCTATTACTTCCACAACTGCGTGTATGACTTTCTGTGGAAGAACAACCGCCGCCGCCACGCCGAACGTTTCCCGACCTGGGACGTGCTGCGCAAATACACGCCCGACACCAAACTGATCTTCGTCGGCGATGCGACCATGAGCCCGTATGAAATCCTTCAGGCAGGTGGCAGCGTTGAATACAACAACGAGGAAGCCGGCGCGGTCTGGCTGCAACGTCTGACCGAAACCTTCCCCAAGTACGTCTGGCTCAATCCCGAGCCGGAAGCCTTGTGGAGTTATCGCCAGTCGGTGTCCATCGTCAAGCAGCTCATGCACACGCGCATGGTGCCGCTGACCATTGAAGGGCTCGAGCGCGGCATGCGCCTGCTATCCAAATAAGCAGCGCCGCCACCACGCAGGGCTCCAGCCTCGCCACCACGCCCCGGTCATACCCCGTCATCCACCGAGGGCGTGGCACGCAACACTTCCTCGATGGTGGTCTGGCCACCGGCGATCTTCAGGGCGCCGGAGAGCCGCAGGGGTTTCATGCCGTCCTGCAAAGCCTGCTGACGCACGGCATCGATATTGGGCGCAGTTGAAATGCGCTTCTTGATTTCACCGGACATTTCGAGCAGCTCATAAATGCCGGTACGGCCGCGATAGCCGGTCATGCGGCATTCGAGGCAGCCCACCGGTTTGTAGATCGCGCCGGGCTGGGCACTCTTCCAGGGGGCGATCAGCTGTTTCCACAACTCCGGATCAAGGGCAGGTGCCGGCACCTTGCAATGCGGGCAGAGGAGGCGCACCAGTCGTTGCGCCAGAACGCCCAGCACCGTGGCGTTGAGCAAATAGGCCGGCACACCGAGTTCGAGCATGCGCGTGATGGCCGAGGGCGCGTCGTTGGTGTGCAGCGTCGAAAACACCAGATGGCCGGTGAGCGCGGCCTGCACCGCCATCTCGGCGGTTTCAAGGTCGCGGATTTCACCCACCATGATGATGTCCGGATCCTGGCGCATCAGGGCGCGCAGACCATCGGCGAAATTGAGGTCAATGTTGGACTGCACCTGCATCTGGTTGAAGGAATTCTCGACCATTTCGATCGGGTCCTCGATGGTGCAGACGTTGACCTCTTCGGTGGCCAGCAGCTTGAGGGTCGAATACAGGGTGGTGGTCTTGCCCGAGCCGGTCGGCCCGGTCACCAGAATGATGCCGTAAGGCCGCGCCGTCAGGGCATTCCAGCGTTTCGCATCCTCGTCGGAAAACCCCAGCTGACCAAAATCCTTGACGATGACGTCGGGATCGAAAATGCGCATCACCAGTTTTTCGCCGAAGGCGGTCGGCAGAGTCGACAGACGCAACTCCACTTCCTCGCGATTGGCGGTCAGGGTCTTGATGCGGCCATCCTGAGGACGGCGCTTTTCGACGACATCCATACGGCCCAGCAGCTTGATACGGCTGGTCATGGCGGAGAGCACGCCACCGGGCACCTGATACACCTGATGGAGCACGCCGTCGATGCGAAAGCGCACCACGCCATGATCGCGGCGCGGCTCGAGGTGGATATCGGAGGCGCGCTGATCGAAGGCATACTGCCAGAGCCAGTCGACAATCTGCACGATATGGGCATCGTTCGAGTCAAACTGCCGGCCGGCCGACTTGACGTTGCCCAACTCCACCAGCTGTTCAAAACTGTTCTGCGGCTGGGCGCCGCCGCGCGCCGCCGCGCCCTTGACCGAGCGCGCCAGGCTGAAAAACTCGGCGGTATAGCGGATCACATCAAGCGGATTGGCGACCACACGGCGCACCGTTTTGTGCAGGATGCGTTCAAGTTCGGGCACCCATTCCGTCAGAAACGGTTCGGCCGTGGCAATCACCACATCCGTCTTGCCGACCTCGATGGGCAGGATGCGAAAGCGGCTCGCATAGGCCGACGACATGACCTCGGCAATGCGCGTGAAGTCGATTTTAAGCGGGTCGATGCGCACGTATTCGAGGCCGGCGCGCCGCGCCAGCCATTCACTGAGCACATCAATCGAAAGAATGCGGTTGGGCGGCACCGCCGAGCGCGCCTTGATGTTGGCGATGGTCACCAGCGGATGCTGATCGCCGGGCGCGCGGCCCGCCTCGGAAAAAATTGGTCCGACCTGCTCCTCGCCGATCAGACCGTCGGCGCGCAGCCACTTCACCAGTTCATGGATGGTGACACGCTGGCTAACCGCCTGCGGCTCGGGATTTGGCGGGACGATTGCGGCCATGCGACTCCAATGGGCAGCTGCGGCCAGAGCTTGACCGTGCGCCGATTATAAACCGACTGGCAGCGCGGACAAGAGGCTCACGATGCCGCGTTCAAAGCACCAACCGCCCTGCACCGCCGCGCGATGCCGATTCGGTGCGGATGCCGTCCACCCAGGTGCGTGCCGGCAAACGCGTGGCGAGCTTGATCTGGTCGGCCCGCTCGATCAGTTCGGAGACCGGCACATCGAAAGCCTCGCCATGAAAAGCGAGCGCCACGCGGTTGCCGTCGTGCACCTCGGGCAACGCCAGCACGCGGCCTTCAAAGACCTGCTTGAGGCTCTTCATGTTGCGGCCAAAACTGGCATGATCGCCAAACAGATTGACACTGACGATGCCGCGCGGCGCCAGACAGGTGCGACAGGCCTCATAAAATTCGATCGATTCCAGCACCGGGCCGCGCGCACTGGCGTCATACAGATCGATCTGAATCGCGTCAAAGCGACCCTGCTGCAAGGAATCTTCAACATAAGTCTGGGCATCGCCCTCGATGATGGTCAGACGATCGTCATCAGGCGGCAGCTTGAACATGCTGTGCGCAGCGGCAATCACCGATGGATTGAGGTCGACCGCCGTCACACTACAAGCCGGAAACTGGCGGTAGCAAAACTTGGTCAGGGCGGCCGCACCCAGACCCAGTTGCAGCACGTGCGCCGGCCGGCCGATGAACAGCATCCATGCCATCATCTGCTGAGCATATTCGAGGATCAGATCATCGGGCCGACGCAGCGACATCGCGCCCTGCACCCACTCCGTGCCGAAATGCAGGTAGCGCACACCGCCGAGTTCCGAGAAGGTCACAGCGTCATAGACGATACGGCGGCGCTTGCGCGGCTCGGCAGCACCCGGCTTGCGGTTCTTGAGAGGATTCATGGGTAACTCGGATTACTGAAGTACGGACATCAATGCACGGTCTTCGTGGTGGTGGGTACGCCGTCATACATGGCGTCGATGCGTTGCGCGCGCAGCGGCAGGCTGCGCACGAAGGCCGCCGTGTCCGCGGCGCTGATGAAACTCGCCGCCGAGGCCGCGGCCAGAATATTCTCGGCCGACTGTGGCCGCGCCAGCAGGTAACCCTGAACGTAGTCGACACCAATCTCGGCGAGCAACTCAAGCGTGGCCTGATCCTCAACCCACTCGGCAATGCTTTTCAGGCCAAGGTTGTGGGCGAGCTCGACAATGGCCGCGACAATCGAAGCGTCGGCCGGGTGACTGCTCAGATTCTGGATGAAACTGCCGTCGATCTTGATGGCGTCGGCCGACAGCGCCTTGAGATACGAAAAGGAAGTGTAGCCGGCGCCAAAATCATCGAGTGCCACCTTGGCGCCAAACTTGCGCAAACCCTCGATGAACCGCACCGTATTGTCGAGGTCGTGCAGGGCAACGCTTTCCGTCACCTCGATGCACAGGCGCGGCAATACCCGCGGGTATTGCGCCAGCAGCACGAAGGTGTCCTGGATGAAGCGCTCGTCATTGAGCGAGCCGCCGCTCAGGTTGACGCAGACAAAACGCGTATTGGTCAGGCGCGCAAGATTGGCGTCCATCCATTCGAGCGAGTTGCGCAAGACCCAGCGGTCGATCTTGGCAATGAAACCATGCTGTTCCGCCACCGGAATAACCTGGCTGGCAGGAATGATGGTGCCGTCCGGTGCGCACACGCGCAGCAGGATCTCGAAGTCCTTCGCGTCGTGCGGCGCCTGCAGCGACATGATCGGCTGCATTTCGAGAAACATGCCCTTGAACTCGTCATTCTGGTTGCCCAGATCCTCAATGAGGCGTAACTCGTCAGCGCGATCCTTAAAGGCGGGTGCATCGAGTTCGTACACCACCAGATGACCGGCTGGCGAGCGTTTGGCCTCGCGACAGGCACGGTCGGCAGCCGAGATGGCATCGGCGCAGCCCAGATCACTGGCCACCTCGATGAGACCGATCGAACCACTAACCTGAAAGGCGCGCACGCCCACCTGATACGGCTCGTCGCCGATGCGCGCCACCACGGCACGGCACAGACTGGTGGCCTGGACCACGCCGACATCACCAAACACAATGACGAATTCATCCCCGCCAACACGGCCGATGACGTGTTGCTCACCAAGGACGTCCATGCAGCGCGCACACACCTGCTGAAGCACGGCGTCGCCAGCCTGATGACCAAAAAGGTCGTTAATGAGCTTGAACCGGTCGAGGTCGAGGTAGGCCAGCGCCAGGGAGTGCCCATCCGCGCGCTCGGCGATGGCACGTTCGAGCACGCCTTCAATCGCGTGGCGGTTGAGGATGCCGGTGAGCGCATCGTGCTGGGCCAGATAGACCAGCTGCTGCAGGGCCTGGGCGCGTTCGCTGACATCCTGCAGCGACCCTTCGATGCGCCCTTCGACCAGGGATACGCGCGCCAGCAGGGTCTTGCCCGCCAGCGGGCCACTGGACGGACTGACCTGCAGGTCGGCTTCACGCTGGGCTACTTCATGCAATAAAGCAAACGCGCCTTCGCCAAAAAAACCATCCCAGCTGAAGATCGCCCCGGCCACCGCCGAGCCACCCAGCAGGCGCTCCATCGACGGATTGGCACGCAACAACACCCCTTCGCCGTTGAGACTGAACAATCCGACCGGTGTCGAGTTGTAGATGTGCCGCAGATCGGCCTCGGCGTGACGCCGCTCCGAGCGTTCCGAGCGCAGTTGCTCGGCAATGGCAAAGGCCGCGATCAGGCTCGACAGCAAGGCCGCCGAGACGCTGTTGAAGGCGCTCATGATGACCTTGATGCCAAAGGCAGCGCCGATCACTTCCGACATGCTCGAGACCATCACCACCGACAGCGAGCCGGTATACCAGATCGCCACGCGTGAACGCGCGCGCAGTAATACGCGCGCCAGATAGGCCACCAGCACCGCGATGCCAAAGGCAACGATGGTCCACATGATCGGCAGGAATCGAACGACCGGCTGAGTAAGAGAAATTACTAGCAAAAACAAGCCAAGCCACTGAGCAACATTGAGGAGAGCAAGGCTGCCCAAGCGTTTCAATTCAGTTTTGAACAACTCCCCAAACAGGGCAAACGTCAGGATGTAATACACCGGCACGGTGACCTTGCGGATCACTTCATTGAGATCGAGCGGGATCACCAGACCGAGCCACTCTGTATCCCAACCGGTCGAAATCAGACCCAGACGCAGGTTCGCCACCAGCCAGGAGGCGAACAGCACATAGATCCATTCGCGGTTGATCATGGCCACCACGAACATGAATGCCGCCAGCGTCAGCAGGCCGCCTTCAAGCAGGCCATTGCGCCGGTGCGACTCGGCGATCGAGTGATCCAGCCCCGATTCCGACCACTGCACGGCCGAAATGCGCGCCGGCCCGCGATGGCTCAAGCTGCACAGGATCTCCGTGGGAGGATCAGGAAAACGCAGCCCCAGGGCAAAGCCAGACTTGGCATAACGCATTGCACCGCTGGCCACCGTGCGATCGGCCTCGCCGAGCCAGTCGAGGGTGTCGGCGCGCCAGCAGGCGATCGTGCGGATGTGTTTGGAGGGGAACTCCACTTCCGTGCGTTCGGTCAGATCCGGCTCGCGGATGCGCAGGGCAACCCAGAACGGTGACTCAGCGCGCCCCGTGTCAAGATGATCGACTTGCTTGCTGCCGGCGAGCGCGGCATTCGCCGCCGCACCACCGAGTTTGCCATCGGGCGAAGCCACCACACGGATGCCTATGGGCACGCCACCACTCGACGCTCCCGAATTGAGCATCAACATTGCCAGCAAGGCGGCCATGGCAACAATGATCGGTAAGCCATAGAGCGAGAACAGCTGTCGAAGCCGGTCCAGCCTGCCCGATACCGCCGTGATCACGTTCATTCGCTCGTCACCGCCATTCCGATTGCGCCACGTCCCTCACCACAGGTGAAGGACGCAGCCCAACCGCCCCCATAACCAGATGCAGTTCCCGCCGACGTCCGCTTCAACGTCTCAGGCTGCGCTCAGGTGACGCACAGCTGCCTCACTCAGGGGTAATGATAAGTCAAGTTGGTCCACCGTGATGTCCGGATGGCGCGTGGCGAAGATGAAATCGTGCAGGGGATGTTGCGCAGCTTTCCAGCGCTGCCCTGCCGTGGCTACTTCAAAAGCCATGACGCGGTGCGGAATGTTGGCCGCATGCGCCAGCGGCAGGAATTCATTATCGCCAAACACGTCCTTGAACAACAGGTCAGCATAGACGCGGTCCAGGGGCTGGCGCGCAGCGATCACCATCCAGTCAATCTCCTCCTGAACGCAGTACAGGTAGTAGGCCTTGAACAGCGCCAGCTTCACCATGCGGCCGGCCGAACCCGCCGCGACACCCAGGCGATTGGCGCCGGCCTGCGAACTGCCTTCCAGCCACAAGGGCAACTTCAGGGAGCGCTCAATGTTCAGGCGGGTATGGCTGTTACGCTGGATCTTCATGGTGCCCACCGGGCTGTTGTCGAACTTCGAACGCGCCAGCAACACCAGATAACCCTCCTCCAGTTCAGCCATCGATGGCACGTCGGCCGGATAGACCAGGTCAGGAACATGCCGGCCGTAAGCCGACTGCGCCAGATTGAAGGCGGCCTCCAGGGCCTCGTCGGTCGCGACGACGCTGACCGTGAACGGCAGGCGCTGATCACCACCAGCCTGACGTTCCGGTGCGGCACGGAACCTGCCGGGATAAGGAAGCTGCACGGGAAGAGGACGGCTCGCTTCTGCGGAATGGATCAGTTGCATGGTAAGAGCTCCAAAAAGTGAGGAAGCGCAGGCTTGCGCTCTGCCTCATTTTCTGATCATTTACCCCTAATACCAAATGATAAATTCCCTATCTTTATATAATTAAATGTTCTATTTTATCTAAGGTTTATACCTATGTAAATAGTCAGAATACAAAAAATGGCCGCGCCCCGCGTGATCGTTCAAACAGGCCGAGCCGGAAAACAACACCGCCCCACCCTGTTCAAGCACCACACGGAACGCGGCCGTGGCCGCATCCCGGACTGCGCCCGGCTCAGGCCTTGCCGATGGCCAGCAACAAGCCGTTGAGCCGGCGCACAAAGCCGGACGGATCTTCCAGCTTGCCGCCTTCGGCCAGTGTGGCCTGATCGAGCAGGACCCGGCTCCAGTCGTCAAAGTGCGCCTGCTCATCCTTGAGGCGCAACACCAGCGGATGGCGCGGGTTGATTTCAAGAATGGGCTTGCTGCTCGGTACCGGTTGGCCCGCGGCCTTGAGCATGCGCGCCAGATTGCCGCTGATGTCGCCATCGTCGGCGACCACGCAGGCTGGCGAGTCGGTCAGCCGCAGGGTAATGCGCACTTCCTTGACCGCTTCGCCCAGGCTGGTTTTCATGCGGTCGGTCAGGTCCTTGAATTCACCGGCCTCGTGGTCGCGCGCCTTCTTTTCCTCTTCGTCTTCGAGTTTGCCCAGATCCAGCCCCCCCTTGGCGACGTTGACCAATTCCTGATCACCAAACTTGTCGAAAAAGCTGAGCATCCATTCATCAACGCGGTCCGACAGCAGCAATACTTCGATGCCTTTTTTATGGAACACCTCGAGATGCGGACTGCTCTTGGCTGCCGTGTAGCTGTCGGCAGTCAGATAATAGATCTTGTCCTGGCCCTCTTTCATGCGCGCCACATAATCGTCGAGCGCAACGGTCTGATCGGCGCTGTCGCTCTGGGTGGTGGCAAAGCGGCACAGTCGGCCGAGGCGTTCCTTGTTGTTCTGATCCTCGCCCAGGCCTTCCTTGAGCACCTGACCAAACTCCTTCCAGAATTTGGCATAGTCCTCGGCACGATTGCCGGCGAGGTCTTCCAGCATGCCCAGCACCTTCTTCGTGCAGCCTTCGCGGATCGCCTTGACGTCACGGCTTTCCTGGAGGATTTCACGCGAGACATTGAGCGGCAGGTCGTTGGAATCGATCACCCCGCGCACGAAGCGCAGATACACCGGCATGAGCTGCTCGGCGTCGTCCATGATGAACACGCGCTTGATGTAGAGCTTGATGCCACCACGCTGGTTGCGGTCCCACAGGTCAAAGGGCGCGTGCCCGGGCACAAACAACAGCTGGGTATACTCGCTGCGGCCTTCAACCCGGCCGTGCGTCCAGGCGAGCGGATCCTGGAAATCATGCGACACGTGTTTGTAGAACTCGCGGTACTGCTCGTCAGTGATGTCCGACTTGGCACGCGTCCACAGGGCGCTGGCCTGATTGACGGTTTCGTCTTCATCCGCCGGGACCATGCCCTTGGTTTCTTCGTCCCATTTCTCACCGCGCATGCGGATCGGCAGCGCGATGTGGTCGGAGTATTTCTGCAGGATCTGCTTGATGCGCCAGGCCGACAGCAACTCGTCTTCACCCTCGCGCAGATGCAGGGTGATGGAGGTGCCGCGCGCGGCGCGCGTGATGGTCTCGACCGTGAACTCGCCCGAACCATCGCTTTCCCAGAGCACGCCCTGCTCGGGGGTCAGGCCGGCGCGGCGCGATTCAACCGACATACGATCCGCAACGATGAAGCCGGAATAAAAGCCGACACCGAACTGGCCGATCAGCGCGGCATCCTTTTGCTGGTCGCCGGACAGGCGCGAGAAAAACTCGCGCGTACCTGATTTGGCGATCGTGCCCAGATGTTCGGTCGCCTCGTCACGCGACATGCCGATGCCGTTGTCGGTAATGGTAATGGTGCGTGCCGTCTTGTCAAAGGCGAGATGAATGGCCAGGGCGCTTTCATCTCCCTCGTAGAGGGCGGGTTTGTCGAGCGCCTCGAAGCGCAGCTTGTCAGCGGCGTCGGAGGCGTTTGATACCAGTTCGCGCAGGAAGATTTCCTTGTTGCTGTACAGGGAGTGAATCATCAGCTGCAGCAATTGTTTGACCTCGGCCTGAAACCCGCGGGTTTCCTTGGCCTGGCTGCCTTGTTCGACTGTGGCGTCCATCGTGTTCCTCTTGTCTGGTCTTGGATAAAATGAAATACAACAAGCTGCCGCCGCGCCAAACGCGCGTGCCGCTCTCATCTGGGGTCAGCCCCGGCACTTTTCAAGCACTTTCAGGCTGCCCAAGTCTGCAACACGCGGTCTGGCCCTGTTCAAACAGCCCAAACTGCTCGGCCGGCAGGCCATTCAATGGCCGGCAGCAATGTCCTGCAGCGCCGCATGAATACCATCCGGCACATCGATCCGATTTTGCGCGGTGCGCCGCGTGCGTTCTGCCACGGAGCGATCAAAGGGCACACGCACCGGCTCGGCCGGATTGACCGGCCGCGTCGCACGCATGCTTTGTGCGTAGGCGCTGATACGCTCTTCAAAATCAGCGGCCGACCCAAACAGGCCGGGATTGATGAGCAGAATAAGAAATCCGCAATCGTCCATGCCATGGGGCGCGGCAACCTGGCCCGCCATCATGGCCAGCATCTGCACCATCATGGCCAGGCCCGAACCCTTGTGGCCACCCCAGCCGGTAAATGCGCCCGTCAGGGCCTCGGCCGGATCGAGCGTGGGCTGGCCCGCGCGATCATAAGCCTGGCCGGGCGCGAGTTGCTGACCCAGGCGCTTTTTCAGGACCACCTCGCCGACCATGACGCTAGACGTGCCGATGTCCCAGATGATGGGCGAAGGCGTCGATGGAAATCCAAAAGCGATCGGGTTGGTGCTGTAGCGCCCCTGAGTGCCGCCATGCGGCGCCACCTTCGGGCTGCCGCCACCCGCCGCCATGCCGACAAAACCGGCCTGCGTCGCCATCTCCAGATAATAGGAAAACATGCCCGTGTACCAGGTCTTCGAGGCGCCGACCACGGCAATGCCAGTCTGGCGTGCTTTGTCGATGGCGATTTCGGTGGCCCGGCGCCCGACCAGATAACCCACCTGATTGCCACCATCCAACTGGGCCGAAGCCGGGCTTTCCTGCAACACGGTGATGGGCCGGCGTGGAATGGTGGTGACGCGCAGATTGTCAATGACCGACAGGGCGCGCGGCAGACCGCCAAACGACAGGCCGCGCAATTCACAATCGATCAGGTGGTCGGCGATGATGGCCGCTTCTTCAGCCGTGTGGCCATGGACGCGCATGCATTGTTCCACCAACTGGCGCGCTGCTTCAATGCTCAGGATCATGGTGATATCCGTTCGGGGTGGGTGTAGACGGGGGCAGCATGACGGCGCATCGGCAAGCCCGACCCCATGGCTCAGGACTTGTCCGGGACGGTGCTGGTTTCAGCCACCGTCGTCAGGCCGGCAACCTTGATTTTGGAGGCGAGCACCTTGCCTTTGCGGGCGCGTTTGCCGGCATGGGCCTCAAGCGCCACGCCGGAGAGCAGCACGCTGCTGTCCTTGCCACCCCGGCCGGTGCCGCTGACGAGCACACCCTTGCGCCCCACCGGCACGGCGGCGAGCAGGTGTTCGCCCGCCTCCAGTTCCTGCAGGATGACGCCACGGCCGCCGGTGAGAAACTTGATTTCGCTGGCTGGAAAGACCAGCAGCCGCCCTCGTCCGGACAGGCAGGCGATGCGATCCTGCGCAGCGGTATCAATCGGCGTGAAACGCAGGGCCGCGTCATCGGCCACGCTGGCGTCCTGCGTGAGAAAACTCTTGCCGGCACGCACCCGGCTGACCAGGTCACCGAGGCGACAGACAAACCCATAACCGGCACGCGTGGCAATCAGCAAAGGCAGCTCGGCCGGTCCGGCCAGCAGGTGCAGGATGCGCACGCCCGGCTCGAGATCGATCAGCGAAGTCAGCGGTACACCATCGCCACGCGCGTTGGGCAGTTGCGCCACGGGCACCGAGAAGGCGCGGCCGTTCGAGGCCAGTCCGACCAGCGTGTCGACCGTACGACATTCGAAGGTGCCGTACAGGCTGTCGCCGGGCTTGAAGGTAAATTGCGCCGCGTCGTGGCCATGGCCGGTGCGCGCACGCAGCCAGTGTTTTTCCGACACCACCACGGTGACCGGTTCGTCGTTCACCTTGATTTCAATGGCCGCGCGCTTTTCTTCCTGAATCAGGGTGCGGCGCGCATCGCCATGTTGCTTGGCGTCGGCCTCGATTTCCTTGATCATCTGGCGCTTGAGCGAGGCCGGATTGCCGAGCAGGTCATCGAGCTTGGCGCGTTCGGTGCGCAACTCGGCCAGTTCGCGTTCGATGCGGATGCCTTCGAGGCGGGCCAGCTGGCGCAGGCGGATTTCGAGAATGTCCTCGGCCTGACGGTCCGACAACTGGAAGGCAGTGATCAGGGCCGGCTTGGGTTCGTCCGACTCGCGGATGATGCGGATCACGGCATCGATGTTGAGCAGCACAATCAGACGGCCTTCGAGCACATGGATGCGCTCGTTGACCTTGCCCAACCGATGGCGCGTGCGCCGCAGGATGCACTCCTGGCGAAACTCAACCCACTCGCGCACGATATCGGCCAGCTGCTTCTGACGCGGCCGGCCATCGTGGCCAATCATCACCAGATTGATCGGCACACCCGATTCAAGACTGGTGTGCGACAGCAGCAGGTTGATAAACTCAGACTGGGCGATGGCGCGGGTCTTCGGCTCAAACACCAGACGTACCGGTGCGTCCTTTCCCGATTCATCGCGCACGCGATCGAGCATGCCCAGCACCAGCTGTTTGTTGTGCAACTGCTCGGGCGTGAGGGACTTCTTGCCCAGGCGCACCTTGGGATTGGTCAGGTCCTCGATTTCCTCAAGCACTTTTTGCGACGAAGCCGCGGGCGGCAATTCGGTCACCACCAGTTGCCACTGCCCGCGCGCGAGTTCTTCGATCTTCCAGCGGGCGCGCACCTTGATGCTGCCACGGCCGGTTTCATAAATCTCGCCGATCTCGCGGGCTGACGAAATGATCTGTCCGCCGCCCGGAAAATCGGGCCCGAGGATGTGTTCAAGCAGTTGCGCCGTGCTGGCCTTACCGTTGCTGCGGATCATGGTCACCGCCGCCGCAGCCACCTCGTGCAGATTGTGCGGCGGGATCTCGGTGGCCATGCCCACGGCAATGCCCGACGCGCCATTGAGCAACACAAAGGGCAAGCGTGCGGGCAACAACATCGGCTCTTCGGTCGAGCCATCATAGTTGGGCTGGAAGTCGACGGTGCCTTCGTCGATTTCGTCGGTAAGCAAACGCGAAATGGCCGTCAGACGCGCTTCGGTATAACGCATTGCCGCAGCACCATCGCCATCGCGCGAGCCAAAGTTGCCCTGGCCGTCAATAAGCGGATAGCGCATCGAAAAATCCTGTGCCAGGCGCACCAGCGCATCGTAGGCCGACTGGTCGCCATGCGGGTG
>CANJOT010000084.1 GCA_947475815.1 Burkholderiales bacterium | reverse complement strand
TGGTCGAGACGGCCGGTCGCCGTCGTGGCGTTTCGGTGTAACGCAAGGGCGCAAGGCCGTGTTCATCGATGCTCCCTTCGCTATGCGAGGCGAGCACGTCGAGCGAAAAAAACAGCAGGTTGACTGAGGCCACCAGATCAAGCTGATACTGGCTGCCACTGCTTGACCAGTTGACATTGCCTTTGCCCAGCGTCTGCGTGGGCGGTGATGTGCGCGTGTCCGTGGCAATCACTTCATAGCGCAGCCGCGCCGGTGCGGGCGGGCTGGCTTTGGGCAGCACGGGTGCGAGCGCCGTGGGTACTGCGGGCTCGGGTGGTGGCACCGGTGGCGGTGGTGGTGGCGCTGGCGCTGCGACCGGAAGCGGCCGCGTGGCGGCGGGCTCAATCACTGGGGTGGATGCCGTCGGCGTGACCAGATCGGCCACCGGCAGGGTCGGGCTGAGCGGCGCCGGCGGGACTGGTGTCTCGGCCGCCTCCGCGGCGGGCCTGGGCCGGGGTGCACGGTTCGCTGCCGCTTTGACAGGCGCGGGGCGCGTTGTCGATCGGTTGGGCGCCTCCATCAGCGTCGCATGGAGGGCCGGCGCCGCGCTGGCGGTTTCAGGACGCAAGTCGGGCAGGCTGCCCATGGCGATGAGGTGGGCGATGAGCGAGAACAGGACGACCGGCAGAAAGCGCCGCCAGGCGGCGCGTTTGGGGTCCAAGGGGTGCCGCTGGTCGTCCATGCGTGGTTTTGTCCGAAAATGCGCGTAAACCGGTCGTGCAACACGTGCCGGCTCTGTATGATCATGATACCTGTACGAGGTTTAATGTTTGTTGGGCCGCTGCAGCTCGCAAGCAATCTGAAGGAGTGGAATATGACGAATCCAATGAAAATACCCGGCTGGCCCGAGGCATTTTCGCCACAGATGCCTGGTTTTGGCGCTGCCGGTGATGGCTCCGGAGGGCTCGCTGGCGGTCTCGATTTCCTGAAAAACCTTTGGGGCAACAGCACGGGTCCGGTACCCGGCATGGTGTTGCCGACGCTGGATGTTGACGAACTCGACAAGCGCATCAAGGATCTCAAGGCGGTGCTGAGCTGGCTGGAACTCAACGCCAGCATGCTCAATGCCACCATTCAGGGTCTGGAAGTGCAGCGCAATACCATTGCGGCGCTCGCTGCCCTGAGCAGTTCCATGGGGGAAGCCGCCGGCAACACGGCCGCCATGTTCAAGATGCCTGATCCAGCGTCGGCGGCTTTTTTTTCGATGCCGCCCAGCTGGCCTGCGAGCTCGCCCCAGACGGCAGCGGAAACCAAGGCCGACAGCGACTGGGGCAACCCAGCTGCACCCGTCCGTCCTCCTGAGTCCGGCGCGCCTGCGCGCCCTCCCGAGGCGACGGCTGCGGCCCCCCTCCCCTCAGGGGCTGACTGGCTGGGTTTCATGCAGGACCAGTTCAAGACACTGGCCACGGCCGCGACGCCGGCACCCTCCGCTGCGGCTGGTGCTGCATCCGGAAAGCCGGCGCGCGCCAAACCGGCGCCGCGCTCGGCCAAGCCTGCCTCGGCGAGCAAACCGCCGCGGGCCGGCGCGCGTCGCAAAGCGGTGCCCTGAGTGGCGCACGACGACCGGGCGGGTGAGGCCGCATTGACCTTAGCCGCGCAGGCTGATCCGGCCGTGCGTGCCATCATCAGCGTTTTTGAGCAGTTGCGGGCCGATCGGCTCGACGTGCTCGAGAGCATTTACGCCCCCGATGTCTGGTTCAAGGATCCGTTCAATGAGGTAAAGGGCCTGCCGGCGGTACAGCGCATTTTTGCCCACATGTTTGCCCATCTCGAGGCGCCGCATTTTGTCGTGCGTTCGGTGGCGCGTCAGGGCGGTGCCCTGTTCATCACCTGGGACATGCATTTTGCGTTTTTGTCGTGGCAGCGCGGCCGCGCGCAGAACATCCACGGGGCCAGTCATCTGCAGCTTGATGAGCACGGGCGGATTGTGCGCCATCGCGATTATTGGGATGCGGCCGAAGAGTTGTACGAAAAGCTGCCGGGCATCGGCTGGCTGCTGCGGCGCCTGAAATCTTTCGGAAAATCCTGAGAATTTCAGGATATATTCGAGCTTTGCTTGAGTAAATCGCGACGAAAATCGGGATGTCACACCGGCTCTGGTAAAATTATGGGTCCACCGCCGTCCAAAAACCGAGTCGAATCTATGCTTTATCCTGAACTGTTTCAATCTTTGGAGTCCGTCCGCTGGGTCATGTCGAAGGACGTGCCCTGGGACCAATTCGATCCGGCCCAGCTGTCGGACGAGCAGGCCCGGACCATCAAGATGAACGCCATTACCGAGTGGGCGGCACTGCCTGCCACCGAGATGTTCCTGCGTGACAATCGTAATGATTCGGATTTTTCGGCCTTCATGTCGGTGTGGTTTTATGAAGAACAGAAACACGCTCTGGTCTTGATGGAATACCTGCGGCGCTTTCGTCCTGATCTGGTTCCGACCGAAGAAGAATTGCACGCGGTGCGTTTTGACTTCGATCCGGCGCCGCCCCTGGAAACGCTGATGCTGCATTTTTGTGGCGAGATCCGGCTCAATCACTGGTATCGTCGTGCCGCTGAATGGCATACTGAACCGGTCATCAAACAGATCTACAAACTCATCGCGCAGGACGAAGCCCGCCATGGCGGTGCGTATCTGCGTTACATGAAAAAAGCGCTGATCGAATCGGGTGATGTGGCGCGTGCTGCTTTTGCCCGCATCGGTGTGCTGATGGCGTCTGCGCGGCGCACCGAGAAGGCCTTGCATCCGACCAATCTGCATGTCAATGCCGCGCTGTTTCCGAACGACACCGTGCAGTCGCGTTTGCCGGATCCGGCATGGCTGGAACATTGGCTCGATGCGCAAATTTGTTTTGACAACGAGTGGGAAGGCCGTGTCGTTGACCGTATCCTGCATAATATTTCCTTGCTGTTTGAGCGCACCTTCAATTCGGTTCAGGAACTCAATCGTTATCGCAAGGAAGTGCTCGCCCGGTTGCCGGTGTCGACCCCAGCGGCTACGCCGGCCGCCTGAAACAACGCGCGCTCCACACACCACCTTTACCGCATGTCTGCATCCTTTGAAATCAAGATTTGTCCGGTGGCCGAACTGTCCGTGCGCGCCGCGACCCTGCCACATCCGCTGGTTTTTACCAACGGTGTGTTTGACATTCTGCACCGTGGCCACGCCACCTATCTGGCACAGGCCCGTGAGTTGGGTGCGGCACTGGTGGTGGGCGTCAACAGTGATGCCTCGGTCAAGCGTCTGAACAAGGGCACGGACCGGCCCATCAACCGCGAAGAAGATCGTGCCGCTCTGCTGGCCGCGCTCGGTTGCGTGGACATGGTCGTGGTGTTTGCCGAAGACACCCCGTACCAGTTGATTGAAGCCCTGCACCCCGACATCATCGTCAAGGGCGGCGACTATGACATGGACCAACTGGCCGAATCGGCGCTGGTACGTTCCTGGGGCGGGCAGGCCATCGCCATTCCTTTCATCCACGAACGTTCGACCACCGCGACGCTGCAGCGCATCCGCATGGCAGGACAAACGGCCACCTGACGGGTCGAGCCCCTGCCGGCGCGCGGCCGTCAGGGGATTGCCGGATGTTGCTGCCAAATGGCGGCGCGTGTTTCACATCCTTTCCTGCGCATCGGCAAAATTTCACAATTGATTGCAATATAATTATCATTATTATCAATCATGGTCTAAGATAAATTACAGATGGCTGATGTGATTCGACCGTTTCACAATCCGACATTTGCCTGCAATTTCTTGTCGATTTCTTTTTGGAAAATAAGGTTTTTTGCTAGAAATAATTAGCAATTTGTAGCAAAATAAAACCTGTCTGGTGAGGCATGCCGGATTTCACCTAGATGGATGTTCGCTGTCCGAACGGAAGAACCCTGGCGGCAGACTGGTCAGGCAATGATGAACACCGGGTAAAGCTTGCCGGATTGGCGTTTTTCCTGGTTTCGATTCTTGCGTGCCCACGTTCCAGAATCAGGCAGCGATGATCGATTGGTCAACCAACCGGTTGTGCCGCGAAAAAATATTCGAAAGATACAAAATCCCATGACTGTTCAGCCCAAACTGCTCAATCTGTCGGTCCACATCGACGAGCACCTCGATGGTGATCTGTCGCTGGCCAAACTGGCCGCGCGCATGAAACTGTCGCCTTTCCACTTTCACCGCAAGTTCCGTGATTATTTTGGCGACAGTCTGCACCAGCACATCAAGCGTTTGCGCCTTGAGCGCGCCGCCTGGGAACTGCTGCAACATGCCAAGCCGGTCAAGTCGATCGCCCTGAGTTCGGGTTATCGCACGGTGTCGGCGTTCTCGCATGCGTTTTCGCTGTTTGCCGGCGTGCCGCCGACGCACTATCGCGAAATGATGTGGGCCGGACCGCACGCCCAGGCGCGCAAGGCAGTGCAACGCAAGCTGAGCGAAGAATTCATCGCCAGGCTCAAGCCGGTGCGCGTCGGCACGCAGAAGGAACGTCAGGTGATTTTCCTGCGCAGCAATGCGGCCGGTCGTGGTGCACAGGCCGAAGCGCGCGAGGTCTGTGAACAGATCAGCGAGATGACCGGTCCGGTGGCCGAGTGGTGTGCGGCCCTGATCGATATTCATGGCGTCACGCCGGCGGCCAATTTCCGTATCGACATCGGCACCGATGCGGTGCGCCTGCCGCCGCGGGTGCGTGCCCAGTTCGGCGTGCGCACCTTGCCGGCCGGTCGGTTTGCCATGTTTGATGTGACCTGCCGTTACGTCGATTTGCTCGACGTTGGCCAGGCCATCGACCTGCTCTGGTTGCCGGGTTCCGGCGAGCGGCCGCGGGCTGCCGCCCCGTACGCCACCTTCAAGGGCGACATCGGCGGTGAAATGGAGTTCCGTTATTACCTGCCCTTGATGTAAAACGGCAGCCGGGCCGCCGGCAGCCGCGACTCAGGGACAGTCGTTCCGTTCCTGAGCGGGAAACTGCCGCTGCAGCGTGTCGAAGGCGGCCAGCGTAGCGGCGTCTGGATTGCGCACC
The DNA here is from genome assembly GCA_947475815.1 of Burkholderiales bacterium. Lineage (GTDB taxonomy): Bacteria > Pseudomonadota > Gammaproteobacteria > Burkholderiales > Burkholderiaceae_D > CANJOT01. Next base: position 9,255 of record CANJOT010000084.1, on the reverse strand, counting down.
CGATACCAGGTGCGGATCAGGGTGCTATCACGCCGGCCGACGCGCAGCAAACGCAGCCCGCGCTGCGTCAGCGCAGCCAATTGCGCGTTGGCGGCCGCTTCGGTTTTGAACAGGCCCAATGAAATGCCCAGCCGTTGCGGTGAGTCGTCGGTGATCAGGTAAAGATCGGTCACGCCGATACTGCGCAGGCTGGTGAAGGCGCGTTCGGCCTCGGCCATGCTGCGATAGGGCCGCAGGTACACCATGTAGCTGGCGCCGTCCTGAGTCTGGCGCTTTTCAAACCGTGCCGTCAGGCCGAGTTGTTCGATCAGGCCATCAACGCGCCGCGACTCATCGGTTCCAAATCCTCCCAGTTCGACGCAGGCCGTCATGGTTTTCCGGTTTTTGCCATGGGCGGTTTGCAGCAGCACCATGTTCTGCGGCGACAGGTCCTGACCGAGATGCCAAGGCTCGGGTTTGTGGATGCCCGGTGGGTTGAACACCTCCAGATTGAATCCGAGCAGGATCAGGTTGGCAGCAATCAGCAGCAGAACTATTTTTCTCACGACGACAGCTCTTCGCTCAGGCAGGCCAGACCGCGCAGTACGAGATCATCGCTGGCAACCAGAGTCACGCCCAGATCGGTGACCTGAAGCAAGGGCAGGATCTGGGATGCGGCGCCGCCACCCACCAGACACAGCGCGGGCAAGCCCGGGGTAAACCGGCTGGCCTCCTGACGTGCCCGGCGGGACAGGCGCTCGATGGCCCCGGCCTGCGCGTGCAGAATGCCACTGACAATGGCATCGTCAGTGTTGTCGGCGACGTCCTGAAAACTGCCGCGTGCCAGTGGCAGGCGTGCCGTGCCATGCGCCAGCGAGGTGCGCATCAGTTCAATACCCGGCAGGATGACGCCGCCGGCAAAGTCGGCGCGTTCGGCCACTGAACCCGATTGCAATGTGCGCGGGGTGATCAGATCGATGGTGGTTGCCGTACCGAAACTGGCCACCACCAGCACTCGCGCAGGATGCAGTGCCGCGGCCCCGATGGCCGCGGCCCAGCGGTCGGCACCGAGTTGTGCCGGATCGACATACGCATTGACCAGTCCATGCGCCTGACGGGACGGTACCAGGCGCCGTAGTGGCACCGCCTGTGCGCTTTGGCGCAGCGCCGTCTGCACCCGTGCAAAAACGCCCTCATCGGCAACGCAGGCGATCAGGGCGGCATCCATGGTCAGCGTGGCCCAGCGAGGGGGCAACTCGTCGAGCTGTTCCAGCGCAACGGCACCGTGTGCGCTGGCAGGCAGGCTGATGTGATCCTGATTGTCGTGCAGACGCCATTTGATGCGTGTGTTGCCGGCGTCGATGAGCAGAAGTCGCATCGTGGCGGCCTAGCGCAGGCGCCGCAGCGACACTTCGCCGCTGAGCACCAGAGTCGGTCCGGCGGGCGTGTTAACCGTCAGGCGCCCCTGTCGGTCCACATCGCCAGCAATGCCACTCGACTGTACCTTGCCGCCTTCGAGCAACTCGACCGCCTGGCCGCGCCAGGCGTGCGCCGCATTCCAGGGTTCGACAAAGGCAGCGAAGCCGGCGCGCTCGAAGCCGTCAAGATGGCCATCGAGTTCGATGGCCAGATCGGCCAGCAGCGCGCAGCGATCGATGGCGGACTCGCCGCTGGCTTCCAGCATGCTGATGGCCGCCAGCGAGGTCGCGTCGAGTCCGTCCGCTGCCGATGGGGCCGTGCTGACATTGACGCCCACGCCGATGATCACGATGGTGGTGGTGGTGTCGACGGCATGCACCTCCACCAGAATACCGGCAAGTTTGCGGCCCCGGACGAGCACGTCGTTGGGCCATTTCAGGTCCGCAGGGACGCCGTGGCGCGCGAGTGCCGTCCGGACCGCCAGACCGCAGGCCAGACTCAGACCCGACAGTGTCGCCAGGCTGCAATGCAGGCGGCGCGCATAGGAGGCGGTCACTGCGCTGCCCGCATCGGCCTGCCAGTTGCGGCCCAAGCGACCGCGGCCACCGGTCTGGAACTCGGCGGCCAGCAGAAACCTGTCGGCCTCAAGCCGCTGTTTACGCGCGCGGCGCAACAGTTCGGAATTGGTTGAATCGATCTGTTGGACCACCTCGAGTTCGCACTCGAGTCGGGCCTGAGCGAGCAGACCACGCAGCACGCCGGCATCAAGCGGGTCGATGGCGCTTGTCGGAAGCGGTTCGAAAAAAGACGGGTGGGAGGCGGACATGGCCGTATTGTAGAGGGCGAAATATGGCGGCTGGTGGAACTGATGCACAAGGAAGTGCGGCAGGCGGCAGTTTGATCAGGTATCGTTTCAATAATGCCACGCTGTCCGCGGTTTAGGTGCAACCGAATTTTTAAGAATTGATGTCCTATGTCTAACGGGTCGCTTCCCTCGAAAGCCAGACTGCCAGCCGCCGGCGCGACTGGCGGTGTAGCGTCGATCAAGGCTTGGCAACAGCGCGCTTCGCCGCTGACGCGGTATGCGCTGCTGGCCTATGTGTTGTTATTGGTCGACGCCACGCTCTACCCCTGGTCCGGCTGGCGTGACCGCGGCATTGGTCCCTTCGAGTATCTGCTCGGACCTTGGCCGACCTATTTCACCGGCTTTGATGTGGTGGTGAATGTGCTGGCTTACGTGCCCCTCGGCCTGCTGGCTGGACTGGCGCTCTATCCACGCCTGCGTGGCGGGAGGGCGGTCGCACTGGCCTTGCTGTCCTGTCTGTTGTTGTCGGGCGGGCTCGAGGCGGTGCAGACCTTTTTGTCCAGTCGGGTGGCGTCGCGTCTGGATTTGCTGACCAATGGCGTCGGCGCCTTGATCGGCAGTCTGCTGGCGGCGTGGCTGGCCGATGCCATCCTTGAGCGCGGCCGTCTGCGCGAGTTGCGTCTGCAGTGGTTTGAGCGTGATGCCAGCGTTGGCCTGCTGTTTCTGATGTTGTGGTTTCTGGCCTTGCTGTTTCCGGACAATTTTGCGTTCGCGCCCGGCGGCCTGCTCAAGCCGCTGTTTGATATCCTGCTGGGGAGTCTGGGCTTGCAGGACCGCGGGCTGCTTGATCCGGGTCATTTTTTCTGGGGCGAGGCGCTGCTGGCCGCACTCTCGCTCAGTGGCGCCGGTGCCCTGATGTTGTCGCTGGCCAAACCGTTCGCGCCGCGGCTGTTTCTGAGCATCGGTTTTGTGCTGTTGTCCGTGGTGGCGCAAAGTCTGTCGGCCGGTTTTGCCTCGCAACAGAACCGGCCCTTCCACTGGCTGACCGCGGGGGCCCAGACCGGCATCGTGCTTGCCATGGTCGCGCTGCTGGCGCTGATCTGGCTGCCCGTGGCCTGGCGCGCCCGCATGGGCCTGCTGGCGCTTGCCGGCCTGGTGGTGCTCGCCGGCCTGATGCCCAGCAATCCCTACGCGGCCACGTCGGCCAACTGGGCTTATGGCCAGTTCCTGAATTTTCATGGACTGACCTATGGCCTGCATCTGGTCTGGCCGTTTTTTGCGGCGCTGGTGCTGTGGCGGCGCGCCTGGGGCGCAAGTCATTGGCGCCCCTTATAATCTGGACGGCGGGCTTCTCCGCATTCATTCTTTCCGGTAGAAGGGCAGCGATCCGATGAGTTATTTCGAGCGGCATATATTCTTTTGCCTGAATCAGCGCGATGAGGCCGAGCAGCGCGCCTGCTGCGCCAACCGCGATGCCCGGGCCATGCAGCAGCATGCCAAACAGCGTGTCAAGCAACTCGGTTTGTCCGGGCCCGGCAAGGTACGCGTCAATCAGGCCGGCTGTCTGGATCGCTGCGAGCAGGGGCCGGTCGCCGTGGTTTATCCGGATGCGGTCTGGTACACCTATTTCGACAGCGCCGATATTGACGAGATTGTCGAGTCGCATTTGCGCGACGGTGTCCCGGTCGAGCGTTTGCGACTGGAGTGAGGCGGTGGTGATGAACACCTCCACGCGTCTGATCAAGCTGGCCGGCGCTGCCGGCCATATCGAAGTTGCCATCGACCAGCCGGCTGGAACCCCACGTGGCCTGGCGCTGGTGGCGCATCCCCATCCCCTGTATGGCGGCACCCTGGACAACAAGGTCACGCAGACTCTGGCGCGCGTTCTGGTGCAACTGGGTTACCTCGCCGCGCGCCCCAATTTTCGTGGCGTTGGCGCCACCGAGGGTGAGCATGACGCTGGCCGCGGCGAGATCGATGACACGCTGAGCGTGATCGACCAGCTGCGCGCCGAACATGGCCTGCGCGAAACCGTGCTGGCCGGCTTTTCCTTTGGCACCTATGTGCTGTCACACGTCGCCGCGCGCCTGACCGAACGCGGTGAGCCGCCGCGGCGCATGGTGCTGGTGGGCACGGCCGCCGGCAAGTGGGAGGTCGCCCCGGTGCCCGCCAATACACTGGTGATTCATGGGGAGCTCGATGACACCATTCGCCTGCAAGCAGTGCTAGACTGGGCACGATTGCAAGACTTGCCCGTGGTGGTGATTCCGGGAGCGGATCATTTTTTTCACCGCAAGCTGACCCATATCAAACAACTGGTGTTGGGGGCTTGGCTGGGTGAGCGGCTTGATGACGCGAAAGCCTGAGTACACATGAAGCAGCATTTTATCTTTGGACGCACCGAAGCCGGTGAAATCGCACTCAGTGGTGCCAGTGGCACCCTCGAGGCCCGTCTGCGGCGTTTTTTGTTGCTCGTCGACGGCAAACGCTGCATTGCTGAACTCGAAACCGTGGCACGCCCCTCCGAGCTGATTGCCACGCTCGAAGAACTCGTCGACGCCGGTCTGGTGTGCAAGGTCGGTGAAAACGGTATGGTGATGTCGGGCGTCGGCGAAGCCGAGTCGGATCCGTTTGCCGCCGCCGCCATGACGCCCGACATGTTTGCCCGTCTCAAGCGGCGCGCCATCGCGGATCTGGATCAGCGTTACGGTCCGGCTGCGGCGTCCATCGCGCAACGCATCAATGCCTCGTCCACCCCGGCCGATCTGCGCGTTGCCCTGCGCGCATCCGGCGCCGACCTGATTTCCGTGATGGGTGCGGGCGCGGCGCAGGAATTTTTGCAGGGCCTCGGCCGCAATCTCGTGGCCTGAGCCCGATCTCGCCCCCTGCGCGCTAACCGGCATGTCTGTTGCGTCCGGTGCGCAGTGGTCTTTCTTATTGCATTTCCCTTGTTGACGATGACACTCTCTTTTTCCCTGCTTGCCCCTTTTTTCCTGCCACGCCGGCTGCGATCGGTGGTTCTGACGGTCGCGTCGCTCGTGCTGCTGGCCGCACCCTTGAGCACGCCGGCACAAAATCTGCCGATCGCGCCCGCTCTGGCCGCGCGCAACTGGATGCTGGTCGATCTGACCACCGGACAACTGCTCGCTGCCCATGAACCGAACGCGCGCGTCGACCCGGCTTCGCTCACCAAGCTGATGACCGATTACCTGACGCTGGCGGCGGTGCGCGATAAAAAACTTTCCCTGACGCAATCGGTGCCCGTGCCTGTCAATCTGTACAAACGCGTCGACCAGCGCGCCGAGTCGGTCATGTTCATCCCGCCCGGCAAGACCGCGACGGTGGATGACCTGTTGCACGGCCTGATCATCCAGTCGGGCAACGATGCCGCCATCGTGCTGGCCGAAGCCGTGGCGGGCAGCGAGACCACCTTCGTCGACATGATGAACCGCGAAGCCAAACGCATGGGCATGGCCAGCACCAGCTATCGCAACCCGACCGGCATGTCCAACCCCGAGCACTACACCACGGCGGCCGACCTGGCCATTCTGGTCAAGAACCTGATTGCCGATTTCCCCGAGTACTACAAGCTGTATTCACAAAAGGAATTCACCTACAACGGCATCAAGCAGGCCAACCGCAACCGCCTGTTGTGGCTTGACCCGACCGTCGATGGCGTGAAAACCGGTCATACCGAAGCCGCCGGTTATTGTCTGATCTCGTCGGCGCGGCGCGTCCAGGCTGACGGCGGCGAGCGGCGGCTGTTGTCCATCGTGCTGGGCGCCACGTCGAGCGCCGCGCGCGCCGAAGAGAGTCTCAAGCTGCTCAACTGGGGCTTCCAGAATTTCGATGCCGTCAAACTCTATGACAAGGGCCAGGCCCTGGCCACGCCGCAGGTCTGGAAGGGCACGCTCGGCCAGGTCAAGCTCGGCTTTGACCGGCCGGTCTACCTGACGGTGCCCAAGGGCCGCAAGCCCGACATCAAGCCGGTGCTTGATCGCAAGGATCCGCTGGTCGCGCCGATCAACGCTGGCGACCGGCTCGGCACCCTCAAGGTGATGGTCGATGGCAAGGTGATTGCCGAAATGCCCGTGCTCGCTCTTGAAAGCGTGCCGCTCGCCGGCATCATCGGACGCGCGTGGGATTCGCTGCGCCTGATGTTCAACTAGGGCAACCATGAGCGCTGATCTCCTCGATCCCGTCGTTTTCCTGAGCGTCAATGGCGTGGCCGAATGGCTACCGCTGTCCGAGGCGCGTTTGCCGGTGCTCGATCGCGGGTTCATTTTTGGCGACGGGATCTATGAAGTCGTGCCGGTCTACGGCCGCGTGCCGTTTCGCATGGATCACCATCTGGCGCGGCTGGCGCGCAGCCTGGGTGCTGTCGGTATCACCAACCCGTTTGACAATGCCGGTTGGAAAGCGCGCATTTTTGAGTTGATCGACGGTTTTGCCGACGACAACCAGATGGTCTACATCCAGGTCACGCGCGGCGTGGCCAAACGCGGCCATGCGTTTCCGGCCGACACCCAGCCTACCGTGTTCATGATGAACAATCCGCTGGTCTTGCCAACGGCCGCGCTGCGCGCTGACGGCGCGGCGGTGGTCAGCGCCACCGACAACCGCTGGCTGCGCTGCGACATCAAATCGGTGTCGCTGCTGGGCAATGTGCTCATGGCGCAGCATGCCGCCGAGCAGGGTGCCGCCGAAACCATCATGTTTCGCGACGGTAACCTGACCGAGGGCTCATCGTCCAACATCTGGGTGGTCAGGGACGGCGTTCTGCTGGCGCCGGTGCGCGACCACCGCATTCTCGAAGGCATCCGTTACAGCCTGATGGCCGAGCTGGCCGAGAGCGTCGGCATTGCCTTCACCGCGCGCGCCATCAGCGAAGCCGAAGTGCGTGCCGCCGATGAGTTGCTGCTGACCTCGGCCACCAAGGAGGTCATCCCCATCACGCGCCTGGACGGCCAGCCCGTGGGCGACGGCCGGCCGGGCCCGGTGTACGCGCGTCTGTACGCGGCCTACCAGCGCGCCAAGGAACAGTCGCGCGCCCAATTCGCGAGGTAAAGTCATGGCCGAACTCGACAGCGTCATCGAATACCCGCTCGATTTTCCGGTCAAGATCATGGGCCTTAACCAGCCTGCCTTCGTGCCCACCATGCTCGCCCTGGTGCGCCAGCACGACGCCGGTTTTGACGCCGGCACGCTTGAATCGCGCCCGTCACGCGAAGGCAAATACCTCAGCCTGACGGTGACCATCCGCGCCGTCAGCCGCGAACAGCTCGATGCACTCTACCAGACCCTGTCGGATCATCCGATGGTGGTCATGGCGCTGTAAGGCTGATCATGCTGGTGCGCCAGCTCGGCCGGGTCGAGTATGACCAGACGCTGGCTGCCATGCGCGCCTTCACCGACGCGCGCACGGCCGATACGCCCGATGAACTATGGGTGGTCGAGCACGCGCCGGTCTATACCCTCGGCCTGGCCGGCAAACGTGAACACCTGCTGCGTGAGACTGACATCCCGGTGGTGCAGACCGACCGCGGTGGCCAGGTTACGTATCACGGCCCGGGTCAGGTGGTGGTCTACCTGCTGGTCGATCTGCGGCGCGGCAACATCAAGGTGCGCGAGTTCGTCAGCGCCATTGAGGCGGCGGTGATCGATGTGCTGGCCGCGTATAATCAGCAGGCGGTACGCAAGCCCGGTGCGCCTGGTGTGTATGTCGGCAGTGCCGATGCGGGCACGCTCGACAAGATCGCTGCTCTGGGCCTGAAGATCCGCCGCAACTGCAGCTACCATGGGGTCAGCCTGAACGTGAGCATGGACCTGACGCCGTTTACTTGGATCAACCCCTGTGGTTATGCCGGTCTGCGCACGGTGGATCTGGCCAGCCTTGGCATTCACACCAGCTTCGACGAAGTCGCCGCGCGGCTGACCGCGCGGCTGACCGCGCGCATTGAAGAATTACGTGAGGAACTTCATGAACACCCCGATCGAACCGCCGCTCTACGACCCGACCATCAAGCAGAAATCGCAGGCCAAGACGGCGCGCATTCCGATCAAGATCATTCCCGTCGAAAGGCTCAAGAAGCCTGACTGGATTCGCGTCAAGGCCGGTTCGTCGGCACGGTTTCACGATATCAAACGCATCCTGCGCGAACACAATCTGTTCACCGTCTGCGAAGAAGCCTCCTGCCCCAACATCGGTGAATGTTTTGGCAAGGGCACGGCCACCTTCATGATCATGGGTGACAAATGCACGCGCCGTTGCCCGTTCTGCGACGTTGGCCATGGCCGGCCCGATCCGCTCGATGTCAACGAGCCCGAGAACCTCGCCAAGACCATTGCCGCGCTCAAACTGTCGTATGTGGTGATCACCTCGGTGGACCGCGACGACCTGCGCGACGGCGGCGCCCAGCATTTTGTCGATTGTATTGAGCGCGTGCGCGGCCTGTCGCCGGGCACCCGCATCGAAGTGCTGGTGCCTGATTTTCGCGGCCGTCTCGACCGCGCGCTTGCCATTCTCAACGGCGCCCCGCCCGACGTCATGAACCACAACCTCGAAACCGTGCCACGCCTCTACAAGGAAGCGCGCCCCGGTTCGGACTATCAGCACAGCCTCAAGCTGCTGCAGGAATTCAAGAAGCTGCATCCGGCCACGCCCACCAAGTCCGGCCTGATGCTGGGTCTGGGCGAAACCGACGAAGAAATCCTGCAGGTCATGCGCGACCTGCGCGCCCACGATGTCGACATGCTCACCATCGGCCAGTACCTGCAGCCCTCCGAGCACCACCTGCCGGTGCGCCGCTATGTCCATCCTGATGTGTTTGCCATGTTTGAGCGTGAGGCCTATGCCATGGGCTTCAGCCATGCCGCCGTGGGGGCGATGGTGCGTTCGAGTTATCACGCCGACCGGCAGGCGGATGCGGCGGATCTGGAATTGAACAGTCGGAAGTAATGGACGGGTTGGACGATAAGCCGTCTCGTTATGGCCGTACACTGCCGTACAAATGACGTAATAAACTTCCCATTGAATGACGCAATAAACTTGC
>CANJOT010000083.1 GCA_947475815.1 Burkholderiales bacterium | reverse complement strand
GGCAGGCAGATTTTGTTCGATCCGGCCCTCAGCGGGTCCGGGCGCGGGATCAGCCCCTGGCGGCGTAACGCCCGGTGGCATGATCGGATCCACCACTGCCGGAGCGGTGCTCGCCGTGGCCACGGCAGACGGCGCGCTGTCGGCTGGGTGCGATCCTTGCAGCACGCCAGACCACACGACCGCCACAATCACCACCACCAGCACCAGCACACCCAGGCCCAACAACCCGCCTTTGCCGAGCAAGGCCGGCGGCAGCTTGAAGGGGCGTCGCCCCGGACGGTCGGAAAACGGCATGTCCAGTGCCGGCGCCGGCTGCAGCGATGCCTGTTCCTGCTGCGCGTTGTGGCCCAGCGCCGCGTCGATGGCGGCCAGCAGTGGCACGACGTCAACTTGCACCAGCTTGGCGTAATTGCGCACAAAACCACGCAGATAGGGCAAAGGGGGCAGACTGGCCCACTGGCTGGCTTCGATGGCCTCGACCTTCTTCAGACCGACCTTGAGATGGCCGGCAATATAGGCCACGCTCAGGCCACGCGCATCGCGTGCGCGGCGCAACTGTTCACCCGGCGGCAGGCTCGAAACAGGCGCCGGCGGGGTCGGCGGCACGGCGGACTCCGCCAGCAGCGTTGGCTCACTCATCGTAGGCACCACGCGCAGACAGCGCGGCCTCAGGGGAATTCGGGAACACCCGGCGCAACACCGAAGACAGCCCCTCGGCCTCGATACGGTTTTCCATCTTGCGGGCGATCTTCACACCCATCCACAGGCTGGCTGGATAGGCAGTATTGTCGCGGTTGATGTTGGCCACCAGAAAACGGGCACGTTCATATTCGCCACGACCGTAAGAGATGCGCGCCAGTTCCACCGAAGTGATCGGGCCATCCGGATCGACTTCATACGAGCGCCGAAAATAAGTCTCGGCCAGGCTGAGGTCCTTGAGCTTGAGCGCGCACAGACCGGCATTTTGCCAGGCCACGGCCGGCCGCTCAAACAGCGGATTCTTGACCGCCGACAGGAAATGCGGAATGGCATCACGCTCGCGGCCATTGACGCACAGGTACCAGCCATAATTGACGTTCAGGTCCGAATCATTCGGTTTGAGCTGGAGCGCGCGACGAAAATTCTGCTCGGCCAGCGATTTGTCACCGAGCTCCATATAAACCAGCGCCAGCACACCGATGGCCTCGGCGAAATTCGGATCAGCCGTGAGCGATTGCCTGAGCTCGTCCAGGGCAACGCTGAAGCGGCCTTCCTGAAAATAGCCAATGGCCAGTTCCATGCGGATACGCGCGCGGCGGCGCTGTTCGGTTTCGTCCGAACCACGGTTCTGAATGTCGATCTGCGAACTCGACGAGGAATTCGACTGGGCCAGTGCGCGCAGCGGCGTCGTCAGCACGAAACCTGCGAATAACAAAGAGGCGAGCACGACAAGGCCGCGTCGTGATGCAGAACGGATCATAGCAACTCTCCTGCCGGCGTCATCTGGCGCAGAGGCACCACGCGCTGGCCGCTGAGCGCGCTGCGCTCGGCCAGACGGGTACGGTCCTGCACCTCACCGGCCAACTGACCGCAAGCGGCGTCGATATCGTCGCCACGCGTACGCCGCGTGGTCGTGACGATGCCGGCGTCGATCAGCACCTGGGCAAACGCCCGGATGCGTGTTGCCGGGGAACGCTTCAGACCGGCGCCCGGAAAGGGATTGAAGGGAATCAGGTTGAGTTTGCAGGGTACGTCACGCACCAGTTCGACCAGTTCGCGGGCATTGAGCTCGCTATCGTTGACGCCATCGAGCATGACATATTCAAACGTGATGAAATCGCGCGGCGCACGTTCGAGATAACGCTGGCAGGCGGCCATCAGTTCGGCCAGCGGATATTTACGGTTGAGCGGCACCAGTTCGTCGCGCAGGCGATCATTCGAGGCGTGCAGCGACACCGCCAGCGCCACCGGGCAGTCTTCGCGCAGCCGGTCCATCATCGGCACCACGCCCGAGGTCGACAGCGTGACCCGACGGCGCGACAGGCCGTAGGCGTGGTCGTCAAGCATCAAACGCAGGGCGGCGAGCGTGGGTTCGTAGTTGAGCAGCGGTTCTCCCATGCCCATCATGACCACGTTGCTGATGATGCGTTCCCCTTTTTCGGAGCCGTCACGCACCAGGCCGAGGGCATGGTTGGCCCACCACAACTGGCCGATGATCTCGGCCACCGTCAGGTTGCGATTGAAGCCCTGCTTGCCCGTGGAACAAAACCGGCAATTGACCGCGCAGCCGGCCTGAGTGGAAATGCACAGCGTACCGCGTGAGGTTTCCGGGATATACACCGTCTCGATGGCATTGCCCTGGCCGACATCAAGCAGCCACTTGCGCGTGCCATCCTCCGACACGTGGTCTTGCAGCACGGCGGGCGGGCGCACCTCGGCACGCCCGGCAAGCTTGCCGCGCAGCGACTTGGCCAGATCGCTCATGCGATCAAACTCGGATTCGCCCGCCTGATGGATCCAGCGCAGCAACTGGCGCGCGCGAAACGGCTTCTCGCCCATGCTTTCACACCAGGCGATCAGAGCGGCGGCATCAAAGTCCAGCAGATTGACTGGACCTTGTGCGGAGGGTTCAACGGCAGTTTCTGTCACGGTCGGTGCGTACACCAGGTGGCGTCATATCGGGCAGGCCGGCGGGGGCAGGCCAGCCCGGCTGATTAACGCGAATATACGTTAAGCATCGGGAAGAAGTAAGAGATTTCCGACTGCGCCGTTTCGGCCGCGTCCGAGCCATGCACGGCGTTGGCGTCGATGCTGTCGGCGAAGTCGGCGCGGATGGTGCCGGGAGCCGCTTTTTTCGGGTCAGTGGCACCCATCAGGTCGCGATTCTTGAGAATGGCGCCTTCGCCTTCGAGCGCCTGGATCATGACCGGGCCGGACACCATAAAATCAACCAGATCCTTGAAGAACGGACGGGCTGCGTGCACGGCGTAAAAACCCTCGGCTTCGGCGCGCGAGAGCTGGGTCATGCGTGCGGCGATGACCTTCAGGCCGGCCTCTTCAAAGCGGCTGAGGATCTTGCCGATGACATTTTTAGCAACGGCATCGGGTTTGATGATCGACAGGGTACGTTCAATAGCCATGAAAAAACTCCAAAAAAATAAGGGATTACACGAGAAGTTAACCAAAGATTATAACATGTGGACGTGACCGAACGGACCATCGACGCATCTGCCATCGCATGGACCCTTGCGGATCACAAAAAATTCAGGCCATGGCGCGCAAAGCGTGAAACTTATTGGCACGTTGACGGGTCTTAACACCGCAAGCTTGATTAAATTTCGGTCAAGTCTTGGACCCACCCTTGCAACATCGGCCAGTTGCCACGATATCAGGCATACTTGCCGTTCTTAAAAGATTTCAGGAGCCTAACAACCATGAGCAATGAACTGCGTGACGCAAATCCCTACGGCAATGGCGCCGGTGCGGTTGAAGCGGGCCTTCTGCAAAGAAACCGCGTCCTGCGCAACACCTATGCGCTGCTCGCCGTTTCACTGATTCCCACCGTCGTCGGCGCCTTCGTTGGCGTACAGATGAATCTTGGCGCGCTCATGGCGGGCAGCCCGATCATCAGCATGCTGCTGTTCATGGCCGTTGCCATGGGCATGATGATGTTGATCGAACGCAACAAAAACAGCGGCGCCGGCGTCGCCCTGCTGCTCGGTTTCACCTTCGTCATGGGCCTGATGCTGTCGCAGATCCTTGGCTCCATCCTTGGCATGTCGAACGGCGTATCACTGATCATGTACGCCTTTGGCGGCACGGCGGTGATTTTCGGCAGCATGGCCACCATCGCCTCGGTCAGCAAGCGTGATTTCTCGGGCATCGGCAAGTGGGCCATGGTCGGCATGCTGGTCATTATCGTCGCCATGATCGCCAACATCTTCCTGCAACTGCCGGCCCTGATGCTCACCATTTCAGTGATCGCCATCGGCATTTTCTCGGCGATGATGCTGTATGACGTGCAGCGCGTCATCAACGGCGGCGAAACCAACTACATCAGCGCCACCCTGGCGATCTACCTGGACATCTACAACGTCTTTGTCCACCTGCTGTCCATCCTCGGTATCCTTGGCGGCAGCCGCGACTGAAGTCCACCTCGGGCACGGGCTGACGCAGCCCGGCTTTCAGCGTCGCCACACCATGCCGGCCGGGCACTCAGCCCCGCCGGCATTTTTTTGTCCATTTTTCAGAAACCGGGACCCATCGTCTGAAGTAGGCACACGGGATCTTTTTGTGTAAGATAGTAACCAATTACTACCTTACACTGATTCCGACATGGTCACTTCACGAAACCTTCCATCAAAACTCCCCGCCGACGAGCGGCGCGCCGTCACCGTGGAGGCAGTCATTGCACTGGCGGCTTCACAAAACCCCAACGACATTACGACAGCGGCGATTGCCAAGCACATGAATTTGACTCAGGGGGCGCTCTTTCGGCATTTCCCCAGCAAGGATTCCATTTGGCAATCCGTCATGGAGTGGGTCGCCGACCGCCTGCTCGCGCGCATCGATCGCGCGGCAGAGGGCATGGCCTCACCGCTGGCGGCACTGCAGGCCATGTTTATGAGCCACATCGACTTTGTGGTTGAACACCCGGGCGTGCCACGCATGATGTTCGGTCAACTGCAAAGTGCCGAGGAGACGGCCACAAAAAAAATGGCCCAGACCTTGATTCAGCGCTATTCCGAACGGGTGCGTACACGTATCGAGGAGGGCAAGGCGATCGGGGAAATCACTGCCAAGGTCGATACCCAGGCTGCGGCCACGCTGTTCGTCGGCACCATTCAGGGCTTGGTGATGCAGTCCCTGCTCTCTGGGGATCTTGTTCGCATGCGTACCGACGCGCCGAATGTTTTTGCAATTTATCAACGAGGCATGCGCAAGGTCCAATGAAAAATTTCATCTCACTGCATGGCCGCGCTATCGCGCTGGCGAGCGTCCTAATTTTGCTGGCGGGCTTGCTGGGCTACGTTGCGCTGCGGGCCGGGCCCATGGCACCGGTTGCAGTGACGGTGATGCGCGTCGACAGCCTGGCGATCAAGCCGGCCTTGTTCGGCATCGGTTCAGTCGAAGCACGGTTTACCCACAAGATCGGCCCCACCTTCGCCGGACGGATTAAGCGTGTGGAGGTTCAACCCGGGGATCATGTCGCAAAAGACCAATTGCTGGGCGAAATGGATCCGGTCGATCTGGATGACAGGATCGGTGCCCAAGAGGCAACCCTCAAGCGCGCGGAGGCGACCGTGTTGGCGGTTGAAGCCCAGGTTCAGGAAGTGGGTGCGCGCAAAGCATTCGCGGAAATCCAGACCAAACGCTACGAGCAATTGCTGATCGGCCGCTCGGTCAGCGAAGAAGGGGCGCAGGTAAAGCGTCAAGAGTTGCAGATTGCGCAGGCATCCTCGTCAGCGGCTCGCGCCAATCTTGATGCGTCACGCCAGGAACTGATCCGCGTCAAGGCGGATCGTGATGGCCTGGTTCGCCAGCGGGAAAATCTGCGCCTGACTTCGCCGGTCGATGGAATCATCACCCGCCGTGACGCCGACCCCGGCACCACCGTCGTTGCCGGACAGGCCGTGGTTGAAGTGGTCGAACCCGGCAGTATTTGGGTCAGTGTGCGCTTTGATCAGCAGCGCGCACAAGGGCTCAGCGCCCAACTTCCGGCGCAAATCGTCTTGCGCTCGCGTGCCGGCGATTTGCTGCCCGGACAGGTATTGCGCATCGAACCGCTTGCCGACGCCGTCACCGAAGAAATTTTGGCCAAGGTGGCGTTTGCACAAATCCCACGCGTACTGCCGCCGATTGGTGAACTGGCAGAAGTGACGGTCGCACTGGCGGCACAAAAGTCGATGCCCGTCGTGCCCAATGCCAGCGTACAGCGCGTGGATGGGCACCTTGGTGTGTGGGTCGTTGAGGATGGCAGCTTACGTTTTGCACCCGTTAAAACCGGCGCTTCGGACCTTGAAGGACGCGTGCAGATCCTTCACGGTCTCAGTGGTGGCGAACAAATTGTCGTGTACAGTTTCAAGGCGCTGGATGCCAACAGCCGCATCAAGGTGGTTGACCGTATCGTGGGCAAGTCATCATGATCAGCCTGGCCGGACGCGACATTCTGCATGCCTGGGGCAAGTTCGTGTTCACCGGCATCGGACTCGGGCTATTGATCGGCGTGACGCTGACCATGGCTGGCGTGTACCGGGGCATGGTCGACGATGCCAATGTGCTGCTCGAGAACAGCGGTGCTGACCTGTGGGTGGTACAGAAGGATACCCAAGGCCCCTATGCAGAGTCCTCAAGCCTGTACGACGACACCTACCGCAGCATTCTGGGCATATCGGGAGTAGCGCGCGTTGCCAATATCACCTACCTGACCATGCAGGTCAGCCCGCTCGGCGATGGCAAAGTACGGGATGTACGCGCCATGGTGGTCGGTATTCCACCTGATGGTGCGGGTCACCCCGGGCAACCCGGCTACCTCGTTGAGGGACGGCGTCTGACCCGCAGTCATTACGAGGCGGTCGCCGATATTGCCAGCGGTTTCGGGCTGGGTGATCGCATCCGCATTCGGCGCAACGCGTACACCGTGGTGGGGCTGACCCGCCGCATGGTCTCCTCGGGCGGCGACCCGATGGTTTTCATTCCCCTCAAAGATGCGCAGGAGGCCCAGTTTCTCAAAGACAACGATGCCATTCGGGCCCAGCGCGCCCGCACAGCCCAGAGTCCCGCGCTGAACCGCCCCGGCGTGCCCGGCTTGCTCGATGCGGTCATTGCCTCGCAAAGTACCAATACCTCCGTCAACGCCGTGCTGGTACAGATCGAACCCGGCATGGACCCGGATCGGGTGGCCGAACCCATCAGACGCTGGAAGCACTTGAGCGTCTACACGCGATCACAGATGCGCGGCATCCTGATCGAGAAACTGATTGCCACGGCGGCCAGACAGATTGCCATGTTTCTGGTGATTCTCGCCATTGTCAGCGCTGCCATCGTTGCCTTCATCATCTACACCCTGACGATGGGCAAGATCCGGGAGATCGCGGTACTCAAGCTCATCGGCACAAGCAACCGTACCATTGCCGGAATGATTCTTCAACAGGCGGTGGCCCTGGGCTTGATCGGATTTGTGGTCGGCAAAATCGCCGCGACCTTATGGGCACCGATCTTTCCGAAATATGTGCTGCTGGAGACCGCGGATGCGGTGAGCGGCTTCGTGGCGGTGGTGCTCATTTGTGTGCTGGCCAGTGTGCTGGCGATTCGCGCCGCGCTCAACGTTGACCCAGCGGAGGCCATTGGTGGATAAACAGCATTCTGATTCTTCTGCGCGCGGCATCCGCGTTGAAGGACTCACTAAGCGCTACGGTCACGGAGACACTGCGGTCGACGCACTTAGGGGCGTCAGCATGGTCGTCGCCCCTGGGGAAGTCGTCGGCCTGGTTGGACCTTCAGGCTCGGGCAAGAGCACGCTGCTGAAATGTCTGGGCGCCATCATTGCGCCCACATCCGGGCGCATGGTGTTGGGCCAGGATGTTATTTACGAAAACGGCTGGAAAATCTCCGACCTGCGTGCCTTGCGACGCGACAAAATTGGCTTTGTCTTCCAGGCCCCCTATCTGATCCCATTTCTGGACGTGACCGACAACGTCGCCCTGCTCCCCATGTTGGCAGGGGTTCCCAACGCCCAGGCGCGCAAAAAAGCCATGGCACTATTGACCGCGCTGGATGTAGAGCACCGTGCTCAGGCCATGCCATCGCAACTCTCCGGTGGCGAGCAGCAACGGGTTGCGATCGCACGCGGGCTGATCAATCGCCCCCCTGTCATCCTCGCCGATGAACCGACAGCGCCGCTGGACAGCGAGCGAGCGTTGGCCGTGATCCGCATCCTCAACCAGATGGCCAGGCAGTTCGACACCGCAATCATCGTCGTCACCCACGACGAAAAAATCATCCCTACCTTCAAGCGGATTTACCACATTCGCGACGGCGTCACCCACGAAGTTGCGGGTGAGGGTCGTGGAATCGACTGACAACCACCTTGACCGCATAGGAAACGTCTCATGAATACGTCCACACAACCTAAACAAAGCAGATTGCAGAGAGGGGCGATTGCCCTGGTCGCTATCGTGTTCGGCCTGCTGAGCATCAAGGAAGGCGGCACGGTCCTGTTCGGCGATGAAGTTGCGCGCGCGGCAGCCGGCAACTACGTGCCCTTTGTGCTTTGGTTTAATTTTTTGGCAGGCTTCGCCTATGTCGCCGCCGGCGCCGGGCTATGGCTCAAGCAACGCTGGGCAGTGTGGCTGGCCATCGCCGTCGCGACGATCTTCGCCTGCGCGGCGTTGGGCGCGCGTATCGCTTCCGGTGGGGTCTACGAATCGCGCACCGTCATCGCCATGGGCCTTCGAACCCTGGTATGGGTAACGATTGCGACGATTTCCTGGCGTCGTCTGGCTCAGCGCGTGATGTGATGCAAGCCACGGCGGGCAGCCCGGCATCGTGGAAACGGCAACTTAGGTAAGCGCCTCACCCGCCGCCTTCTCAAACCAAACCACCGATTCGACATGCGAGGTATGCGGAAACATGTTGACCACGCCTGCCCCGCGCAACACATAGCCGCCCTGCGTCACCAGAATGGCGGCATCGCGCGCCAGCGAACCCGGGTTACACGACACATACACGATGCGTGAAGGGGCATCGGCGCCAAGCGCGGCAATCACCTTCACGACCTCGAGCGCACCATCACGCGGCGGGTCAATCAGCATCTTGTCAAAACGCCCGAGCGCCTGAAACTGCTCCACCGTCGCGTGAAACAGATTGGCGCTGTGAAATGTTGTCTTGTCGCCCAAGCCATTGGCCACGGCATTCTCGGCCGCGCGGCGCGTCAGCACGGCGCTGCCCTCAATGCCCACCACAGCGGCGGCGCGGGTGGCAATCGGCAATGAAAAATTGCCCAGACCACTAAACAGGTCGGCGATGCGCTCGTGCGGCTGCGGATCAAGCAGGGCCAGGGCGCGCTGCACCAGCACACGATTGATGCCATGGTTGACCTGGGTGAAGTCGGTCGGCATAAACGGCAGGAATACACCGAACTCGGGCAGCCGGTAGAACAGGGCATCATCGTCATCGCCGCGCGCTTCCGGGCGCGCTGGCGGTTCAAAACGATAGGCCGTATCCGGGCCCTTGGACTGCAGCCAGATCTGCACAGCGTGTTCGCGGGCGAAGGCGCGCACCAGCGTTTCGTCGTTCGCATTCAGAGGTTCGAGCAGGCGCAGCACCAGTGCCGTGACCTTCTCGCCGATGGCCAATTCAATCTGCGGCAGCTTCTCGTTGATCGACAGGCTCTCCACCAGATGGCGCAGCGGCACCAGCAGGGCCGAAACATGGGGCGGCAAGACCCGGCACTCGGTCATGTCGGCGATGAAGCTGCTTTTCTTTTCGTGAAAACCAACCAGCACGCCGCTTTCCTTCGACACACGCCGCACCGACAGGCGAGCGCGAAAACGGTATCCCCAATAGGGCCCGTGGATCGGCCGGAAGATCATGTCCGGTTTGAGGCGGCCGATGTGCCAGAGGCTGTTTTCAAGCACGCGCTGTTTCACCGCCACCTGCGCACGCGCGTCGAGATGTTGCATCGAACAGCCGCCGCAGACGTCAAAGTGCGGACAGTCCGGCGTGACGCGCGTGGCGCTGCCACGCAATACCGTGATGGTCTCGGCGATGGCATAACTGGTCTTGCTGCGCAGCGGTCGCGCGACCACTCGCTCACCGGTCAGCCCGCCCTCGACAAAAATCACCTTGCCGCCGTCGTGCGCGACGCCGCGACCATCCTGATCCAGCGATTCGATCTCGAGTTCGAGGTCCGCCTCGCCAGACGGCATTCTCGGATGTTCAGCCAGCCTGGCCTTGCGCCGGGTCCTGTATTCAGATTTATTCAATTCTGTTCAATTCGCTTCAATTCGCTTCAATTCGCTTCAAATCAATGCACATCCATGCAGGTCAAGTCCATGACGCCAGATACTGGCGCCAGTGTTCGCCCGGCAAAGCCGCCAGTGTATCGCGGGCGCTCTGAATTTCGGCGTCGTAGGCCTCGCGGCCGTAGACACCACGCATGAGCTGAAAGCGGCAATACATCAGCCAGGTGTTGAGCACATCGGTTTCGCAATAATCGCGGATCTGTGCGATCTCGCCACGTTGCCAGGCACCCCATACCTGGCTGCCGTCCATGCCGAGTTTGCCGGGCAGGCCACATAGTTTGGCCAACTGGTCGAGCGGCGCATTGGCGCGCGGCTGGTACATCGCCAGCAAATCCATCAGGTCGGTGTGGCGCGCGTGATAACGGCTGATGTAGTTGTTGTATTTGAACTCACGGTCGTCCTCGCCCATGTCCCAGTAACGGCTCGCCTGCACGCCGTTTACCATGGCACGGTAATGCAGGACCGGCAGGTCAAAACCGCCGCCATTCCACGACACCAGCTGCGGCGTGTAGTGATCGACCAGCCTGAAAAAATCGCCCACCAGTTTGGCCTCGCCATCGCCCGGCTCGCCCAGCGTGCGGATGCGCAGGCCGCGATCGTCGCGGATCAGGCAGGAGATGGCGGCAACCCGATGCAGATGGTGCTGCAGAAAATCACCGCCGGTCTTTTCGCGGCGCGCGGCAAAGGCGTGCTCGGCCACTTCGGCGTCGGACAATTCGGCCGGCAACGCGTTGAGCAGGCGGATGCCGCTAACGTCCGGTATGGTTTCAATGTCAAAAACCAGAATGGGGATCATGGTGGTGGCCCGGTAAACGGCAGATGATCAGAGCAGGGAATCGCGGCCCATGCCACCCTGACTGAGCATGCGCTTGAGTTTTTGCAAAGCCTCCTGCTGGATCTGGCGCACACGTTCGCGCGTCAGTTGCAGTTCGGCTGCGAGATCTTCGAGGGTGGCGATATCATAGTTGTGCGAGCCGAAGCGGCGTTCGATCACCAGCCGGTGTTTGTCCGACAGGCGCTTGAGCCACTCGTCGACCATCCGCGTAATCTCGTGCCAGTGTGTAGCGCCCTCGGGCGCTTCGATGCCGGTGTCGGCCAGCACATCGCCCAGCGACAGACTCGGGTCAACGTCGAGCGGCGCATCGAGCGAGATGCCATGTTCACCAAGGGTGAGCACATCTTCGACTTCCTCGCGCGACTTGCCCAGCAGATGGGCAATCTGAGCCGTGGTCACCTCGCCATGGCCAGCCTGACCGCACCGCGTGGCCTGATCGGCGCGGGCGGCGAGTTCAAGGTGGCGGCGCGCGCGCAATACCTGATTGAGGTTGCGCACCACATGCACCGGCAGCCGCACGGTGCGCGCCTGATTGATGACGGCGCGCTCGACCGACTGGCGGATCCACCAGGTGGCATAGGTTGAAAACCGGAAACCACGCTCGGGATCAAATTTTTCCAGTGCATGGATCAGGCCGAGATTGCCCTCCTCGATCAGATCAAGCAGCGCGACGCCACGATTCAGATAGCGTTTGGCGATGCTCACCACGAGACGCAGATTGTGTTCAATCATTTTCTGGCGCGCGGCGAAATCACCACGCGCGGCCAGCTTGGCGGTCGCGAGTTCCTGCTCGGCGGTGAACAGGGGGCGCGTGCCGATGTCATTCAGATAATGCTGGATGCCGTCGGCGGTGAATTCGTTGTCGTCCACGGCGATGTCGCGCACGGACCGGCGCGCCGGTGCGCCGGGCAGATCATAAGGGGCATCATCGGCGCTGTCGGTCTCGGCCGGATCATCGCCATCAGCGGCCTCCACGCCATCGGCCTGATCGATGCCCTCGGCGTCGGTCGCTGCAGCAGCCCGCGCCGGATCAGGCGCATTGTCCGGTCTGGCGGCTGCGGCCTCATCAGCCCCACCGTCACCCTGCCCGGAGGACGCCCGCGAGCGCGACTTCATCGGCGCTCCGGCAAAAATTTGAGCGGATCGACCGGTCGGCCCTGGCGCCGGATCTCGAAATGCAGCTTCACCTTGTCGGTATCGGAACTGCCCATCTCGGCAATTTTCTGACCCTTCTTGATGGCCTGCTGTTCCTTGACCAGCACGACGCGATTGTGGGCGTAGGCCGACAGATAATCATTGTTGTGTTTGATGATGACCAGATTGCCATAACCACGCAGGCCGGAGCCGGCATACACCACCTGCCCGTCGGCTGCGGCCATCACGGCATCGCCGGCGCGACCAAGAATGTCGATGCCCTTGCCGCGCGCTTCGTTGAATTCTTCGACCGGCTTGCCGGGCACTGGCCAGATCCAGGCAATCCCGTCTGCATCGGCAGCAGCGGCAGCACCAACGACAGCGGGCGGCGGGGCAGCAGGCGCGGCCTCGGCGCCACCCTCGGCACGCGACAGATCCGACCAGACCCGTTCCGACCACGGTCGTTTTTCACCGGCCGGACCCGTCTTGAGCGGCACCCGGCCGGTCGTCGTTGCCGCGGCGGGCGCACCAGCCAGCGGACGTTGTTCAACCCGGGCCAGATTGACCGGTGCCGACTGCGCCACGGCATCGCCCGATCCCGGCGGGGCGGCAGCGATCTCGGGCGGCGCGATACGCAAGATCTGATCGGCATAAATCAGGTTGGCATTTTCGATGCCGTTCCAGCGAATCACATCCCGGTAATCCTGACCATGCTCAAGCGCGATGGCATACAGGGTATCGCCACGCTTGACGACATGAAACAGCGGCCTGCCACCCGGGCCGGTCGGCAGGGGCGTGTTGCTGAGCGCGGGTGCGGCCTCGGCCACGGGAGCCGGTGCCGGACCGGTATTGCTGGCCGCCGGCGCAAGCGGTACCGGGGCAGTCCGGGAGGTAATCGGTGCTGCCGGCGCTGCTGGCGGTGGCCGGCGCGTGGCTTCGGTCGTGCGCTCAGTGCGCTCAGTGCGCTCCTGCACGGGCGCGCTGGGTCCAGTCGCGGTGCACGCGGCCAGCACGGCAACACACGCGAATGCGGCCAGTTGCGCCCGCAGCTGCGGGCGGCGCCGGTACGGCTGCATCAGGGATGGGCATGATCGAAGGATCGTCATGGCAGAATCAGTCGGGCAGAGAGTCAGTGTGGCTTGAGGTCAGTGGCAAGATCAAAATAGCACGGATCCGGGCGCCATCATCAGGATGAAGGCGCAGTGTAGCGCACAAATCGGCCCGTGAACGCAATCCGCGCGCACGCCGGACCACGGCTCAAATCATTCCCGGACACAGCGGCACAAACATCACCGGTTCCAGCTCCTGGTCACTCCAGTGCTCGGCTGCGGTGCGCACGATCAGGCGCAGCGATTGCTTCTCGCGTCCGACGGGAATGATGAGCCGCCCGCCGATGGCCAGTTGCTGCAGCAGCTCACGCGGCACCGTATGCGCGGCCGCCGCCACGGTAATACCGTCAAATGGCGCGACGCTGTCGATGCCCTGCATGCCATCGCCATACACCAGCCGCAGATTGGGCACGCGCAGCGGCCTCAGATTGGCGCGCGCCCTGTCGTGCAGGGCACGGATGCGTTCGATCGAATAAACCTCACCGGCCAACTGGGCCAGCACCGCAGCCTGATAGCCACAGCCGGTGCCAACCTCGAGCACGCGCTGCGGCGCCTGACCATTGCACAACAGCTCGGCCATGCGCGCGACAATGAAGGGTTGCGAGATGGTCTGGGCGTGGCCGATCGGCAAGGCCGAATCTTCATAAGCCCGGCTGGCCAGACCTTCATCGACAAACAGATGGCGCGGCACGTTGCCCATGGCCGCCAGCACCCCTGCAGAGCGGATACCGGCCGCCCGCAGCCGCTCGACCATGGCGGCGCGCATGCGCTCCGAGGTCAGGCCGCTACCGGCCAGCGCCGACTGCTTGCGGGCCGGTGTGCCGGCGCCTTTCAGGATGCCCTGAGACTGCCGCGTTACCGGCTGCCTGTCCTTCGGCGTGGCGGGTTTGAGTTCCGCCATCCAGGCTTTGCGCGTCACCATGAGCTCGTCTTATTCAATCGGGTTTGTTCCGTCTGCAGCGTAGTTCAGGCCGCCAGCCATTCGCCCACGCCGGCCAGTTGCCCGGTCTGGGTGAGATCGATCTGCAAGGGGGTGATCGATACTTCACGCGACGCAATGGCATGGAAATCGGTGCCCGGCCCGCCATCGCGCGCCGCACCGGCCGGCCCGATCCAGTAAATCGGCTCGCCGCGCGGACTGCTGGCGCGGATCACGGGTTCCGAGGGGTGGCGTTTGCCCAGACGCGTGCAACGCATGCCGGCCAGTTGATCATACGGGATATTCGGGATATTGATATTGAG
>CANJOT010000082.1 GCA_947475815.1 Burkholderiales bacterium | reverse complement strand
TCATGCGCCTGACTTTGCCAATCATGTCCATGGTGATCACCTTTGTTGCTTCCTGCTGAAAAATTCAGCAGGGCAGTGGAACACCCTGGAAACTCTTGACTCGGCACTACCTCAGTTTTTTGGAAACTATCCCCTCGGCGTCAACACCTCGTGGGCATCAATACGATTGAGCAAGGCATCCACACCAGCCAGTTGCCGCTTCAAAGTCAGAGCAAAGGAAACGACGGAACTCTCCATGCGTTTCAACAGGTTGACGCGAATCAATTGAACCAGACTTTCCTCACGGTCAACTTGCCGAAAAACACTTTGACCTCCGCGAATGCTGGTGCTGTATTTTGCGTCGTAATCAGCCTGCTTGTGTGGCAGGACATAACGCAAGGGTGCATAGGGGCTAAGGTTGAGCCGACGAATCTCATTGTTGATTTCACGGATGGCAGGGAACTGTCCCGACAAGTCCACGTCGGCCTTGATGTTGAGCGGCTTCAAACGAGTCGGAAACGTGCCCGTTTCTGCAGTGCCATAGTATTTCTCGATGTGCTTACGTGAGCGGGCAATGGTCAGCAGGTCGAGCAACTTGAAGTAGTCGAACCCCAGCATATCCATCAACCGCGACGGCCTGCGGTCTGCCTCTTCCAGGCGAAGCCAACGGCTGAACTGCGATTGGGCATTTTTTACCGTTACTTCAATACTCGGAATCCCGTGGCCGCTAAGTGCGCCATCTGCACCCTCGGTAATAAATGAAATTTGGTTTTTTAGGTCAGCTAGGCGGTTATTGACGGGAGTGGCCGATAACATCAGTACTCGTGTTTTGACACCCTCGCGGATGATTTGGCGCATCAGGCGGTCATAACGGCTTTCCCTGCCTTGGTGGGTAATCTTGTTGCGAAAGTTGTGGGACTCGTCAATAACAACCAAGTCATAGTTGCCCCAGTTGACATGCGTCAGGTCAATGTCACCGGACAGGCCCCCTTCCCGGGTCAGGTCGGTGTGGTTCAAAACGTCATAGTGCAAGCGGTCGGCTGCAAGCACGTTGCGGCGGTCATTGGCCTTGTAAATCGTCCAGTTGTCGCGAAGCCGCTTCGGTGCCAGCACCAACACGCGGTCATTTCGCAGTTCGTAATACTTGATGATTGCCAACGCCTCGAACGTCTTTCCGAGACCGACACTGTCGGCAATGATGCAGCCGCCATGACGTTCGAGTTTATCGATGGCACCGACAACACCGTCCCGTTGGAACTTGTAGAGCTTCTGCCAGACAACGCTGTTCTTAATGCCCGTGGCCGACTTGATGATTTTCTCTTCGTCGAGTTCATCACCAAGGTCTTTGAATAACTGGTAAAGGGTCAGGTAATAAATAACCGATGGGGGCCGATGTGCCGCTAAATCGTTCAATTTGGCAAGCATGTCGGCTTTGGCATTGCCGGTTGTGGGCAGGCTGGCCCATAGTCCATCGAACCACGATGCCAAAAGTGTGCATTCTTCGGCACTTTCGGTTGACTGAATCAGGCTCAACTGGTGGTTGGGCGTCAGCCCTAGACCACTAGTGGAAAATGAACTGGTGCCAGTAATGACGCGGTTTGGCATGCCTGCATCTGAACGGACAACCATGGCAGATTGCGGTATAGAACTGCTGGCCTGTTTGACTTCGGCCTTCTTGGCAACCCAGTCGGAACACTGTTTGGCAAGCCAGCGGGTTTGCAGGCGATTGCGTGAAGCCCTGTCCGCCTCGTTCCCCAGCATGGCCCAATCGCTGCGGTCAGGGGATGGCAAGGCCAATCGAACCTGTCCGACACCAGCCAAAAGATCTTGCAATTCGCCAAAAGCGAACAGGGAAAACTCGGGCGTCGCGATGTCCAGCAAGGATTTCGAGCTTAGGCACTGGCGAAGTTCGTCAACGACCCGGTCGTTTCCGCTATTTTTTATTAGACGCACTATTGACCTTTCTGCCTTTAATGCATTTTTTCAATTGGCAAGATTCAACAACTGTCACATTGTCTCAGCTGTGATGGTTAGCAAAGGAAGCAAAGCAAGCGTGGATACTGCCTCTTCGATTTCGCTGGCGTTCATTGTGCGATCTCCGTGCCTGCTGTCTGCCGGGAAATCCAAGCGTCAATGTCCTTGCGAAGGTATCGCCACATACCACCGACCTTGAACGAAGGAATTTTCTTGGCTTGGGAAAGCCGGTAAATGGTGCGTTCTGTCACTTTGAGGTAGTCGGCAACCTCTTTTATGGTCAGTATTCCTTCACCTTCAGCACTGAGTGACATATTTTTGGCCAGTTTTTGTACGTATCGTCAGGATAGTGCAATTTTGGCCAACCAGGTGGCTTTGATCAAAAAATGATCACTATTCGATTGCAGTAGGTAAGGTGTCGGCAGCACCTCAAATCAGCCCTGCAGTGCGAAGCAGTGCCGCCCTAGCTGGCAGTGGGTGCAGGAAGACCAGATCGCAGCTTACTGAGCGCCAACTTTCACAATGCCCTCCGTGCGGCTTCTTTACCGCCTAGCATTGTTGCCTTAGTGATCGCGGTTGCGCTCCTGCCGTAGTACATCTCAATGTTCTGCACACTGGTTCCCATATTCCGCGCTATGTCAAAAACTGGGACATTGCGTGTCAGCATTCGAACGGCGTAAAAATGCCGCAAGCTGTAAAGCGTGTAGGCCTCGCCGTACCTGTTCTGCAGAATTCCCAGCTCTTTTAAGAACGCTTGGAACTGGTCGATCAAGGTGATGATCTTGTTACCGTCGATCATCCTGAAAAACCAATCCTCTTTATTATTTTCCTTGCGTTTTTTCTTGGCATCAACTTGATGATGCCTCATAAGTTTATTCCGCTGCAGTACAACCTCAATGTACGGCACGGCAGTAGCACGTGGAACAACGACACGGGAACCAGTCTTTCCCCTGACGTGGAATTGGTAGTTTTTCCGTCCCATCTCGTCTTTGAACTCAACGACGTCATTGACGTGAAGATTGTTGGCCTCGCCGACCCGCATTCCACTCTTTGCAAGAATGTGGATGTAGTCGCGAAGCATTTCCCTGTTCCAGCGACGTTCCATTTGTATTGCTGGTATTGACCTGTTCCACATCCTGAGGGAACGATAGATTGTTGCCATTTCAGCGTCGGAAAAGGCTGGGCGAACAATTCGTGTTCCCGATACGAAGCGCCAAGTGGGCAACGGAATTTTTCCCCGATACCCGCGCTCATCCGCGAACTTGAGCAAGGTCTTTGCCAGCGTGATTTCCCATTCGAGCGTCTTGTCTGCTGGGTTGACACGTGCATTCTTGGGCACGTCTTCTTTGGGCATCCGATGGTAGTAGTCCTTGCGCCACTGAACGTACTCTTGAAGGACTGCGTTGTCGATTTTGTCTACTGCCTTTTTCCCACAGTACTGGATCCAGAACTTCACCACACGCTTGATTTGGCGCAGCATATGGATGCTGGTTTGCTGCAATGTTGAGCGATTGACCTTGTCCAGCAGGCTGCGGTCGTATTGCTGCTGACGAAGACTGACGTACTCGTCAATGACCTTGCCAAAGGTGACTTGCTGCAAAGGCAATGCCTCTGCCTTGCGAAATTCGATCTCGTAGAAAAACCTCTTGGCACGCTGCCGTGCTTCGGGCAAATTGCGAGTTTTAAGGCTGCGATGAATGTACTTGCGAGTACCTTCGCCCTTGTACACCCGTGCGTAAAAAATGCCGTTGCGGGAGTACAAGAAGACGTTGTCGTCCTCTAGATACTCCTCGTGCTCGACTACGGGCTGAGGACTTTTTTTGTCAAACTTTTGCACAACTTTTGCTGCATTTTAGCCACTGTGAAACAATTGTAAAACAGGATTTTGGGCTAGTCAAGCAGCGTAAGTTGTTGATTTTATTGATTAAGCTAGCTTACCGTGGCAGTGCTTGAACTTCTTGCCGCTGCCGCAAGGGCAGGGGGCGTTGCGGCCGACCCGGGCGACCGCCGAAGCGCCGGCCGAATGGGCGGTGCTTTCGTCCAGCCGGGTCTCGGCCTCGCCGGTCTCGGTGGGCGCGGTGTAGGTGACGTTGGCGATGCGCTCGGCCCGCCCTTCGATGTCCTCGGCGGCCTGTTCGAGCTGCTCGCCCGACTGCACCCGCACCGTCATCAGCACCTTGGTCACCTCGTTCTTGACCGAATCGAGCAGCTGGCCGAACAACTCGAACGCCTCGCGCTTGTACTCCTGCTTGGGCTGCTTCTGGGCATAGCCACGCAGGTGGATGCCCTGGCGCAAGTAATCAAGCGCCGAGAGGTGCTCGCGCCAGTGGGTGTCGATGCTTTGCAGCAGCACCATGCGCTCGAACTGGGTGAAATTGGCGGCGCCGATCTGCTCGACCTTGGCGGCAAAGGCCTCATGCGCCGCCTGGATCACCTTCTCCAGGACGTCCTCGCCGGTGATGGCGGTGGCCGCCTGCACCTGCTCGCCCAGGGGCAGCGCGATGCCCCAGTCGTCGGACAGCGTCTTTTCCAGGGTGGCGAGGTCCCATTGCTCCTCGACCGACTCGGGGGGAACGTACTGCTGGACCAGGTCGGTGAAGCAGCCTTCGCGCAGGGCCGCGATCTGGGCCGAGAGGTCGGCCGCGTCCATGATGTCGTTGCGCTGCTGATAGATGACCTTGCGCTGGTCGTTGGCGACATCGTCGTATTCGAGCAGCTGCTTGCGGATGTCGAAGTTGCGGGCCTCGACCTTGCGCTGCGCGCTCTCGATGCTGCGCGTGACGATACCCGCCTCGATCGCCTCGCCCTCGGGCATCTTCAGGCGTTCCATGATGGCCCGCACCCGGTCGCCCGCGAAGATGCGCATCAGCGGATCGTCAAGACTCAGGTAGAAGCGCGAGGAGCCGGGGTCGCCTTGGCGGCCCGAGCGGCCGCGCAGCTGGTTGTCGATGCGGCGCGACTCATGCCGCTCGGTGGCGATGATGCGCAGGCCGCCCTGGGCGACCACCCGTTCATGGTCGATCGTCCACTCCTGGCGCAGTTGCGTGATGCGCGCCTGGCGGGCCGCGTCGTCCAGCGATGCGTCGGCCTCGACCGCATCGACCGCCTTCTCGACGTTGCCGCCCAGCACGATGTCGGTGCCGCGGCCAGCCATGTTGGTCGCGATGGTGATCATCTTCGAGCGGCCGGCCTGCGCGACGATGTCGGCCTCGCGGGCGTGCTGCTTGGCGTTGAGCACCTGGTGCAGCAGGCTGGCTTCGTCGAGCAACTTGCTGATCAGCTCGGAGTTCTCGATGGAGGTGGTACCCACCAGCACCGGCTGGCCGCGCTCGTGGCAGTCGCGGATATCCTGGATGGCGGCGACGTATTTTTCCTTGGTGGTCTTGTAGACGCGGTCGAGCTGGTCATCGCGCCGGCTGGGCCGGTTCGGCGGCACCACCAGGGTCTCCAGGCCATAGATTTCCTGGAACTCGTAGGCCTCGGTGTCGGCGGTACCGGTCATGCCGGAGAGCTTGCCGAACAGGCGGAAGTAGTTCTGGAAGGTGATCGATGCGAGCGTCTGGTTCTCGGGCTGGATCGGCACGCCTTCCTTGGCTTCGACGGCCTGGTGCAGGCCTTCGCTCCAGCGGCGGCCCGACATGAGCCGGCCGGTGAACTCGTCGACGATGACGACCTCAGGCACACCCTCCTGGCCCGCCTGCACCACGTAGTGCTGGTCGCGAAAATACAGGTGATTGGCCCGCAGCGCCGCGTAAAGGTGGTGCATCAGCAAAATGTTGGCCGGGTCGTAGAGCGTGGCACCTTCGGGGATCAGCCCCATGTTGAACAGCACGCGCTCGGCTGTCTCGTGGCCACGCTCGGTGAGGAAGACCTGGCGGGTCTTCTCGTCGAGCGTGAAGTCACCGGGCTTGGTGACGCCTTCGCCGGTGCGGGGGTCGGCCTCGCCCTCTTGGCGCACCAGCTGCGGCACGATGCGGTTCATGGCGATGTACAGGTCGGTCTGGTCCTCGGCCTGGCCGCTGATGATCAGCGGCGTGCGCGCCTCGTCGATGAGGATGGAGTCGACCTCGTCGACGATGGCGTAGTTCAGGCCTCGCTGCACGCGGTCGGCGGTCTCGTAGACCATGTTGTCGCGCAGGTAGTCGAAGCCGAACTCGTTGTTGGTGCCGTAGGTGATGTCGCTGTTGTAGGCCGCCTGCTTTTCCGAGCGTGACATCTGGGGCAGGTTGACGCCAACCGACATGCCCAGGAAGTTGTAGAGCTTGCCCATCCACTGCGCGTCACGGTTGGCCAGGTAATCGTTGACCGTAACCACGTGGACGCCCTTGCTGGGCAGCGCGTTCAGGTACACCGCGAGCGTGGCGGTGAGCGTCTTGCCTTCGCCGGTGCGCATCTCGGCCACCTTGCCCTCATGCAGGGCCATCGCGCCGGCCAGCTGCACATCGAAGTGGCGCATCTTCATGACGCGTTTGGAGCCCTCGCGCACCACGGCGAAGGCTTCGACGAGCAGGGCCTCGAGCGTCTCGCCCTTGGCGAGCCGGTCTCGGAACTCTTGGGTCTTGCCAAGCAGGGCCGCGTCGTCCAGCTTCTCGAACTGCGGCTCCAGGGCGTTGATGCGTTCGACGGTCTTGCGGTACTGTTTGAGCAGCCGGTCGTTGCGGGAACCGAAAATCTGAGTCAGGAAGTTCTTGGCCATGAATGCAATGCTGCCCTGCCAGCCCACCGGGGCCAGCAGGGCAGCGCAATCCTCTCGTTTGCGAATGGGTCTGCCGGTAGGTGTCGCACTCGCTGCGTCGCCTAGGCGGACAAGGCGGCGATTTTACCCGCCGGCCACCGCCCGCCCGCGTCGCCGGCGAACGGCCCCGGATAATGCTGGTTCACGCCCAGCCCGCCATGCACAAGGATTCCAGCCGCCGCCACCATCCGGTCTCCCTCCAGGAGGCGGCGCAAGCTTCGCCCACCCTGGCTCACCTGGCATCGCTCTCGCGCGAATCGACGCAGCGCCTGGAGGCGGTCCAACAGCTGATTCCACCGGCCATGCGCTCGGCCGTGAGAGCGGGCCCGGTGGACGACGGCGTCTGGTGCTTGCTGGTGCGGGGCAGCGCCGCCGCCGCCAAGCTGCGCCAGTTGCTCCCAGCCCTGCAGGCCCAGCTGCGGGCACAGGGTTGGCCGAAGGAGTCGATCCGGGTCAAGGTTCACCAGTAGGCGGGCCACCTAGCCCGTTCGCCACCTCGCCCGCACTTGCGCTACAGCAAGCCCAGCCGCCATCGTGGGCGCTATGCTGGGCGCACCGGCCGCACACACGCGCGCCAAAGGAGCAAGCGCGATGACTCTCGACACCCGACAACACGCCGAACTGGCAAAGCTGCTGGAGCAGCGCGTCAGTGAGCTTCAAGACACGGTGGAGCGCATCCGCACGGCGCTGGCCGCGCCGGGCGAAGGAAATGCCGGGTCCGAGGTTCAGGACTCGGCCGAAGCCGGCGACGCGGCCATGATGTCCACGATGGACGTGAACCAATTGCGCCGCACGGAAGACGAGCTGCGCGAAGCGCTCGCCGCCCGCCAGCGCATGCACGATGGCGTGTACGGCCTGTGCGCCGACTGCGACACGCCGATCGCGTTCGAGCGCCTGCGGGTGTTGCCGGAGGCCCGGTACTGTGTGCCGGATGAAGAGCGTCGCGAGAAGGAGTTCGCGCATGGCGCGGGCCGGTGAGGCAAACACACGATTGGCGGTGGCACACGCGAACCGTGGGGGCCGACTAACTTCGCCAGGCTCTTAGCGTTTCACCACCTTGCGGGCTTGGTGATCGTCGTCTGGGGGATCGTGGATGGCAATTGACCGGCTTGCAACGCCGAGGCGCGGATTGGCCGGAAGAAGTTCGCGCATTGATTGAACTGAGCTGAGGTTTTCCGACCGGGTGCGCCAAGGGTGATCAAGCCGAGTGTTTTCTTGTGCCGCCGGGGAAAACCTCAGGACATTCGAGGCTCGGGCGCGGCGGAACCCGCATCGTTCACTTTATCTGCCTGAACTCCAATACGGTTACCCAAAGCCCGACCAGCAAAAGCGCGAACACCACGCCCCCAATCAACAGCAGATCGAACGGCATCAGCGCCTCCTTCCGAGCAAGGCGGCGAGCTTGAAGTAGATGCCGAAGCCGAAGATGGACGGGATCCAGATAGCCGTGAAGATCGCCTGCTCACGGTCTTTCAATACAAACCATAAATAAGCGGAGATCACGAACGAGATCATTACCGCCAGAAGAATGAAGAAGTCTGATTTTCGAAACATCGTTGATTGCTCCCAATTCACCTAATCGTCTTGAAGTTCTACGATGCCATAACCAATGGCGCTGATCAAGGCGCCGGCTATCGCTACCGTACCAATCACGCGTACGCCGGACGAAATTCCGACGGCGAAGGTCTCCAGATTGAAGATCCCGATCGCACCAAGCGCAAGGCCGAGGCAGCCGACTAATGTCAGCGTGTTGCCGATCACTACCAGCGTCCGCAGGATAAATTGCATGGAAGCGCTCAACCAAAGGTCCTCTGACCACTCAATTACTGAACGCATGAATGATACTGGCAAAAACAAATCACCGTGGAGCGCCTCCGCGAGGCACTGGCCGCCCCGGGCGAGGGCAACTCCGGGTCCGAGGTGCGCGTAACCCGCATGGATGCTAGGTTTCCGCGCCGACCACTGAAAAAGTACCGCCAAAGTACCGTCATTTTGCGGATTGTCCCGTCTGGTGTTGGCGTCGCACATCTGCCCGCGCTGACCGCTGGCGGGGTGAAAAAAACCACTCGCTAGGCCACTGGATGCTAGGGTTTGATAACAAGCCGCTTGGAACTACCCTCAACTCAGCCTGCGGCCTTGGCGCCGACTGAGCCTACTTAGACGCCTTGTGCCACGCCCTCCAGTCTCGCGAGTACCCCACTGTGCCCCATGATTCACTTAGCAGTTCGCGGAGCTGAGCCACGGCGCGCGTCCGTATCGATGGCTTCAATTTCACGTGACACATTTTCCCTCGGGGAGTCCTCAGCAAAGAAACATTACATTATGAAAAAATTGATCTTGAAACCATGACCGGGCTGCGTGACCTTGAGCTCACGATAGATCTTCATTATCTTTAAGAACCGGCGTATCGATTTGAAAATCCTTTCAGGCCCCGCCAGCCGTGCGGCGATCGAACCATGCAATCCCCGCGTTCGCCAGAATTTTATTAATTTGTGCGCCATCGGTCTTCGCCATGGCGTTTCGCGGAATTGCATCCAGAATCAAAAGTGACTTGGGGATGACTGCGGGTCTCAGCCGAGCCCGTAGTTCAGACCGCAGCCCTTCAAGGGTCAAATCCGACGTCCCTTCAATCACTGCGCCAACAATTTCGCCCCATTCCAAATCAGGGCAGCCAACTACAAAAGCAGCGATGACACCTTTTGAGCATTCGAGTTCTCGGAGCACTTCAGCCGGATATATGTTGACGCCGCCAGAAATAATCATATCGTCAGCACGCCCCACGTAGTCCAAGCTTCCGTCTTCACGGCGCCTTACGACGTCGCCATGGTCCCAGTAGCCGTCGACCGGCATGAGCTTTTTTCGGGTTGCAATGTCAAGTGACCATAGGCAATTCCCCGGGGTGGCCACCTGTAGCCGGCCTTGGTCCCCAGGTTCTGTCACAGAACGATGCTTTAACGTGAGATCTACAAGCTTGCCAGAGCATCCAACCGTGTAGTTGCCGAGATCACCTATCGATTGTTTTTCACCATCCTCATACACAGCAACACTAACAGCCCCCGCCTCTGTCGATCCGAAGTAGTTAAAGATTTGGCCCGCAAAACCGCGACTCGCCTTCTCGGCAAGCTTGCCGTCGAGCCGCCCACCACTGATAATTAGTTTCGTATTGGTGCGCGCTGCAATTTCGCTCCATCTCGGACTTTGCAGGAGCCTTGACAACATTGTGGGGACCAAGAATGCACCTTGCACACGGGATAACGCATCCAGCGTCATATCGACATCAAACTTCGGATGCAGCTCAATCGTGCCCCCTCCATGCAACTGGCCGACGGAAAAAGAGCGCCCCGCCCCGTGGATCAGCGGCGCACTGAGCAGGAATCGCGAGGTGCGATCCAAATTAAACTCAATTGTTTGGCTTGCAAATCTGAAGAGCGAAGATGGCTCAGACAACGCTATTGCCCGGCGCACGCCACTCGACCCTCCACTCGGGCCATGCCAAATCGGTTCATCGGTTTGCGCCTTAACCTCGTACGGAAACTGACTATCGCCGGAGGATTCATAGTCTGCAGGAAAATCCATGCAAGAGACATCGACAACTTGAACACCAATTTCCACTAGGCAACTGCAGGTGTCGCTAGGCACAGTCTCATCGACGAAAACAGTCCCCACTTCCATCTGAGTGCAGCGCTCAAGCAGTTCAGAGACTGGCATTTTGGAGTCAAGCAGCACCAGTTGCATGTTTGCGAACCGCGCACCAACTATGATTTTCAAAGCAGTAGCGCTGTTACCGGCAATGCTGCCTATGACGCCATTCTGCAGCCGCTCCTTCATGATGAAGGCTGACAGCCCCAGCGCAAAGGCTCTTAGCTCGCTGTACGAGATTTCCTCGTTAGGGGTCGCTATAGCAATCTTCGTCGGCTGGCGGAAGGCATGTCGAGTAATGGCGGCGGAAATGGAGATCAATTTTTACCTAACTCTTTCTCTCCGCGACGACCCAAAAGAGCATTCTCCGCCGAAGAGTTCTGACCAGAAAGTTCAAGACTATTCCAATAACCGCGAGAATCGCAACAAGTGCAAATACCGCAGCAGTGTTCAGTTGATACTGAGCCTGAAGCAACATGACACCAAGCCCTTTTTGCGCTCCGACAAATTCACCAACGATGGCACCTAACAGAGAAACTGTCACCGCGACCTCAAACCCGGCGAGGATGGAAGGCAAGGCAGCCGGCAAAAGCAGCTTAGTAAGGGTCTTTACGCGGCTCGCATTGTTGGCAGCAAACAACTCGATGAAATCTGGATCAGTAGACCTTAAGCCGCTAAGCGTATTCACTAATACAGGGAAATAGACGAGCAGCACCACAACCAAAACTTTAGATGATATTCCGAATCCGAGCCATACGACGAACAAAGGTGCAATTGCCACCTTTGGCACCGACTGAAGCGCAATTATTAACGGATACGTCATTCGGTCTAGGAACTTGAACCAATAGAGCAATACGCCTGAGATCAGCCCCACTGAGGTTCCGATCGCAAGACCGAGCATTGCCTCAGCGAGGGTCACGCTCGCATTCTCCAGATATTGTGGCCACGCACTCGTGTCGAACAACGCAAGAGCGATGCTTGAAACTTTTGGAAGAATGTATTTTGGAATGCCGAAGACCGTCGGAGCAAGCTCCCACAGGATCAAGATAATTGCCGTGAGCGCTAATGGCTCCCAGACTCCGCGCAAACGCGTTTTTCCGAGTGTCGCTTTTGAACTGCTTTTTGCGCTTTTTTCGGAACTCAAAAACTTCGACATATAGGATACTTTAGTTACCGAAAGTGTTCTCTAACACGGTCTGCTGCGCGCTTGAACTCTGTATTCGACAAATCCTTCAAGTTGCGTTCAGCACCCAACTGGACAACGATTTCATCAACAATCGTTCCGGGTCGAGGACTCATCACGAGGACTCGCTCCGAGAGGAATACAGCCTCTTCGATACTGTGAGTGATCAGTATTGCCGATTTTCCAGTTTGCCGCCAAATCTTGTTCAGCTCCGCATTCATGACTTCTCTAGTTAACGCATCAAGTGCCCCAAACGGCTCGTCTAATAGCAAAAGTTCTGGAGAGGTTATCAGCGCCCGACAGATGGACGCCCGCTGCTGCATCCCTCCAGACAGTTCACTAGGATATCTCTTCTCAAACCCAGTGAGTCCGACCATGGAAATCAGCTCTTCCGCATATTGCCGGTCCGCAGCTGTTGGTCTGCGCTTCAGCTCAATCGGAAGGAGAATATTTTGAAGCACAGTTCGCCAGGGAAGCAACCGTGCAGTTTGGAACACAATTCCAACGTCGCTGCGAGGTCCGAGAACCGGTCGCCCATGCACCACTATTTCACCCCGAGATGGTTGGATAACTCCCATGATGAGCTTGAGCAGGGTGGATTTGCCACACCCGCTTGGGCCGACGATTGATACAAATCCACCCACTGGAACCGTGAGATTAGTTGACTCAAGTGCCCTCAACTGACCGCCGGATATCTCATAGTCCATTGATACATCGGTGACTGTCACACTCTGAGATACTGCCGTCATTTTTTTCCCATCTAATCAAACCCCTTTTCCAGTCATCCAAATACCGCCACTTATCAAAATTTGGCCTATTGGTCGGGCATTTTTGATTGCTGCCTCTACGGTGACGAGGTGAGCCAACAGTAAAGCGCAGCTAATCGCTACTTCCCACTCTGGGCACTATCACCTACTCTTTTTTCCAGTTACGCGCTTGCGTGACAATCGCTTGCTGGTCGAAGTCATTGAACTGTCCGACGAATGAATTTGTGTACAGCTTCTGCGGATCCAGCAGTTTGGAGATGATGCCACCACTATGCGCGAACTTTACCCACTCATCGACAAGCGCAGGTTCGAACTGTCCCCAGCGCTTCTTCTTATCGACGTCGCCAAACGTGAAGAACTCGATATAACGTCCCAGAGCGTATGTGTCAGTCGGGAGTTGTTGTTCTTCTGATTGGCCAGGAATGCGTGTCTGCGGATACTTCTTCCACACTATTTGTATTGCCGCGGCTGGATTCGCCTTGGTGAAGACATGGCCCTTCGTTACTGCTCGTCCAAATCCTGCGATTAGCTTTGGGTCACTTCGAATGGTCTCGGGGCGCGCAAAGTAGGAGGTGCTAAAAAGCGACTCAGCTCCCGGCGGCTGAAGATAACGAAGGGAGGCGCCCTGAGCTCTCTCCATCGCTGCGTACACTGAGTCCCAAAGTATGAGCCCTTGTACATGACCTTTGCGCAACGCTTCGAGCGCAACTGTCCCAACACCCACAGCGACGTAGTTAACCTCGTTGGGCGCGATCCCAACTTTATTCAGCGCCGCTTTATAAAAGGGAATGTTCGCGCTACCCAAGCTCGATGCTCCAAGGGCCTTCCCCCGCAAATCCTTGAAGTCTTTGATTGGACTATCTGCCAGCATCGCAATCTTTGAAGTCGGCTGTCGCAGTTCTTGGTAGAACCAGACTAGGGGGGTTCCCTGCTCCTGATTTAGTTGAAGAAAGGTTTCAGAAGTTGAGCTTCCGAGGTCCACTTTCCCGACTGCCGTGAGTTGTGCCGCCCTTGCACTCCCGTCAATTCCCTGAATGGTTAAGTTGATGCATTCCTCTTTGAAGTAGCCATTTGCCAGTGCGACAACTAACGGATACTGGCCGATCGAAATCGTCGCGGTAGGGGCTCCGAAAGTGATGTTGCGCATCACGTCACACTTGTTCTCTGCGGCCTCCGCATTCCCTGATCCGACAGCAAAAGCAACAATCAACATCGCTGCGGCAATGCTGGTGATAGAACGATTCTTTCGTGGAACAATGGTTTTCATTACTTGCCTTCAATAGAATAAATTTTTCGCCGTGAGGTAGAGATCGACATTGGTAATTTCGTGTTCAGTAAATTTCTTCAGTGAGGAAATGGGGGCAAGATCAATTGTCGGCAGCGCCGCGTATGACCGTGAATCCGGTCTTCGGTTGCGCGTCGACGACAAGTCGCAGCACTTCGGGCCGCGCATAGTGACCGGCGCTATCGGCAATGATCTTGCTATGGGCGATATCCTGCAAATTGATCTCCGCGACCATCCAGCCTGGTGTGCGGCCCGGTGACGGGCCAACCAGTAGGACCGTAAATGGTAGAACTGCCGCCACCCGTTGCTCGTTGGTCTTGGCGGCCGAGCCCGTCCTCCAAGCTGTCAAGGTGTTCCTGAGTCGCTGGATTTTCAGCGACGATCACGAAGCACTGGCCGCTCAGGGCTTGGGTGCGCGATAGGGCGTCGACACAGTTGTCGAAGATATCCCGGGTTCCGTTCGACGAGGCAAAGCCAAAGCGCCTGTGGTTTGACAACGCTTCCTACAAACCAGCCATTGCTTGACCACGTCGCATCTCAAGTACGACAACCGCTACCCCTTCAATTTTCCCGAACACCTTTCCCCAGACCTAAAAAAAACTGGAAGCGAAGGATAAGTAGCTTTCGCTAACCGGAACCAGAGTGTCAACAATCCTGTTTCAATTTACAGTGGCTCTCTTAGCCTGTCAAGCAACTTCAACCCGATGTCGGGAGTAAGTAGGTTGTCCGGTTCTTAACAAGTAGTCTGTCCGGCTTGTGGAGTGCGATGCAAGACGCCCCCATAAGCCGGGCCCGCTACGTGCAGGAGAACCGGAAGATGAGATTCCAAGAAGCTTATGAGGGGTGGAGCGAGGGGCGCCTGAGCCAGGCCGAGGCGGCTTTGCTGCTGGGGCAATGCG
>CANJOT010000081.1 GCA_947475815.1 Burkholderiales bacterium | reverse complement strand
TGCGATTTTTCTGGTTGGCGTACATCGACATCATTTGCCGGTCCAGAGTCAGCCGCGTCCAGCCGGCATCAAGGCCGATGAAGTGCGGGCTGAGCAGGATGACCGGTTTGCCAGCCGCGAGCGCGCTGGTGAACAAGGCTTCGTTGTGCAGCACGATGCGCGCACGCAGACGCCCGGGCGGCGCGTGCCAGAGCCAGCTGCGGTCGACAAAACTTTGCGCGAAGGCGCGGAAGTGGGCACGCGCCAGGCGCCGGCGTTGGGCATCGTTCAGGTCCGGGAAACACAGTTTGAGATTGATCGCCGTCACGCGCCGGCGCTCACCGGCGAGCAGGTAAAGAATCAGGCCAAACAGGGTCCCCAGCGCGCGCACCAGGACGAGTGGTAGCGGCGCAATCCAGCGCAGCAACAGCAGCGCCAGACGGGTCACGCCCCG
The DNA here is from genome assembly GCA_947475815.1 of Burkholderiales bacterium. Taxonomy (GTDB): domain Bacteria; phylum Pseudomonadota; class Gammaproteobacteria; order Burkholderiales; family Burkholderiaceae_D; genus CANJOT01. The sequence continues at coordinate 14,031 of CANJOT010000081.1, read as the reverse complement.
GGCTCCGCGGGGGCCTGGCTACCGGCGGGCACTTTGTAGCGGTTGTAGCCCCAGAAATATTGTTGCGGACATTGACGGATGATCTGCTCCAGCGCGCCATTGACCTGGGTCGCACGCGCCTGCGCGTCGCCGCTCAGAGTCGCGTCAAAGGGATGTACATGCATCACCCAGCCGGTACCGTTGGGCAAGCGCTCCCCATGCACAAACAGGATGACGGCGCCGCTCATTTCCTGAAGTTTGGCGGGCAGGGTCATGGTGTAAGCGGGCCGGCCGAAGAAGGGTGCCCACACGCCCTCGCCCTGACCCGGCACCTGATCCGGCAGCAGGCCGACCGCTTCGCCGCGCCGCAGGGCGCGCACCAGCTTGCGTACGCCACCCAGGTCGGCGCGCGCCAGCGTAAGATTGCGGCGACCGCGGCCGCTTTCGACCAAAAGCCTCAGCCAGGCCTTGCGTGGCTCTCGATACAGCACCGTGACCGGCGCGCCATCGCGCGGGTTGCCGGCGTAATACTGCGCCGTCACTTCAAAGCAGCCGAGATGCGGCGTCAGAAAAATGATGCCGCGACCCTGGGCACGCGCCTGTTCCACCAAATACCAGTTGCGCGTGCTCGTCAGCGCCAGCGTGTCGGCGGCCGGTCGCAGCCACAGAAAGGGCAGCTCGAAAGCGCTCTTGCCGGCCTCGCAGGCGCTGCGCAGTTCGTTGTGGTGGTCGAGCAGGCCGGCCTGGGCCAGATTGGCGCGCAGGTTGTGGCGATAGCGGCGGTCGACGCGGCGGGTCAGCGCGCCGAAAAAACTGCCCAGCGATTGCAGCAGCGCAAGCGGCAGGCGGGCCAGGGCACGGAACAGCAGAAGAGCGAGCGTGTTGAGCACTATCGTTTGGCTACTATCGTTTGAGTACTGTCGTTTGACTGCAATCGTTCAGGCGCAGTCCGGCCGCCATGAAAAATAAAACCTGCATTTGGATTTTCGGTATGATACGGCTCATTCGCCAGGTTAATTGACAACTTGTGGGGCGAGGGCACCTGGGAAACCGGAACAGCCGAAAATTCCGCTAAAGCGTCGCCGCTCCGAACAGCATTCCCATACTCGGCCGGCCACGCAGGCGGCCCGTATGTTGGATCTTTTCGAAACTTCTTTCGAACTTGCAGGAGCGTGTATGTCTTCCGATTATCTTTTCACTTCAGAATCCGTTTCCGAAGGGCATCCGGACAAGGTTGCCGACCAAATCTCCGATGCCATCCTTGATGCCATCTTCAAGCAGGACAAATTTTCCCGTGTTGCCGCCGAAACCCTGTGCAATACCGGTCTGGTCGTGCTCGCCGGTGAAATCACCACCCAGGCGAACGTCGATTACATCCAGGTCGCGCGTGACACCCTCAAGCGCATCGGCTACGACAATACCGACTACGGCATTGATTATCGCGGCTGTGCCGTGCTGGTGGCCTACGACAAGCAGAGCAATGATATCGCCCAGGGCGTGGATCACGCCTCCGACGACCACCTCAACCAGGGTGCCGGTGACCAGGGCCTGATGTTCGGTTACGCCTGCGACGAAACGCCGGCCCTGATGCCCGCCGCCATTCATTACGCCCACCGTCTGGTCGAGCGCCAGTCCGAACTGCGTCGTGATGGCCGCCTGCCCTGGCTGCGTCCGGATGCCAAGTCACAGGTCACGCTGCGCTACGTCGATGGCCGTCCGTACAGCATCGACACGGTTGTCCTTTCCACGCAACACGCGCCGGAAATGACCCAGAGCCAGATCCGTGAAGCGGTCATCGAAGAAATTATCAAACCGGTGTTGCCGGCCAGCCTGATCAAAGGCGAGATCAAATATCTGATCAATCCGACCGGCCGTTTCGTCATCGGCGGCCCACAGGGCGATTGTGGCCTGACTGGCCGCAAGATCATTGTCGACACCTACGGTGGTGCGTCGCCCCACGGTGGTGGCGCGTTCTCGGGCAAGGATCCGTCCAAGGTCGACCGCTCGGCTGCATATGCCGCGCGTTACGTCGCCAAGAACATCGTTGCCGCAGGTCTGGCGACCAAGTGTCAGGTGCAGGTGAGCTACGCCATCGGCGTGGCCAAGCCGATCAACATCACCGTCTCGACCGCCGGCACCGGCAAGATCTCCGACGAAGCCATCTCGAAGCTGGTGATCGAGATGTTTGACCTGCGTCCCAAGGGCATCGTGCAGATGCTCGACCTGCTGCGTCCGATCTACGAAAAGACGGCCGCCTACGGTCACTTCGGCCGCGAGGAACCCGAGTTCACTTGGGAAGCCACGGACCGCGCGCAGGCCTTGCGCGCCGCTGCCGGCCTGTAAATCCCGGCGCTGTTGGCCGGTGCGGCTGGTGCTTTCCCGACATTCGGGAAGCCGCCAGCCCGCTTGTGTGTTTGCGCCCCGGTTTGACGGCCCCCTGTACAGCGCGCCGCCGTTGTGTTTTCATACCCTCCGCTAGATCAGAAATCGTCACCGAACATTGCAGGATAATGCCGGCGGGCCGCCAGGCCTGACCGATTCGTCGTGGTCATTGATGGGGGTACAGTCATGGGTCTACAGTCTGGACAGGGGACAGGTCGCGCCGTGCGCGTGGCTTTCGGCATGGTGGCGTTGAGTGGCGCGCTGGTTTCATCCGCAGCGCTGGCGCAAGCCTATCCCTCCAAACCGGTACGCATCATTCTGCCCTTTGCCGCCGGCGGCAATCTCGATCTCGTCGCGCGCAGCCTCGGCCAGAAACTCAATGAGCAGTTAAAGCAGCCGATCCTGCTGGAAAATCGCGTCGGCGCCGCCGGTGCGCTCGGTGCGCAAGTGGTGGCCAAGTCGCCGCCCGATGGCTACACCCTGGTGGCCACCTCCAATACCTTTCTCGCCACGCCGGCTGTGGTGAAAACCGCCGGCTACGATCCGATCAAGGACTTCACCTGCGTGAGCGTGTTTGCCTGGATCCCGCAGATTCTGGTGGTCAATCCGTCCTTGCCGGCCAACACCGTGCCCGAACTGATCGCGCTGGCCAAGCGCGATCCGGGCAAGCTGACCTACGGCTCGGCCGGCAACGGTGGCGTCGGCCACATCACGGCCGAGATGTTCAGCCACCAGGCCGGCATCCAGCTCACGCACGTGCCCTACAAGGGCAATGCGCCAGCGCTGACCGATGTGGTCGGCGGGCAGATCAATTTCATGTTCGACACCATCAGCACCTCGATTCAGTACGTCAAGACCGGCCGCCTCAAGGCGCTGGGCGTGACCGGCCCCCAGCCCTCGCCGATTTTTCCGAACCTGCCCACCATCAGCCAGTCCGCTTTGCCGGGTTATGAAGCGATGGTCTACAACGTCCTGCTGGCACCGGCCGGCACGCCGCCGGCGATTGTCGATCGCCTGCACGCCGAGGTTGCCAAGGCCGTGGCCTTGCCGGACATCCGCGCCCGTTTCATCGATCAGGGCGTTGAACTCGCCGCCAGCACCTCGCCGGCCGAATGCAATGCCTTCATGAAAGTAGAATCGGACAAGTACGTGCAGATTGTGCGGCTCGCCAATATTCGGGGAGATTAGGCGGGCAGTGCGCTGGCTACCCGCTGGTCTTGCCCGACCAGACGCCGGTTGAAAACGTGATCGATTCCGTATCGCGCCTCCACGTGACCGTCGAGTGCGATACGGATAGAAACCAGGTATGTGTGGCCGGATGATGCTTTGGCCTGGAAAACGCCTTGGGGCTCAGCAGTGCGATGCACCAACCCGGCTGCGGATCGCGCACCGAGCGATACAAAAGGGCTTCAATGTTGCTGGCGCGGGCTTGTCGGGCAAGAGCCTGAGTGGCTGAGTAATCGGTGGGATGCATCCACAAATTCGTTTGCTGCGCGAGGGGGGCCTCGCGCAGATCAATACAAATGGCCTTGATCGACGCCTCGAAGGCAGTATGGGCATTGGGTCCCAACGCGTTCAGGGCGGGGGAGTCGAGCAGGAATTTCCAGCGCCAGTATCCCAGTTCGGCGGCTGCCGTGCGTTCCGATCCCGCCGCATAAAACACCCCGGGATCCGTGGGGGAACGAAAACGGGAGCCGCGAGATTTTGTCGGGTAACGGAACGGCGTCGCGAGCAGATAATCAAGGCCCGCCGTCGACGCTGGCCGCTTCGGCTTGCTCTCCTCAAGCAGGGCCTCAAGCAAATCCTGTTCATCGCGGTCATCCACCAGTTTCATGGTCGAGGCGACGTGTTGTGCCTCCACCATGCGCCACGCTCGTCCTGCCCACGACGAAGATTCAAACTGTTCCACGGGATGCATCAAGGTACTGAACCACGCGAACCAGTCCTTCGGCATGTTCCATCAGTTTGATGGGTTGGCCATTCAGAGCGAGATTCTCGCCACGCAGCCACTGCCGTGCGGTATCTTCATTGGCGACAATTGAATCCAGAGAACGGAAAGCGCGCACGAACAAGACCGCAAATTCCCATTGTTTGCTGTCGCGCTCAAGCTGGTATTCGCCATTGAAAAGGCGCGAGACGGTGGCCGGGCTCAGGCCTATCATTTTCGCCAGCGCGCTCTGGGAGACGTTCATGTGTTCGCTGGCGCGCTTGACAGCTTTGGTCAGCACGGCAGCGGCATCGCTCGCGCTGTTCACTCTGCCACCCGGACGGCTCGTTGCGTTCATGCTGCACCTCTGGTTATTTCTAAGGAAATAATATCACAACATTATTTTCTGAAAAACAGGGGGTGATTTCATGTTCTGGCTGGTGTGGCGATGGCAGAACCGGCATCATGCCGCCGGCGGCGCATCCAGCTGGTGCTCTTGGAGCAGGCGCTCACATTCTTCAAGAAGATCCGTGGTCACCGAAGACTGGTAACGATGGTCCAGGCCTTCCATCATTTCGTGGGCGGTGAACAGGCCGGCCTGTGGCGACAGGGTGTTGGCCAGTTCGCGGGCGAAACTGTCGGACAGGTCGGAGATGGCGCGGCGCTCTTTCAGGCTCATCGGCAGTTTGGAGCGGTGCAGCCAGTCGGCCGCGAGGCTGGCGCCTTGCGCAACGGTCAGCCAGGCGTCGTGTTCGTAATAGACCGACAGCCGTTCGGCCGTCAGCGCGAACAGCAGGCCTTTGCGCTGGCTCAGGTCCAGCGCGGGCGCTTGGGGGGTGTCCTGCTTGGCTTCGTTCTCCATGCCCCTATTCTGGCGGGTGCGGGGCGATCGCACAATCGGCTTGCTGTCTGGGCCCTGCACAATTTCACTGGCTTGCGGTAGAATGCTGCTCCGCGTCAAGGAGCGTTGCGACAGGTCGGTCAACCCGAACTGCCAGGCTTGACGGCAGTATCCCGGCAACGGCGCTCACGAACTTTTTTCCGACAGGAAGGAGGGCGTGATGAACGCCGTACTCAAATCTGCAGTCCCCCCCACGGGTTTTTCCGACTACCACGTTGCCGATATCGGCCTTGCCGCCTTTGGCCGCAAGGAAATCGCCATCGCCGAAACGGAAATGCCCGGCCTGATGTCCATCCGTGAGGAATACGCCGCACGCCAGCCGCTCAAGGGCGCGCGCATCACTGGCTCGCTGCACATGACCATCCAGACGGCCGTGCTCATCGAGACCCTGCAGGCGCTCGGGGCCGAATTGCGCTGGGCATCGTGCAACATCTACTCGACCCAGGATCACGCCGCTGCAGCCATCGCCGCCGGCGGCATTCCGGTGTTTGCCTACAAGGGCGAAAACCTGACCGAATACTGGGACTACACCCACCGCATTTTCGAGTGGGCCGACGGCGGTTACACCAACATGATCCTCGATGACGGCGGCGATGCCACGCTGCTGCTGCATCTGGGCACGCGCGCCGAAAAAGACATCAGCCTGCTCGACAAGCCGGGTAGCGAGGAAGAAGAAGCCCTGTTTGCCGCCATCAAGGCGACCCTGGCGCGCGATCCGAAGTGGTATTCAACACGCATTGCCCACATCAAGGGCGTGACCGAAGAAACCACCACCGGCGTCAAGCGTCTGTATCAGATGTCGGCCCGTGGCGAGCTGCGCTTTGCCGCCATCAACGTCAACGACTCGGTCACCAAGTCGAAGTTTGACAACCTCTATGGCTGCCGCGAATCGCTGGTAGATGGCATCAAGCGCGCCACCGACGTCATGATCGCCGGCAAGGTTGCCGTGGTTGCCGGATATGGCGATGTCGGCAAGGGTTCGGCCCAGGCGCTGCGTGCCCTGTCGGCACAGGTGTGGATCACCGAAATCGATCCGATCTGCGCCCTGCAGGCCGCCATGGAAGGGTATCGCGTCGTCACCATGGACTACGCTGTCGACAAGGCCGACATTTTCGTCACCGCCACCGGCAACTACCAGGTGATCACGGCCGAACATCTCAAGGCCATGAAAAACCAGGCCATCGTTTGCAACATCGGCCACTTCGACAACGAAATCGACATTGCCTCGCTGCGCCAGTACACCTGGGACAACATCAAGCCGCAGGTCGATCACATCATTTTCCCGGACGGCAAGCGCATCATCCTGCTGGCCGAGGGCCGGCTGGTTAACCTTGGTTGCGGCACGGGCCATCCGTCGTTCGTGATGTCGTCGTCGTTTGCCAACCAGACCATCGCGCAGATCGAACTCTGGTCGCACAATGATTCGTATGATCACGGCAAGGTCTATGTGCTGCCCAAGCACCTCGACGAAAAAGTGGCGCGCCTGCACCTCAAGAAACTCGGCGCCGAGCTGACCACCCTGACCAACGAGCAGGCCGAGTACATCGGCGTGCCGCAGGAAGGTCCGTACAAGGCCGATATCTACCGCTATTGATGTTCCGGGCGGTGCGCTGGCCGCAGTCCGGGCCGCGCACCGTCTGCCCTTGTTGTCCTCTTTTCGGGGGAGTGCGTCATGCGTCTCTTGATGGTCTGGCTGATCAACGCCGTTGCCCTGCTGGCCGTGCCCTTTGTGTTGCCATCGATCACTGTCGAGACTTTCGGCACGGCGATCCTGGCGGCGCTCGTGCTCGGCCTGGTCAACACCATCATGCGGCCCATCCTGGTGCTGCTCACCCTGCCGGTGACCCTGCTGACGCTGGGCCTGTTTATCTTCATCATCAACGGCCTGCTGTTCTGGTTCGTGGCTAGTTTCGTGCCGGGCTTTCATGTGGCCGGTTTCTGGTCCGGAGTGCTGGGCGCGATGGTGTACAGCGTTATTTCCTGGCTGCTGTCGGCAGTGTTGCTGAAAAAGCCGGCGTGATGTCTTTTGTCGAACCTATCCATGACCGCTGACCGAACTTTCAGTTTTGAATTTTTCCCGCCCAAGACCACCGAAGGCGCGCAAAAGCTGCGCCAGGTGCGCAGCGAGCTTGCCGCCCTGAAGCCGAAATTTTTTTCGGTCACCTTCGGGGCCGGCGGCTCAACGCGTGATGGCACGCTGACCACCGTGGCCGAAATCGCCGCCGAGGGTCACGTCGCCGCGCCGCACCTGTCGTGCATGGGGTCGAGCCGTGCCGAGGTGCGCGACATCCTCGCCCACTACCGCGCGCTCGGCATCCATCGCGTGGTGGCCCTGCGCGGTGACATGCCCTCCGGCGTGGGGCCGTCCGGTTTTGGTGAGCTGCGTTATGCCAGCGAACTGGTGCAATTCATTCGTGCCGAAACGGCCGACTGGTTTCACATCGAGGTTGCCGCTTACCCCGAGATTCACCCGCAGGCGCGCTCGTCGGACGAAGATCTCAAACATTTCATCGCCAAGATGCGCGCCGGCGCCAATTCGGCCATCACGCAGTATTTTTTCAACCCGGATGCCTACTTCCGCTTTGTCGATGAAGTGCGTGCTGCAGGGGTGGAGGGTCCGATCGTGCCGGGCATCATGCCGATCATGAATTACACCCAGCTGGCGCGCTTTTCCGATGCCTGCGGCGCCGAAATTCCGCGCTGGATCAAGCAGCGGCTGGCCAGCTTTGGCGACGATCAGGCCTCCATTCGCGCGTTTGGGCTCGATGTTGTGACGGCCTTGTGCGAGCGTCTGCTGGCCGGGGGCGCACCTGGCCTGCATTTTTATACCCTCAATCAGGCACCGGCCGCGGTCGAGATCTGGCGCAGGCTCAGCCTGTAAGCTGCGCTGCCGGCTTCCTGATCACCAGACCCGTGACTCGGTGAAGACCGCGTCGAGGGCATGGTCATGGCCTTGCACGTCAAGGCGGTCGATGCGGCAGCAATCGTAGGCCACGCCCCAGTTGCGTGTGGTCTGCGCGGCGAGTGTGCGGTCGTAAAATCCGCCGCCATATCCCAGCCGGTAGCAGCGCTCATCAAAACCGACGCACGGAATGAGCAGCAGCTCAGGCTGCACGGGCTCGGTGTTGCCCGCCAGGCGCGCGCCCATGCGGTGTTCTTCGACCACCGCGTGCGGCGTCCAGCGCACAAAGCGCAGTGGCTGGTCCGGCGCAACGACTAGCGGCAGCGCCACCACGATGCCGCTGGCGTGCCATGCGTGCATGGCGGCGCGCAGATCGGGTTCGGCGCGCATCGGCCAGTACGCACCGATGCAGGCCGCCGGTGTCGCGTGCAGGTGTGTGCCGAGCTGGTCCAGAATGCGCGCATCGAAGCCGGCGCGCGTGTCCGTCGCCAGAGCGCTGCGCGCAGCGAGCAGCGTGGCGCGCAGCGCGCGCCGCTGTGCTGCAAGCGAAATCAGAAGTTCGGGGTCGGGTTCGGGCGTCATCGGTGCTATGCTAACCCTTGCAGGAGCTTGTTTCCATAACGTTGTCCGCTACCCCTATCAACTGATCCGTTGTCCGCGCTCATGCTACTTTGTCGAACCAGGCGCCTGGCCGCTTGTTTGGCCGCCAGTCTGGGCCTTGTTGTCGTCGCGGCCCAGGCCGCATCCGCTTCCTTGCCGGCGTTTGAAGGCGCGCGTGGCGACGATCTCATCCTCGCCGCGCGTGATACCGCGCGGCAGGGCGATGTCGACCGCCTCGGGCTGATCAGCCGCCGCCTGCAGACCGCCGATCCCGGTCATCCCCTGATTGCGTATCCGGAATACTGGGCCCTCAACATCCGCCTCAAACGGGCTCTGGATGGCGTGCTCGACAGTGTGCCCGATGCCGTGGTGCGCGACTTCCTGGCGCGCCACGAGGGCAGTGTGGTGGCCGATCTGGCGCGGCGCGACTGGCTGCTGGTGCTGGGCAAACGCCGCGACTTTGCCAATCTGGATGTCGAGTTTCCCCGCTTCGCCCTGAACGATGACGCCCAGGTCAGCTGCTATGCCCTGCTGTCGCGCCATATCAAACAGGAGAACGTAGTTGAACAGGCGCGCCTGGCGCTGTCGCAGCCGCGCGACATGGGGGATGGCTGTTATGCGCTCGCCGTCGCCCTGTCCACCGACAATCGGTTTGAGGCGGACCAGATCTGGGCCTGGGTACGCAATGCCTTTGACGCCAATGCCCTGAGCGCGGCGCGCCGTTATGCGAGCCTGCTGCCCACCAAAGAGGCGCCCGCGCCGGCGACGCTGGATGCGGTTTATGATCGTACCGCGAGCTGGCTGACGCGCTCGGGTAGTGCGGCGTCGAATCGTCTCAATCGCCAGCTGGTCACGCTCGCCCTCGTCCGTCTCGCGCGCAATGATCCCGAGCAGTACGCCGGGATCTACAAGCGGACCTGGGCGCCGGTGCTGCCGGTCGATCTGCGGGCCACGGTCTGGTCGCAACTGGCCGCAGCCGGCGCAAAAAAATTCCTGCCGCAGGTCAACGACTGGAGCACGCTCGGCCTGACGGCGAAGTACCTGTCCGAAGAAACGCTGGCCTGGCAGGCGCGCGGTGCCCTGCGCGCGCTCGACTGGCGCCTGCTGAAAAGTGTCATTGAAAAAATGCCGCCAGAGATGCGCCAGCGCAGTGGTGACGGCACCTGGTCCTACTGGCTGGCACGCACCCTGAAGAACGAAGGCAAGCTCGTTGAGGCCAATGCGCTGTTTCGTTCGATTGCCGATCAGTATCATTTTTATGGACAGCTCGCGCTGGAGGAACTGGGCGAGCGCATCGTCGTGCCAGTCTCCGGCGGGCCGGTCACCGAAGCCGAACTGACGACCGTCAAGGCGCTGCCCGGACTGGCGCGCTCGCAGCGGTTTTATCAGATCGGCATGCGTGCACCCGGCAATCTTGAATGGAATTTCACCCTGCGTGGCATGAGCGACCGGCAACTGCTCGCCGCCGCCGATTTCGCACGGCGCAGTGCCATTCTGGATCGCGCCGTCAACACTGCCGACCGCACGCGCAGCGAGCACGATTTTGCAACCCGCTTTCTCGCCCCCTACCGTGAGCAGCTGCAACCCAAGACCGAGGCGCTTGGGCTTGATCTGGCCTGGGTGTATGGCTTGATCCGTCAGGAGTCACGCTTTTTGAGCAGTGCCCGTTCGTCGGTGGGTGCCTCCGGCCTGATGCAGGTCATGCCGGCGACCGCACGGTATGTGGCACGGCGCATTGGTTTTGACATGGCGCGCTCGACCGATGAGGCCGACACCAATATGTTGCTGGGCACCAATTATCTGCGCATGGTGCTCGCTGACCTCGACAATTCCCCGGTCCTGGCCACGGCGGCGTACAACGCCGGGCCAAGCCGGTCGCGCAACTGGCGCTCGACGCTTTCCAAACCTGTGGAAGGCGCGATTTTTGCGGAGACCATCCCATTCAACGAAACCCGCGACTACGTCAAAAAAGTCATGAGCAATGCTGTTTATTACGCCGCTCTCTTCGAAGGTAAATCGCAGTCTCTGCGGGCGCGCATAGGCATCGTCGCGCCCAAGGGTTATGTGGAAAGTACACTGCCATGAAGCGCAATGACGTTGTGGTCATCGGGGGCACCGGCTTTGTCGGCACCCATCTGGTGGCAAAACTGGTGGCCCAGAACCGTCGGGTTCTGGTGCCGACGCGGCGCCGTGACAACGGCCGCCATCTGCTCATGTTGCCCACCGTCGATGTGGTCGAGGCCGATGTGCACGACCCGGCCGTGCTGCGCCAGTTGCTCGATGGCCAGGATGCCGTCATCAATCTGGTCGGCGTCCTGCACGGTGACGTCGGCGTGCCCTACGGGCCGGCGTTCCGGCGCGCGCATGTCGAGTTGCCCGCTAAAATCCTCGCGGCCTGCAAGAGCTGCGGCGTGGAGCGTCTGTTGCAGATGAGCGCCCTTGGTGCTGCGGCGGATGCACCGTCCATGTATTTGCGTTCGCGCGCCGACGGCGAAGCCGCCCTGCGTGACGGCGGTGCGGTGCACAGCACGATCTTCCGATCGTCGGTCATTTTTGGCCCGGGCGATCATTTCCTCAATCTGTTTGCCATGTTGCAGAAATGGTTTTTTGTCATGCCGCTGGCCGGCGCCGAGGCACGTTTCCAGCCGGTCTATGTCGGTGACGTGGTGCGCGCGCTGGCGCGGGCGCTCGAGGTGCGCGAGGCTGCAGATCGCACCATCGAACTCGCCGGTCCGCAGGTCTACAGCCTGCGTGAACTGGTCGCCCTGGCGGGCAAGTTCAGTGGTCATTCGATCCCCATCGTTGCCTTGCCCGCGGCGCTTGGCCGCCTGCAGGCCTGGTTTCTCGAGCATGCGCCGGGCGCGCCGCTGATGTCGCGCGACAACCTCGATTCGATGCGCGTGCCCAGCGTGTCCACCAGCCCGCCTGATGCCGCTCTGGCCCAACTGCTCGGCCTCGATGCCATGACGTCGCTCGAACAGATCGCGCCCGAGTATCTGTCGGCCAGCTCCCAGCCGGGCCGTTACGACCGGTATCGTCAGAATCCGTCGCGTTAAGGTCGGGCAGGGCCGATGAAGATCTATACGGTTGGTGGTGCGGTACGTGACCGTCTGCTCGGCTTGCCCGTGAAGGATCATGATTACGTGGTGGTCGGCGCCACGCCCGAAGACATGGTGCGCGCCGGCTACCTGCCCATCGGTCGCGATTTTCCGGTGTTCCTGCATCCCGATACCCGCGAGGAATACGCCCTGGCGCGCACCGAACGCAAGTCCGGGCGTGGTTATCAGGGCTTTGTGTTTTTTGCCGATGGTGCGGTGACGCTCGAGCAGGATCTGGCGCGGCGCGATTTGACCATCAACGCCATGGCGCAAGACGAACACGGTCAGGTCATCGATCCCTATGGTGGCCAGGCCGATTTGCGCGCGCGCGTGTTTCGTCACGTCGGCCCGGCGTTTGCCGAAGATCCGGTGCGCATCCTGCGGCTGGCGCGCTTCGCGGCACGATTTGCCGACTTTCAAGTGGCGCCCGAAACCTCGGCCTTGCTGCGCGAGATGGTCAACAGCGGGGAGGTCGATGCCCTCGTGCCCGAGCGCATCTGGCAGGAATTGGCACGTGGCCTTGGCGAGGCGCAACCCTCGCGCATGTTGCACATTCTGCATGCGTGTGGCGCCCTGGCGCGTGTCGTCCCGCTGTTTGAGCTTGACTGGCAGTCCGGCCGTGCCGAGGCCGTGATGCGGGCACTGGATCGTGCGGCGCAGGCAGGCTTGTCCGTGGCCCAGCGTTTCGCCGTCCTGGCCTGCGCGGGCGGGCGACGTGACGTGCCGGCCCTGCAGGCTCAGGCCGAGGCCTTGCGTGTGCCTGGCGACTGCCGTGAGCTGGCCGTGATGCTGGCGCGCGAGTTCGCGGCCTTGTCTCTGGTTCGCGATGTGAACGCCACCCTCGCCCTGTTCGAGCGGTGTGACGCCCTGCGCCGGCCCGACCGCTTTGCGCACTTGCTGGCAGCCTGGGGCATTCTGTTGGGCGATGCGGTGCCTGCCGTGTGCGCTGCCGACGGACCGGTCAGCGCCGATCAACAGACGCACCAGCTCCTCACGCTGCTCGCGGCGGCGCGCCATGTCGACGCGGGTGCCGCGGCGCGCGGCGCGCCAACCCCGGCGCTGATTCCCGAGCGTGTGCGTGCCGCCCGCGTGCAGGCTATAAATCAGGCGATGGATCAGGCGATGAATCCGGCGATGGATCAGGCCATGGCCGGCAAGCGCGCATCGCCGGGATGAATGGCCGCGACCGGATGAAGCGGACAGGCAGGGCAGGCTGATTCGGCGATCGGCTCGGCCACATACAGCCTGCGCGAACGGTCATCGCGTGCTTGCTTGATGAGCTTCTGGTACAGGTACATGCGCTGCCGGTAATTGCCTTCCGGTCCGGCCGCGCTGTTGTCGACACCACGAAAGCGCAGGCGTGCAGCATCGAGTAACTGCCGTTGTTCTGGCGCCAGAATCGGCAGCACCCGACGCGTGTGCTTGGACGTCCAGTCGGCCAGATCGAGCAGCAGACTATGCTGGCGGTCGGCATGCTGCCAGTCGGTCAGCAGCAACTCACTGCGCTTGAGCTGAAACGCCTTGCCAATCGCCAGACGCATGGCCATGCGCGGATGGCGCGGCATGACCGAGGCAATGAACGCATCGTCGATGACGTCGGCCGGCCAGTCGCAGGGCGTCGCGGCGCGCGCATGCAGCTCTTGCAAAAGTCCGCGTGCTGCAGGCAGACCGGCCTGCGCCGCACGCCCCAGCCATTGCACTGCCAGGATGCGGTGTTCGAGGCTCTTGCCGCGCAGCCGCCAGTAGTGATGGCCAAGCCAGAATTGGGCGTCGGCCTGGCCCGCATTGGCTGCGCGCACAAACCAGAAATCTGACCGGGTGATATCGCGCCGTGAAAACGACGGCATGCGAAAGATCAGGCCGAGCATGAACGCGGCATCGGCGTGCCCGCCCATGGCGGCCAGGTTGAGCCACTGCACGGCGCGGCGCAACGAGGGCGTGGGCCGCTCGGGCGTGGGTGCTGCTGCCGGGCCGATCAGACGCTCGATGGCCTCTTCCTCGGCCTTGCTCGTGCCGCTGCGTTTGTACAGCAGGCGTTCGGTGTTCAGATGCAGCCGGCCGAGTGCCCATGTGGCCTCGATGTGTCCCGATTCAGCCGCCTTGATCAGTGCTGCGCGAGCCTGCTCGTTGCTCCAGTCGAGCTGCTTGAAAAAATGAAACAGCAGGTCGTTTTCGATGGCTTGTAACGGGCCGGCTCGGGCCAGCAAAACGTTCACGGCCGGTGCGCCGACGCGTTCAAATT
>CANJOT010000080.1 GCA_947475815.1 Burkholderiales bacterium | reverse complement strand
TGAGTTGCGCGCGCGACAGGCCCGAGCTGGCGGCCATGCAGCGGCCGAGCGCGGCGATGAACATCGGCAGGCGCTGGCCAATGCTCATGTGCACGCGGATTGCGGCGCTATTCTCGGCGCGGTCGACCAGCACCACGCGCTCGCCTTCGACGCGCTGCCAGAGCGTGGCCGTGACGCGATGCGCCTTGACCAGCGCCTCGAGGTCGGCATGCACCATGCGCGCATAGGACGCCTGTTCGAGCGCGCCTTTGGCCAGTTCGACGAGGCCGAGCGCGAGCGCGTAGGTCTTGCTCTCAGTGTCGAACGACACCATTCGCTCATGCACCAGGGTGCGCAGCAGATTGAAGCAGGTGCTGGAATGGATGTCGAGGTCGCGCGCAACCCGCGTCACTCCGACACGCCCGTTGACTTTGCTCAGATAGCGCAGCACGCTCAGGCCGTTGGAGAGGGCACCGACGAGCTTGTCGGGTGGTGGCAGTTCTGATTTGGTCATTTCAGGCCTTCAGGGGCTTCAATTCAGGGACTTCAATGCACTTTGCAGCAGGGTGCGCGATGCCGCAAGCTGCGTCACGCACGGTAAAATTGCCGTCTGTGTGGCAGCGCGGCACAGCGTCAGGATGCTGATTTGCAGCGTTGACAAGGGCAGACAAAGCCAGCACAATTCTCTTCACGAGCGAATAGTATTCGCTATCGTGAATGATTTCATTGAATGACACAAGACGAATGACACAAGAGGAGACGGGCGGAGCTGGGGATTGATTCATCAGCGCGTCAGATCCACGTCAAAGGCCACCGACATCGCCAACGATAACGCCAACGATAACGCCAACGATAACGCCAACGATAACTACCCGGAGAGACAATTGAAAAATAATTTCCTGCATAGAACGTTGAATTCCAGTGTGCGTGGCCTGGTGCTCATGGCGGGCGTCTATTACTAGCCCGCCGAGACCTTCAATGGCAATACGACCTTCGTGCCCTTTCACCCGGGCGCAATTATGCAAGGGATAGAACATGAGTGAAGCGGCAACGGCAGGCGAGCGCGAGATCGGTGGCAAGATCACCGACGAGGGTCTGGCGCATCTGCGCAGCATGATCGGCAAGGAGTCGCCGCTGCCGCAGTACAACACGGTCATCAGTCAGGATGCCCTGTCGCACTACGCGCTGGGCATCGGCGACGACAATCCGCGCTGGCAGGATCCAAAATACGCGGCCACCACCCGCTGGGGCGCGGTGGCCATGCCAAGCTTCGTCATGTCGGCCGGTTTTGCGCGCTCGCGCGGTCTGCCCGGCGTGCATGGATTGTTCTCCGGCATTGATCTGCATTGCCACCTGCCGCTCAAGGTGGGCGCGGCCATCGTTGCCACCAGTGGCCTGCACGAGCTCATCGAGCGTCAGGGTCGTTATGCCGGGCGCGTGTTCCAGCAGATTTCGGCGACGCGTTACCGCAACGATGCTGGCGAGGTGATGAGCACCCTCTATTCGCACGCGTTCCGCACGGAACGCAAGCAGGGTGCCAAGGGCTCGAAATATGCCGACATTCAGCGCGCCAGTTATACCGACGAGGATTATGCGAAATTCGAGGCCCATCTTGCGCTCGAAAACAGCTTGCGCCGCGGCGCGCGCCAACGCCGCTACGAAGACGTCGAAGTCGGCGAGCCGCTGCACGATATTCTCAAAGGTCCGCTGACGGTCACCGACTGCATCTGTTTTCTGATGGGTTTCGGCTACATTTACGTCAAAGCGCATCGTCAGTGGAACGATTTTCGCCTGCGTCATCCGGGCGCTGGCATCAAGGATCCCTACGGTGTCTGGGACGTGCCTGAGCGTGTGCATTGGGAAGAAGACCTGGCGCAGGAAATCGGCATGCCGACCGCTTACGATTACGGACCACAACGCATCGCGTGGTTCGATCATGCGATCCATGACTGGATGGGTGATGACGGCTGGCTCAGCCGCCTCAAGGTCAATCTGACTGCGCCCAACTTCATCGGCGACTGCACCTGGATCAAGTCCGTGGTCAAGAGCAAGTCCGACGCCGACGGCAAGATTGGCATCGACATGCAGGCCGTCGACCAGCGTGGCCGGATCACCGCGACCGGTTATGCCGAGGTCGTCCTGCCACGCGCCTGAACCAGGGTGGCGCTGGTCCGCTTGCACCATATCGAAACAAGATTCGGGAATATTACATGAGTGCAACCAGCACGACTCCTGCGGCCCTGAGCGGGGCGCCCTCTGTGGCGCCCTCTGCTGCGCCCTCTGCTGCGCCCACTGTGGCACCTTTGCAGGCGAGCAATGCGCCCCTGACGGGCCTGCGCATCCTTGACTTCACGCGTGTTCTGTCGGGTCCGCTGGCCACGATGGTGCTGGGTGATCTGGGCGCGGAAGTGATCCGTGTCGAAGACATCGAAGGCAGCGACATCACGCGCCACAACCATCCCTTCGTCGCCGGCGAGAGCCATTATTATCTGTCGCTGAACCGCAACAAGCGCGGTATTGCGGTCGATCTGAAGAGCGCGGACGGTCGCAAGCTGATCCGTGAGCTGGCGCTGCAATGCGATGTCATCGTCGAAAATTTTCGCCCGGGCGTGATTGATCGTCTGGGTCTGGGTGCGGCGGCCCTGCAGCCCGAGAATCCGCGCCTGATTTTCTGCAACCTGTCGGCCTTTGGCCAGACGGGGCCGTGGCGCGACAAGACCGCCTACGATCTGGTGGTGCAGGCGCTCACCGGCGCGATGGCGATCACCGGCGAACAGGGGCGCCCGCCGGTCAAGATGGGTTTGCCGCTGGCCGATGAGATGACCGGCCTGTTCGGCGCCATCGGCATCCTCGGCGCGCTCGAAAAGCGTGACCGGGAAGGCGTCGGCAGTGCGATTGACATCGGCATGTACGACGTCGGCGTGTCGCTGCTGGCCTACATTGCCAATATTTACTTTGCCACCGGCAAGAGTTCGCCGCCGCTGGGCTCGGCCCATCCGACGATTTATCCTTACAACGCGTTTCAGGTCAAGGATGGCTGGATCGTGGCGGCGCCGTTTACCCAGGCGTTCTGGCGCAAATTCTGCATCGTCCTGGGCCGGCCCGATCTGCCAGGCGAAGAGCGTTTCAAGAACTTCCAGGCGCGCATGCAGAATCGTGCCGAACTCGAGGCCATCCTCAACGGCATCATGCTCACCCGCACGCGCGCTGAGTGGCTCGCGGCGCTCAGTGCCGGCGATGTGCCCAACGGCCCGGTCAATTCGGTCGGTGATGCGCTCGACATGGCGCAGACGCTCGAGCGCGGCATGATCGTTGCGGTGGAGCACCCCGTGGCCGGCGCCTATCGCACGCTGGGCACGCCGTTTCGTTTTGATTACCAGCGCACCTCGCAGTTTGTGCCGGGATATACCGCCGCGCCGGTACTGGCGCAGCACACGCGCCAGGTGCTCGGAGATCTGCTCGGCATGGCGCCAGGCCGCATTGATGAACTGGCTGCCGCGAAGGTCATTGGCGTGAGCGACGTCGCGCCGCAGACGGCACTCAATACCAAGCGGCCGGATGCGCGCCGCGAATTTCTGGCGCCCCGGCAGGGTGTCGACAGTGCGCCGCTCGCCGGCCTGCGCGTGCTGGATGTGACGCGCATGTTCGCCGGTCCCTTTGGCGGCATGATACTCGCCGACATGGGTGCGGATGTGGTCAAGGTCGAAGATCCCGACGGTGGCGATCCGACACGCTTCAACATTCCCTTCGTTGGCAAGGAAAGCAGCTACTACATGGCGGTGAACCGCGGCAAGCGCGGCATCACGCTCGACCTTAAATCGGCCGAGGGCAAACAGGCCTTCCTCGATCTGGTGGCCAATACGGACGTGCTGCTGGAAAACTTCCGGCCGGGCATCATGGACAAGCTGGGCCTCGGCTACGATGTGCTCTCGAAGCTCAACCCGGGCCTGATTTACTGTGGCATCTCCGGCTTCGGTCTGACCGGGCCGCTGCGCGACAAGATCTCGTTTGACCTGATCAATCAGGCCATCGCCGGCACCATGGCGATTACCGGCGAAGTAGGGCGTCCGCCGGTGCGCATCGGCTTGCCGGTCGGTGACCTCAACGGCGGCGTATTCGGGGTGCTGTCGATCCTCGCTGCGCTGTACCAGCGGCGGCGCACGGGCAAGGGTGCGTGCATCGATCTCGGCCTGCACGACCTGCTGGTTTCCCTGCTGGGTTACATGGCGCAGGCTTACCTGATCACTGGTGAATCGCCGCTACCTGTCGGTAGCGGCCATCACAACGTGCTGCCTTACCGTTGTTACGAAGCCAGCGATGGCTGTTTCGTGGTCGCGGCGCTGTCGCAGGATTTCTGGATCAAGTTCGCCAAGGCGATTGACCGCCCGGATATGGTGAACGATGCGCGCTTTGTCACCATGACCGACCGCAAACATCATCGCGTCGAATTTGATGCCATCGTCGAGCCGATTTTCAGAACCCGCACGGTGGCGCAATGGCTCGCCCAACTGCAAACCTGCGACGTGCCGTGCGCGCCGGTCGCTTCGGTCGGCGAAGCGCTGGAGAGCGCGCACAGCAAGGCGCGCGACATCGTCTTCGACGTGGACCATCCCACCTGTGGCACCCATCGTTCGGTCGGCACCCCTCTGCGCAGCGAGGGCAAACCGTGGCGCAGTCCGCGTTCGTCACCGACGCTCGGCCAGCATACCGAAGAGGTCTTGCGCGAATGGCTCGCTGAGCCTCGTGCAACGCCGGGGAGCGCTGCTTGAGTGCGATCGAGCCGGTGACCGAGCCGGTCAGCCCCGCGTTCTCCGCCGAGCATGGTGCCGCAGGCCGGTGTCGCACTGATCGTCTTTGTTTATCTGGTGTTGCATCGCAAACCGTCTGCGGGAATCTGAGATGCGACACCGCACATTTTTTTTGGAGGAGCGGGCAATGAGTGACAGTTCAGTCCTTGAAACCCGGCATGGCGCGGTCGCCATCATTACGCTCAACAAGGCCAGCGAAACCCGCAACGCCTTTGATCTGGAAATGCGGGCCGCGATGTCACGCGCAATTTTCAATGCGCGCGATGACGACAGCGTCAAGGTGGTGATCATCACCGGCAGCAAGGGGGTGTTTTGCGCGGGGGGCGACCTGAAATCGCTGAGCGCCGAGAAGCGCAGCGCGTATGGCAACCGCAAGCGCATTCAGCGCCTGCACCCGTGGTTTCGGGAACTCTCCAATCTGGAAAAGCCGGTCATCGCAGCCGTCGATGGTCCCGCCTTTGGCGCCGGTTTCAACCTCGCGCTGGCCTGCGACTTTGTGCTCGCCACGCCGGCCGCGCGCTTTTGCGCGGTGTTCGGCCGCATCGGGCTGGTACCGGACCTCGGCGGCTTTTATCTGCTGCCGCGCATCGTCGGTTTGCAGCGCGCCAAGGAACTGGTGTTTTCGGCGCGTGATGTGCCTGCCGAAGAAGGTTTGTCGATGGGCTTCGTGTACCGCATTTACCCGGCCGACGTGTTACTTGACGAAGCCATGGCGCTGGCCGAAACCTTTTGTGGTGCCTCGACTGAAGCGCTTGGCATGGCCAAGAACATTCTCAATCGTTCGTTCAATCTCGATCAGGACACGCTGTCCGAACTCGAGTCCTACGCTCAGGCCGTCAGCATGGACAGCGCTTACCATGAAGATGCCGTGCAGCGATTCCTTGGCAAGCAGCCGCTCAAGTATGACTGGAAGAAATTGCGATGACAACATCGACACGGAGTACACAGAGTACACAGGCTTTTATCACCGGCGTCTACGACACGGCAGTGGGCGAATTGCCGGGCTCGAGTTGCATGAGCCTGCACGCCGAGGCGGCGTTGGGTGCCGTGGCCGACGCCGGCCTGACGCTGGAGGACATCGATGGCGTGCTGTGCGCCTACTCGTTCACCGAGCCGCACCTGATGCTGAGTTCGGTATTTTGTGAATACATGGGGATCAACCCGCGTGTATCACAGGCCCTGCAGTGTGGCGGGGCAACCGCCTGCATCCTGCTGATGCAGGCAATGGCGCTGGTGCAGAGTGGCCAGTGCCGGCATGTGCTGGTGGTCTGTGGCGACAATCGCATGACGGGCATGTCGCGCGATGCGGCCGTGGCGGCTCTGGCCGAGGTGGGCCACCCGCAGTTTGAACGACCGTACGGCATCAGCGTGCCGGCGTCTTATGGGCTGGTGGCACAGCATTATCTGCACCACACCGGCTCGACTCAGGAACACCTGGCGGCCATCGCCGTGCAGACGCGACAGCACGCCATGCGCAACCCCAAGGCACAGCGGCGCGAGCCGATCACCATCGCCGATGTGCTGGCCTCGCGTCCGATCGCCGAGCCCTTGCGGGTGATGGACTGCTGCCTGATTTCCGACGGCGGTGCGGCAGTTGTGGTGAGCGCAGCCGCGCCGGCACGCGATACGCGCAAAACGCCCATCGCGATGCTCGGTGCCGGGCAGGGACATACCCATGAGCATGTCTTTGCCGCGCCCAGCCTGATCGATTTCGGCTGCAAGCGTTCCTCGCAGCTGGCCTTCGAGCAGGCGGGGGTGACGGCCGCGGACATCGACGTTGCCGAGATCTATGATTCATTCACCATCACACTGCTTATTGAGCTGGAGTCGATCGGCTTTTTCGAGCGCGGCGAGGCCGGCCCAGCGGTGCTGGCCGGCGCGCTCGATCTGACTGGTCGTCTGCCCTGCAACACCCACGGTGGCCTGCTGAGCTACGCCCATTCGGGCGCGGCAGGTGGCCTGTTCCATGCGGTCGAGGCGGTGCGCCAGTTGCGTGGCGAGGCCGAGGCGCGGCAGGTGCACGAACCGCGTCTGGCGTTCGTGCACGGCGACGGCGGCATTCTGTCGGCCCACTGTTCACTGGTTCTCGGGAGGATCTGATCATGCAACGCCCTGTACCCAAACCCAGTGCCGAGACGCGCGCATTCTGGGATGCGATCGAACACGATGCCCTGACTTACCAGGTCTGCGAGGCCTGTGGCAAGGTTGCGACCTACCCGCGTGGCGTCTGCGGCCATTGCCATTCAACCCGGCTGTCGATGCGCCCGTCGAGCGGCCGTGGTGTAATCAAGACGTGGACGCGCGCCCATCGTGCCGCCACACCGGCATTCAAGGACCATCTGCCCTACGTGATTGCGCTCGTTGACCTCGAAGAGGGCTTCCCGGTGATGACCAACGTGACCGGTGTGTATGCCGGGCAGGTGGCGATCGGTGACGCTGTCGAGGTGCGCGTCGTCGATCGCGGCGATGGCGTTAAATTATTGCAGGCATTTGCAGCGACTGGAGCGATGGTATGAGTGAACTTTTGGTTTATGATCGATTTGAGGCGGGCAAACTCGTCGGTAGCGCCAGCGAGACCGTCGGCGACGTGCTGCTCGGGCACTGGGCGCGTCTCTATCCCTGGGACGTGCCGGCAGCATCCGGACCGGTGCCGGCCGGCCTCGTGTCGGTGCTGATGATGCGTATCTACCAAACAGTATTGGCGGGTCGGCCTCCGGGCAACATCCACGGCAGCCAGAAATTTGTCATCACGGCCTTGCCCGAGCGGGGCGAAACCGTCGACGGCTCGCTGCGCTGCCTGAGCAAGACGCCGCGCGGTGAGCGCCGCTTCATCGATTTTGAATTTTCCGCAACCGGCCGTGGCGGTCGCGCCCTGTTCACCGGCGTCATGACCATGATCTGGGCAGCCTGAACATGAACACGAACCCATCGAACAACATCATGACCCTCACACCAATCACCCTGCAGGTGACCGCCGAGGCGATTCTCGCCTATGCGGAACTGACCAACGACTACAACCCGATCCACCTCGATCCCGAATTCGCCAAGACGACGGCGATGGGCGGCGTGATCGCGCACGGCACGATGAGTCTGAACCTGATGTGGCAGGCACTCGCCCAGACTCTGGGCAGCGCGGCCTTGCCCAAGGGTGTGATGCAGATCCGTTTCCAGCGGCCGGTGCGCATCGGCCAGCAGGTCACTGCCAAAGGCGAGGCGCTCGCTGATGCGCCTAGTGACTATGCCATCTGGGTCGAGAACGAGGAAGGTGTGCGCGTCATCGAAGGCACCTTCAAACGGTCCATGGAAAGTGTGGCGTGAGCGACATCGTGCAAATTCCTTCAGCGCTGGCCCTGCATCGAACGATGCTGCTGATCCGCCGCGCCGAAGAGCGCCTGAGCCGGCTGTTTGCTGATGGCGAGATTCCGGGCTTCCTGCACCTGAGCCTCGGGCAGGAAGCGGTCGCAGCCGGCATCTGCGGCGTACTCGGTGCGGCCGACACGATTGCATCGACGCATCGTGGTCATGGCCATGCGCTCGCCAAGGGCGTCGATCTCGACGGTTTTTTTGCCGAAATCATGGGCCGCGCCAATGGCTTGTGCGGTGGTCGGGGGGGCTCGATTCACGTTGCTGAAATGGCGGTCGGCATGCTCGGTGCCAACGGCATCGTTGGCGGCGGCTTGCCGCTTGCGCTGGGGAGTGCCTGGGCGCATCAACTGCGTGCCGAGGGTGCGGTCGCGGTCGCTTTTTTCGGCGATGGCGCACTGGCCGAAGGTGCCATGCACGAATGTCTGAATATCGCCGCCCTGTGGAAGCTGCCGATGGTGTTTGCCTGCGAGAACAATGGCTGGTCGGAGTTTTCACCGCAGGTGCTCCAGTTGGCGACCAACCCGCAGCGTCTGGCTAGCGCGTTTGGCTTGCGCTACGAACACGCCGACGGCATGGATGTGACCGCCGTGGCCGAGGCCGCCTTGGCCTGCACCAGCCATGCGCGCAGCGGGCAGGGCGCCGTGGTGCTCGAATGCGCCACGCAACGCTGGCATGGACATTTCGAGGGGGATCCGCAAAAGTACCGCGCCGCCGACAATCTGGCCGAGGCACGCAGTCAGGATCCGCTGGTCGCACACCGCAGCCGGATGCTCGAACAGGGTATCGCCGCGGCGCAGATCGAATCGATGGAGGCCGAGGTGCTCGCGCTCATTGAGAGTGCCATCGAACGTGCCCGTGCCGGCAGCGAGCCGGACTTCGCCGCCACCCTCCGCGATGTTTACACTACTGGAGCGCGCCACCATGGCTGATATTCGTTTTGGCGCTGCCATCAACAAGGCCCTGGCCGATGCCATGGAGGCCGACCCGTCGGTCGTGCTGCTCGGTGAGGATATTGGTGCGCCCGGCGGGCCGTTTGGTGTCACGCGCGGCCTGATGACCCGCTTTGGCGCGCAGCGTGTGCGCGACACACCGATTTCCGAGGCAGCCATCGCCGGCATGGCAGTAGGCGCGGCGCTCACCGGCGTGAAGCCGGTGGTCGAAATCATGTTCATGGATTTCATGACCTTCGCCATGGATGCCATCGTCAATCAGGCCGCCAAGGCGCATTTCATGTTTGGCGGACAGTGCAGCGTGCCGATGGTCGTGCGCACACCGCATGGGGGCAGCCTGAACGCGGGTCCGCAGCACTCGCAATGCCTGGAGGCCTGGTTTGCCCACGTGCCCGGACTCAAGGTCGTGGTGCCGTCCAATCCGGCGGACGCCTATGGATTGCTGCGCGCCGCCATCGCCGATCCCGATCCGGTCATTTTTGTCGAGAACAAGGCTCTGTATGCCAGCAAGGGTCAACTGGAGGCCGATGCCGCGCCGATTGCAATCGGCAGCGCGCGCATCTGCCGTCCCGGTCAGGATGTGACGCTGGTCAGTTATGGCGCCACCGTTCATGCCGCGCTCAAAGCGGCTGAAGTCCTTGCGGCCGCTGGCAGTTCGGTGGAGGTGATTGATCTGCGCTCGATCCAGCCCTGGGACGAAGAACTCGTGGCCGCCTCGGTCGAGCGCACCGGACGTCTGGTGATCGCCCATGAAGCGGTGACGCCGTTTGGTGTCGGTGCGGAAATTGCTGCGACTATTACCGAACGCTGTTTTGGCCGTCTGCAGGCGGCGCCGCTGCGCGTCGGCGCACCCTTTATGCCGGTACCGTTTGCACGCGCGCTCGAACGCGCTTACATCCCCGATCACAACACCATTGCCGCCGCACTCTGGCGTTGTCTGGGTAAGTCGCCGGCCTGAAACCGGACGCGGCCCGCCCCACCTACTCCAAGCCACAATTACACAGAGAGAACCTTCCCATGTCGGCCATCCTCGTTGAACAAACCAATGCGGTCGCGCTGTTGACCATCAATCGGCCCCAGACGCTCAATGCCCTGGATATCGCCACGCTGCTCGAGATGGAAAACGTGCTCACGCAACTCGAAGCCGACGACTCGGTGCGCGTGATCGTCATCACGGGTGCGGGCGAACGCGCCTTCGTCGCCGGCGGTGACATTGCCGACCTGAATTCGCGCGCTGGTCTGGCTCATTACCGCGAGTATGCGGAAGTGATCCACCGTGTGTTTGCACGTTTCGAAGCCTGCGACAAACCGACCATCGCCGCCGTCAATGGCTGGGCGCTTGGCGGGGGCACCGAACTGATTCTCGCCCTCGACCTGCGCATCGCGGCCGATACGGCGAAGATGGGTCTGCCCGAAATCAATCTCGGCCTGTTTCCGGGTGCCGGTGGCACGCAGCGCATCATGCGCCAGTTGCCGGCGTGCCGGGCGCGCGAGATCATGTTCACCGGCGACATGATCACCGCGATCGAAGCACAGGCCATCGGACTGATCAACCGTGTCGTGCCGCGTGCCGAGGTCCTGTCGACGGCGATGGAGCTGGCCGCGAAGATTTCCCTCAAGTCACCGCTGGTGCTCAAGATGCTCAAGCGCACCTTGCGTCATGGTGTCGACATGCCACAGTCGGCAGCCCTGCCGTTTGAGCAGGCGATGATCGGTCTGGTCCTCGACAGTAAAGATGCGCACGAGGGTTGCAGTGCTTTCCTCGAAAAGCGCAAGCCGAACTTCACGGGTGAATGACATGAGCGTGCAGAAGTTCCTCATGCCCAAGATTGGTCTGACGATGACCGAGGGCGCGGTCGCCGAGTGGTCGGTACAGCCGGGCCAGCAATTCGAAGCCGGCCAGATCGTGGTGGTCATCGAGACCGACAAGGTCACCAATGAAATCGAAGCACCGCAGGCCGGCACGCTCACGCGCATTCTGGTCGAGGCGGGCGAGACGGTGGATGTTGGTGTGGCGATTGCAGAGTGGCAGCTGGCCGGAGCCGCCGCTGTGGCAGCGCCCGCTGCGGTGCCGGTAGCCACGGTGGCGCCGGCGATCCCGGCGGCCGCCGCAGGTGCCCCCTTGCGTCGTGCCGCCAGTGCCGCCGAATTGAGCGCCGCGCGCCGCCTCACTGAAGCCAAACAGACGATTCCGCATTTCTATCTGGCCTCGGAGTTGGAGGTGAGCGCACTGTCGCGGCAGCGCACCGCCTGGAATCAGGACCACCCGGAAGACCGGATCAGCGTGACCCACCTACTGGTTGCTGCGATCGCGCGCGCCCTGACCAGCGACCCGGCCCTCAATACCACCTGGGACGATGGCAGTTTCGTGCAATGGCCTACCGTCGACATTGGCATCGCGGTCGATACCCCACAGGGATTGATGGTGCCGGTATTGCGTGATGCCGGCGCAAAATCACTGGTGGCGATTGCCCATGCCGTCACAGATCTGGCGAGCAGAGCGCGCGCCGGCCGCCTCGTCGCCGACGACGTTGGTGGCGCGACCATCGCGCTCTCCAACGCCGGCATGTACGATGTCACGCTGATGGCTTCGATCATTCCACCCGGGCATGCGGCCATCCTCGGCGTGGGCAGTGAACGCGCGCTGTTTCGGCCAGATGCTTCCGGCCAGCCTGAACTGCGCCGTGAAATCAATCTGGTGCTGTCGTGTGATCACCGTGTGCTTGACGGCGTCACCGGCCTGCGCCTGCTTAATGCCGTGCGTGCCTTGCTGGCCGCACCCGCAGCACTTTTTGACTGAATACGACAAGGCGAACTCATGGATTTCTCTCTTTCCGACGACCAGAAAATGATCGTCGAGACCGCGCAGAAGGTCGGCGCTCATTATGGTCTCGATTATTGGCGCACCATCGACAAGGCGGAAGAATTTCCGCATGAATTCTGGCGTGCCGTGTGTGACGCCGGACTGTGTGGCGCCGCCCTGCCTGAGACCGACGGTGGCTCGGGTCTGGGCATGCTTGACCTGGTGCTGATCATCGAGGCACTGGCCGCGGGCGGGGGCGGCTCGACGGTAGGTCAGCTGTTCATGATCAATCCGATTTTTGGCGGCGTGTCGATGTCGCGCTTTGGTCAGCCGGGCTTGCGCGCCGAAATGCTGCCCAAGATCATTTCGGGTGAAATGAACGCCTGTATGGCGCTGACCGAACCCGACGCCGGTTCAAACACCCTCGAAATCCGCAGCTTTGCCGCCGCGGACGGGGATGGCTGGCGCCTGCGCGGCCAGAAGATCTGGATTACCGGGGTGCCCGATGCCCAGAAAATGCTGGTCGTGGCGCGCACCCGCAAGCTCGAGCCCGGTATGCGCCGCACCGCCGGCCTGTCGATGTTCATGATCGACGTCGAACGCGAAGGTCTGACCTGGAGCCGCATCGACAAGCTGGGCACCCACACGCTTGCCTCCTGTACCGTGTTCTTCGACGACGTGCGCATTGAGCCGGGCGAACTGGTGGGTACGCTGGACGGCGGCTGGACCGAGTTGCTCGATGTGCTCAATACCGAACGGCTCGTGACCACCGCCGGCCTGGTCGGTACGGGCCAGTTAGCCATCAAGCTCGCGGTTGACTATGCCAACAACCGCAAGATCTTTGCCGACCGTCCCATCGGCTCCTATCAGGGCCTGCAGTTTCCGCTCGCGCAATGCCATGCCGAAATCGAATCGGCGCGCGTCCTGAACTACAAGGCCGCCAGCAACTACGACCAGGGTCTACCGTATGGTAGCGAAGCGAACTGGGGCAAGCTGCTGGCCGCGCAGGCCGTGTCGCGCGCCACCGAGCGTTCGATGCAGACCATGGGCGGCATGGGTTTCGCGCGCGACAGCCATGTCGAGCGTCTGTGGCGCGATTGCCGCCTGTTCCGCTTTGCACCCGTGTCCGAGGAGATGGTGCTCAACTACATTGCCGTGCATGACCTCGGTATGCCGCGCGGTTATTGACCGGGAGGGCGGCCATGTTCTCGCTTGACGCAGCGCTTCGTTATCATGCCGGCCAGTTTCCCGACCGGCTGGCCGTGGTCTACGAAGACCAGCGCATCAGTTATGCAGACCTTGAGGCGCGCATCGAAGCGGCCGCTGCACTCCTGCATGCGCGCGGTGTCGGTCGTGGTCAGGTGGTGGCGCTGCTGATGAAAAACAGCGCTGCCTTCATCGAACTGTCGATCGCCATCAGCCGCGTCGGTGCCGTCCTGCTGCCGGTCAATTACCGGCTGGCAGTGGATGAAGTGCGCTATATCCTCGAGCATGCCGGCGCCGCGTTGTTGCTGGTCGATGCCGAACTCGCTCATCTTGCGGGCAGCTTCGCTGCCGTGCTCACGCTCGACAGCGCCGCCCAGCAGGACAGCCGCCGCCTCGGCGGCGCCGCGCTGCCGCCGGCACCGGCGCTCGAGCCGCCGGCGCAGTCCGACGACCTGTTGCGCCTGATGTACACCTCGGGCACGACGGATCGTCCGAAGGGGGTGATGCACACCTATGGCAACTACTATTGGAAATGTTTCGACCATATCATCGCCCTTGCGCTCAAGCCCGACGATCGCCTGCTCGTGGTCGGGCCGCTCTACCACGTGGGTGCCTTTGACCTGCCGGGCCTCGGCATGCTGCTGGTTGGTGGTTCGCTGGTCGTGCTGCGTGAATACCAGGCCGAGGCAACGCTTGCGGCGATCGAGCGCGAGCGCATCAGCGGAGTATGGATGGCGCCGGTCATGTTCGGCGGTTTGCTGACTTCGCCTGCGCGCGACCGCCATGACCTGTCCAGCCTGCGCTGGATGATCGGCGGCGGCGAACGAACGCCGGAGGCACGCATCCGCCAGTTTTCCAGCCTGTTTCCGACCGGCCGGTATATTGATGCCTACGGACTGACCGAATCCTGTTCGGGCGACACCATGATGCGTCCCGGCTGGGAGCTGCGCAAGATCGGTTCGGTCGGACCGGCGCTGGCGCATGTACAGATTCGCATCTGCGATGACCATGGTCAGGCACTGCCCGCTGGCAGTGATGGCGAAATCTGCCTGCGCGGACCCAAGATCACCAAAGGCTACTGGCGTGATCCGCAGCGCACCGCCGCGGCCTTCCATGGCGACTGGTTTCGCACCGGCGATGTTGGCCAGCTGGACGCTGATGGTTTCCTGACCCTGACCGATCGCAAGAAGGACATGATCATCAGCGGCGCGGAGAATATTGCCTCGTCCGAAGTGGAGCGGGTGTTGTACGCCTTGCCGCAGGTTGCCGAGGCGGCCGTCATTGGCATGCCGGATGAACGCTGGGGTGAACGTGTGGTGGCAGTCGTGGTGCTCAAGCCCGGCACCACCTTGAGCAAAGAGCAACTGGACATGCACTGCAAGCCCTTGCTGGCAGGCTTCAAGTCACCCAGACAGCTGGTTATCCGCGAGACGCTGCCGCGCAATCCGTCC
>CANJOT010000079.1 GCA_947475815.1 Burkholderiales bacterium | reverse complement strand
TTGGACAGATTCAGGCCCACACGCAGCACGCCGGAGGCGGCAAGGTCGGCACGGACGGCGGTCAGGTCGGGTGGGGTCATGGTAGTCTGCAGGGTGAGTTGAAGGGTGAGTTCGAGGATGAATTCAAGGATGGTGCAAAGAGCATATCATCCTTGCGCAGCGCCGCAGCGCCGCAGCGCCGCAGCGGTGCGCTGTTTTGCATCCATCTCATGAGACAATACAGCTTCATCCTGAACAATAACAAGACGACCGCCTTCGCTGCCATGGCCCTGTACCTGACGGTATTACTCTCGCTTTTCAATACCGCAGGCATCAAAGGCAGCAGAATCGTTCTTGCGCTGTACGCCTTGCATCTGGATGCCAGCGCCGTTGAAATCGGCTTTCTGGTTGCCACCTACGCCGCCTTGCCGCTGATGGTGGCCATGTATGCCGGCCGCATTTCCGACCAGTTTGGCGTGCGCTGGCCGATGATGCTCGCTTCCATGGCCATGGCCATCGGTCTGCTCGTGCCGGCGCTCGGCGAATCACTCTGGTGGCTGGCCTTGTCGGGCACCATTCTCGGTGTGTCCAACGTGTTTTTCCACGTTGCCTGCCAGAACCTCGTTGGCGCGATTGGCGGACCGGCCGAGCGCACCGCCAATTTCAGCACCTTTAGCCTCGGTGGTTCGATCTCGGGGGTCGCCGGTCCGGTGCTGGCTGGTTTTGCCGTCGAACACGGCGGTTATCTGGTGGCCTATGCGCTGCTGGCCGTCATCGCCATCGTTCCAGCCATCTTCCTGTTGTGCTACCACGGCTTCATTCCGGCGGTGATCGGTGTGCGCAGGCAGGACCCGGCGCCCGGTGGCCTGCGCGAACTCATCGCCATTCCACCCTTGCGCAATGCGCTCCTCACCAGTGGTCTGATCCTGACCGGCCTGGACCTGTTCAATTTCTACATGCCAATTTTCGGCCGCTCGATCGGGTTAAGTGCTTCGGTCATCGGCATCATCGTTGGCGCGCAAGCCGCGGCCGCGTTCGCGGTGCGCATCTGGATGCCGGCCATGGTCAACCGCTACAGCGCCGAACGGATTCTCGTCTGGTCGCTGTGGATGTCCGGGCTGACTTACCTCCTGTTCCCGTTTATTCATAACGCCACGGCGCTCATCGGCATCGGTTTTCTGTTGGGCCTCGGTCTTGGTTGCGGCCAGCCGCTCTCGACCCTGCTGACTTACAATTATTCACCGCCCAACCGGGTCGGCGAAGCGCTCGGACTGCGTCTGGCGGTCAACAAGGTGACCCAGTCGGGCGTGCCGCTGATCTTTGGCTCTCTTGGTTCGGTGTTTGGCATCATGCCGATCTTCTTCTGCACCGGGTTGCTGCTCATGGGTGGCGCCTACCTGACGGCAAGGCACAACAGATAACCGGCTTTTATTATTCGTAAAGGACAGTCATGAAAAGTGATCTTTACCAGAAAGGCATGCAGGTGCGCCGCGCCGTCATGGGGGATGAGTATGTGGACGCCTCGCTGGCCGATGTCGACGATTTCAACGGGCCGATGCAGGACATGGTGACTGAGACCGCCTGGGGCGGGGTATGGAGCCGCGAAGGGCTGGAACGCAAAACGCGCAGCATGTTGAATCTTGCCATGCTGACCGCGTTGAACCGGCCGCATGAACTCAGGGGCCATGTGCGCGGCGCCTTGCGCAACGGCGTGACACCCGACGAGATCCGCGAGATTTTGATGCAGGCAGCGATTTACTGTGGCATGCCGGCGGGCCTGGATGCCTTTCGGGTGGCACGCGCGGTCATCAAGGAAATGAAGGAGCCGCAAGCCGCCGCTTAAGGCCGGCAGCCTGCGTTTGGAGGGTGCGGCGTGACGCCGTATAATTTACACCGCCCGGACAAGCCCGATCCTCGACAATTGTGGCTGATGAACAACGAGACTTGCCAGAGAGAACCCCAATGCTCAATTACGCCGTTTGCAAGAACTGGAAATTCGACGACGTTCCCTACAGCTATACCGAACGCGACAGCATGTTGTATGCCCTGGGCATCGGCATCGGCGCCTCGCCGCTGGATGCGGGACAGTTGCGTTTTGTTTATGAAAAGAATCTGCAGGCCGTGCCGACCATGGCCTCGATCATGGGCTCGCCCGGCCCATGGGCGCGCAGTCCTGAAACCGGTATCGACTATCTCAAGCTGGTGCATGGCGAAAACGATGTGCGCATCCTCAAGCCGCTGCCGCCGGCCGCCAGCCTGATCGCCCGTAACCGCGTGCATTCGATCACCGACAAGGGCACCGGCAAGGGTGCCATTGTGGTGGTGCTGCGCGAGTTGTTTGACGCTGCAAGCAAGGAAAAATACGCCGAGATCCGTCATATCACCTTCCTGCGTGCCGATGGCGGGTTCAGTGCCGCAAACGGCATTTCCGACCCGAGCCCCGAAGCCCTGCCCGCCATTGAAGACCGGCCTGCCGATGTCGAAGTGTCCTTCCCGGTGCTGGAGCAGGCTGCGCTGATCTATCGTCTGTCGGGTGATTACAACCCCCTGCATGCCGACCCCGAAGTGGCCACCCAGGCCGGTTTCCCGCGGCCCATCCTGCATGGACTGGCGACCTTTGGCATGGCCTGCCATGCGGCACTCAAGGGCGTGGTTGATTATGATGCCAGCCGTATTCGGCGTGTCGCCGCGCGGTTTACCTCGCCGGTCTATCCGGGCGAAACCCTGCGCTTCGAGATGTGGCGCAGCGGCCCGAACCTGGTGCGCCTGCGCGCCCATGCGGACGCCCGCAGCGTGGTGGTGCTCAACAACGGTGTCATCGAGCTCGCCTGAGCATGATGCTGCTGTGCAGTATGCCTTTCATGAATCAGCATGCCCTTGGGGTGTGCTGATGCCCTCCTGTTCAAACTCCTGACGACTTCGGTCCTTACTCCCATGACTCCGACCCCCACTGGCGGTGATGTTCTGTTCCTGTTATTAGGCGCCATCATGGTGCTGGCCATGCACGCTGGCTTTGCTTTTCTCGAAGTCGGCACGGTGCGCAAGAAAAACCAGGTCAATGCCCTGGTCAAGATCCTGGTCGATTTTGCCATTTCGACCATCGCCTATTTTTTCATCGGTTATACCATCGCGTATGGCGTGCAGTTCTTTGTCGGCGCCGAAACGCTGGCACAGAAAAATGGCTTCGAGCTGGTGAAATTCTTTTTCCTGCTGACCTTTGCCGCCGCCATTCCGGCCATCATCTCGGGGGGCATTGCCGAGCGTGCCAAGTTCAACCCGCAATTGATCGCCACTTTCATGCTGGTTGGTTTTGTTTATCCCTTTTTTGAAGGGATCGTCTGGAACAATCGTTTTGGTGTGCAGGACTGGCTGGCTGCGGCCACCGGCGCCAATTTTCACGATTTTGCCGGTTCGGTGGTGGTGCATGCGCTTGGCGGCTGGGTTGCTTTGCCGGCCGTGCTGCTGCTCGGTGCCCGCCATGGCCGTTACACCAAGGATGGCAAGGTCTCGGCCCACCCGCCTTCCAATATTCCCTTTCTTGCCCTCGGCGCCTGGGTGCTGACGGTTGGCTGGTTTGGTTTCAATGTCATGAGCGCGCAGATGCTCGACAAGATCAGCGGCCTGGTGGCCATGAATTCGCTCATGGCCATGGCCGGGGGCACCATCGCCGCGTGGATCGTTGGCAAGAACGACCCGGGTTTTGTGCACAATGGCCCGCTGGCCGGTCTGGTAGCCGTGTGTGCTGGCTCTGACGTCATGCATCCCCTCGGCGCGCTGGTGGTTGGCTTGGTGGCCGGTGGCATGTTTGTTTACATGTTCACCCTGGTGCAGAACAAGTGGAAGATCGACGATGTCCTCGGGGTCTGGGCGCTGCACGGCCTGTGCGGCACCTGGGGAGGACTGGCGGCCGGCATCTTTGGCATCAAGGAACTCGGCGGGCTGGGCGGGGTGTCTTTTGCTGCGCAAGTGATTGGTACGCTGATGGGCATCGTCATCGCCGTGGTCTCGGGCACGGTGATTTACGGCGTCCTCAAGCACACCATCGGATTGCGACTCGATCAGGAGCAGGAGTTCGATGGCGCCGATCTGTCGATCCACAAGATCACGGCGACATCGGATCGGGAGTCGAGCTGGTAGCCTGAACCGGCCGGCCGGCGCGCTGGCCGGCTTTCTCCTGATTCACCGATTGGACAGAGTTTGCCGCACGGTGGCCGTGCGGTTTGTTCTCAGGCGTGGATGACCAGGCCGGGCTGGCCTGATGCGGCCTTGATTTCGCCGATGCGTGCCGCGGTGCCAAAACCATGGTCGCGGAAAGTCGCAAGGACCGCATCGACGCTGTCGGGTGCACAGGACACCAGCAGGCCACCGCTGGTCTGCGGATCGCTTAACAAGGCCTTTTGCACCTCGCTGATGCTGGCGTCCAGATGCACGTCCTTGCCGTAACTGGTCCAGTTGCGGCCGGATGCGCCGGTGATGTTGCCGGCCTGAGCCAGTTCGAACACCCCCGGCAGAAGTGGCACGCCAGCCATGCTGACGTGACCTTCAACGCCGGCACCGCGACACAGCTCGAGTGCATGGCCGGCCAGACCAAAGCCGGTCACATCGGTGAGCGCGTGCACGCCGGCCAGTTCGGCCAGAGCGGGTCCCGGGGTGTTCAGTTGTGTGGCGACGTTCACCATCTGAGTGTAATGCTCGGCGCTGAGGTTTTCCTTTTTCAGCGCGGCTGAATAGATGCCCACGCCCAGGGGCTTGCCCAGCACCAGCACATCGCCTGCGCGTGCGGCGCTGTTCTTGCGCAGCTTGTCCGGGTGGACGAGGCCGAGCACCACCAGGCCATAGATCGGCTCAACCGAATCGATGGTATGGCCACCCGCAATCGGAATGCCGGCTGCGGCGCAGGCGGCCTGACCGCCGGCGAGGATGCGGCCGATGGTTTCGATGGGCAAGACGTTGATGGGCATGCCAACGATGGCCAGAGCGAAGATGGGCGTGCCGCCCATGGCGTAGACGTCCGAGATCGCATTGGTCGCGGCGATGCGCCCAAAATCGTGCGGATCATCAACGATGGGCATGAAAAAATCGGTCGTCGCCACCAGGGCCTGGCTGTCGTTGAGCTTCCAGACGGCGGCATCGTCGCTGGTCTCGATGCCGACCAGCAATTGCGCCGGGATGGGCAGGCCGGGGCTGCAGCGCAGGATTTCCGAGAGCACACCGGGGGCGATTTTGCAGCCACAGCCACCGCCGTGAGACAGCGAAGTCAGGCGTGGCACGGCGTCTGTGCTTGGATTCATGATGCAGCGTTCATGATGCAGCGTTCATGATTCAGTCCAGTCCGACCGCGCCGCCAAAGACGGTGTTGAAGCCGCAGTCGACGTACGTGATTTCGGCGGTAATGCCGGCCGACAGGTCGGACAGCATGAAGGCGGCGACATTGCCGACGTCGTCAATGGTGACATTGCGGCGCAGCGGCGCGTTGGCTTCGACATAATCGAGGATCTTGCCAAAACTCTTGATGCCCGAGGCGGCCAGGGTCTTGATCGGTCCGGCCGAAATGCCGTTGACGCGGATGCCTTGCGGCCCAAGGGCTTCGGCCATGTAACGCACGCTGGCTTCGAGCGCGGCCTTGGCCAGACCCATGGTGTTGTAATTGGGTACGGTGCGGTCGGCGCCCAGATAGGTCAGGGTGAGGAGCGAGGCATTGTCGGCCAGCATGGGCCGGGCCGCCTTGGCCAGCGCCGGGAAGCTGTAGGCCGAAATGTCGTGGGCCACGCGGAAACCTTCGCGTGAGATGCCTTCAAGGAAGTCGCCTGAGATCACCTCGCGCGGCGCAAAACCGATGGCGTGGACCAGACCGTCGAGTCGGGGCCAGGTCTTGGCGAGTTCGCTGAACAGGTCGGTGATCTGGGCGTCGTCGGCGACGTCGCAGGGGAAGATCAGGTCGGTGCCAAACTCCTGGGCAAATTCGACGGTGCGCTGTTTGAACCGTTCACCCACATAAGTCAGGGCCAGCTCGGCACCCTCGCGTTTGCAGGCTGTGGCGATGCCGTAGGCGATCGAGCGGTTCGACAGCAGACCGGTAATGAGGATGCGTTTGCCGGCGAGAAAACCCATGGGATGCTCCATTCTGGTATCAGTGTGTCAGTCGTCGCGAAGTATAAATCGAATTGGACCCTTCGGACCGTCGGCCCGGCCGGAAAAAGCGCGCCGACGCATCGGCGTGTTGCCTTTATACTTGCCACATGGTGGCTGTGGTGGCTGTGGTGGCAACAGGGGGAGTGCGCTCTGGCGTCGCGGGCCGACCCACTGAAATGGCCATTTTGAGGAAGCGGGGCAGCAGGCGTCTATGAATTCAACTTTGGGTCCGGATCAGCCCGAGCGGCGGTGCCATCGTTTCGGGCAGCGCATGCCGGGCCGCCTGCTGTTGCTGGCCTGCCTCGCGCTGGCGGCCTGCGGTGTGCGCAACAGCCCGCACCCGGCCGGCGAGGAAAAAACCAATACCCTGTTCACCGCGTTCAGCGAACGTTCGCCCAAATACCTCGATCCGACCAGTTCCTACTCGACCGACGAGACGCCGTACACCTATCAGATCTACGAGCCGCCCTACCGCTACCACTATCTGCGCCGGCCCTACACTCTGGAGCCGCGCGTGGCGGCTGCGGTGGTCATGCCGCGTTATCTGGACCGCCAGGGCCATGAACTGCCGGCGAACGCGAGCGGCACGCAGATTGCGGAAAGCGTTTACGACATTCCGATCAAACAGGGGGTGCTGTTCCAGCCGCATCCGGCGTTTGCGCGCGATGCCGTGGGGCAGGGGGTGTATCACCACCTCAAGCCCGGTGAGATGGGCGGCCGGCTCGGCAACCCGCGCAGTCCCTTCGATTTTCCGCAGCGTGGCACGCGCGAGCTGACCGCCGACGATTTTGTCTATTCCATCCGGCGCCTGGCCAGCCCGCGTGTCACCTCGCCGATCTATTCGACCATGGCCGAATACATCGTTGGCCTCAAGGAGTACGGCGTGCGTCTGGCCGAGGTGGACCGGCGCCTGCGTGCCGGTCTGGGCCCGGCCGAGCGCGACCTGCCCTTTCTGGACTTGCGTGCGCACGGTTTCGATGGCGTGTCGGCGCCCGACCGGTATACCCTGCGCATCCGGGTCAAGGGCATCTACCCGCAGTTCAAATACTGGCTGGCGATGACCTTTTTTGCACCCATTCCCTGGGAGGCTGAGCGCTTTTATGCCCAGCCCGGCATGGCGGCCAACAACCTGAGCCTCAACATCTGGGGCGTTGGGACGGGCCCGTACATGTTGAGCAAATACGTCGTCAACCGCCGCCACGAACTGCTGCGCAATCCGAATTTTCGCGTGGAGTCTTATCCCTGCGACGGCGAGGCCGGCGACCGCGCTGCCGGCCTGCTGGCCGATTGCGGCAAAGCCATGCCCTTCATCGACCGCATCGTGTTCAATCTGGAAAAGGAGCCGCCGGCGCACGACGCCAAGTTCCTGCAGGGCTATTACGACATTCCAGAGGCGCAGCGTGGCGAGTACGGTGTGCAGTACAGCACCGAGATCCTCGATTCGAAAGAGCGCGCCGAGGAGTTTCGCAACAAGCAGATCCGTACGCCGCTCAATGTGGAAACGGGCATGTGGTATCTCGGTTTCAACTGGCTTGATCCCGTCGTCGGCAAAGGCAGGACGCCCGCCGAGCAGGAGCGCAACCGCAAGCTGCGTCAGGCGCTGTCGATTGCCATCGACTGGGAAGAGTATGTGCGCATCTTCGAGCGCAAGGGTGGTGTGCCGGCGCAGAGTGTTGTTCCGCCGGGCATCTTCGGCTATCGGGATGGCGCGGCGGGCATCAACCCGGTGGTGTATGACGAGCGCGATGGCAAGCCACAGCGCAAAGCCGTGGCGGTGGCGAAGAGGCTGCTCGCCGAGGCGGGCTATCCGGACGGCCGTGAGGCTGGCAATGGCCGGCCGCTGGTGCTCAATTACGATTACCAGCGCGCGCTGACGCCTTCGGCCAAGTCGGAGATCGACTGGCTGGCCAAGCAGTTTGACAAGCTCGGCATCCAGCTTGAGGTGCGCGCCACGGACTACAATCGTTTTCAGGACAAGATGCGCCGCGGCGTGGCGCAGATTTTTTTCTGGGGCTGGAATGCCGATTATCCCGATGCCGAGAATTTCCTGTTTCTGCTCTACGGTCCGAATGCCAAGGCGCTCACCAATGGCAATGGCGAAAACGCCAGTAACTATCAGAACGATGAGTATGACCGGTTGTTCGAGCAGATGCGCTTTCTCGATGACGGTCCCGAGAAACAGAAAATCATCGACCGCATGGTGAGCATCCTGCGCGAGGATGCGCCCTGGTCGTTCGGTTTCAATCCGTACTCGGGTGGCGCCTATCATCAATGGGTACACAACGCCAAACCCACCCAGATGGTGCGTGACCTGCTGTTGTACATGCGCATCGACGCCGCCACGCGCAGCGCCATGCAGAGGCAATGGAACCAGCCGGTGGTCTGGCCGCTAGGGCTGCTGGCCGCGCTGGCGGTGCTGGCCGTCGTGCCGGCCTGGCTTGGCTGGCGTCGCAAGGAACGCGCAACCGCGGCAAAGGTGGGGCCATGACTGCCTACCTGCTGCGTCGGCTCGGTTATGCGCTGCTCATTCTGATCGGCGTCAACCTGTTCACCTTCATGCTGTTTTTCGCCGTCAACACACCCGACGACATGGCGCGCCTGAATATCGGCGGCAAGCGCGTGACGCAGGAGGCGATCGACAAGTGGAAAATCGAGCGCGGCTACGACCGGCCGATGTTGTACAACCCCGCCGAAGACGGGGTGAAGTCGCTCACGCGCACCATTTTTTTTGAACGCTCGGTACAGTTGTTCGTGTTTGATTTTGGCGCCTCGGATGGCGGCCGCGACATCGCTCATGACATTCTTGAACGTGCCGGTCCGAGTCTGGCACTGGCCCTGCCGACCTTCGTGCTGGGCGTGTTCGTGTCGATCGTGTTTGCCCTGCTGCTGGTATTTTTTCGCCAGAGCTATCTCGATTTCTGGGGTGTGGTGCTGTGCGTCGTGATGCTGTCGATCTCCAGCCTGTTTTACATCATTACCGGCCAGTATTTTTTCAGCAAGCTGCTGCAACTGGTACCGATCTCCGGATATGCCGGCGGGCTGGACTCGCTCAAGTTCCTCATCCTGCCCGTGCTTATCACGGTGATCGCCCGGCTCGGCAGCGAGGCGCGCCTGTACCGCACCCTGTTTCTCGAGGAGATCGGCAAGGATTATGTGCGCACGGCGCGCGCCAAGGGTTTGTCGGAAACCGCCGTGCTGTTCCGCCATGTGCTGCGCAATGCCCTGATCCCGATCCTCACCAGCACGGTGGCGCTGATTCCCTTGCTGTTTCTGGGTAGCCTGGTGGCCGAGTCGTTTTTCAGCATTCCTGGTCTGGGCAGTTATACCATCGAGGCCATCAATGGTCAGGACTTCGCCATCGTGCGCGCCATGGTGTTTGTCGGCTCGGTGCTCTACATCGCCGGTCTGGTGCTGACCGATCTGTCCTATACCCTCGCCGATCCGCGCATCCGTCTGTCATGAGGCCCTGTTTCCACCATGCCTAAACTGGTCTTCCTGCCTACCGACGTCGTGTTGCTGGTGCTGTTGCTGGCGGGCATCGCCTATGGCATTTATGTGCGCTACCGGCCGGATCTGCGCAGCAGTTGGGGCCGGGTATTCGAGGCGCCGGCCTGCGCCAGCGGTGCGGTGGTGCTGGCGGCGTTCATTCTGGTGGCATTGATCGACTCGGTCCATTACCGGCCCTTGTTGCCCGGGCAGGGCAACTCTGACACGCCGGCTTATGCGACGCGCACGTTTTCCCTGCTCGATGCCCTGCTGGCCGTGCCGCTCGGGTCGCTCGAAAAAACCTATTCCGCACCGCTGGCCTATGCCTCTTTCTCCAAGGAGCCTGCGGTTGTCAACGGTGAACAGGTACGCGTCTTTCCGCGTCTGAAGTTTGGTGGTGCCCATCTGGGCAATCCCGAGAACGACTGGCTGCTCGACGTCAGTCTGCGTGCTGCCGCCGGTCTGCTGGGCGGTGCGGCACTGGCGGCCGGACTGGCCTGGCCGGGCCTGCGGCGCAGTACGCGTCTGCCAAAGTCGGCCCTGCTGTGGACCGTCGCCGCGCTGGGCGGGCTGATCGGTCTGAGCGCCGCGCTCGCGCCCTGGTACCACGTGCTGGGCACCGACCGCACCGGCAATGATGTGCTGGTACAGGCCATCAAGAGCATACGCACGGCCGTGGTGATGGGCTCGCTGACCACCATGGCGACCCTGCCGTTTGCCATCGTGCTGGGCGTCATGGCGGGGTACTTCCGCGGCTGGATCGATGACCTGATCCAGTATTTTTACACCACGCTCAGTTCGGTGCCCAACGTGCTGCTGATTGCCGCCTGCGTGCTGATGATTCAGGTGTTCATCGACAAGAATCCGCAGATGTTCGAAACCGGCGTCGAGCGCGCCGACCTGCGCCTGTTGCTGCTGTGCGTGATCCTCGGCGTCACCGGCTGGGCTGGTTTGTGCCGGCTGCTGCGCGGCGAAACCCTCAAGCTGCGTGAGCTCGATTATGTGCAGGCGGCGATCGCCTTTGGCGTCACGCCCTGGCGCATCATGGCGCGTCACATCCTGCCTAACGTCATGCACGTGGTCCTGATCACCGTGGTGCTCGATTTCTCGGCCATCGTGTTGTATGAGGCGGTGCTGTCCTACGTCGGAGTAGGAGTGGACCCGAGCACCAACAGCTTTGGTTCCATGATCAATCTGGCGCGCAGTGAAATGGCGCGTGATCCGCTGGTCTGGTGGAACCTCGCCACAGCGTTCTTTTTCATGCTGGCGCTGGTGCTGGCGGCCAATCTGTTTGCCGACGGCGTGCGCGAGGCCTTTGACCCGCGCAGCCGCGCGTTCCGGCCGCGCCTGCTCAAGTCGGGGCGTGCGGCATGAGCGTCGAACTCCGACCCGTGCTGCAGGCCGATGACCTCGGCGTGGTGCTGGATTCCGAT
Organism: Burkholderiales bacterium; assembly: GCA_947475815.1. Classification (GTDB taxonomy): domain Bacteria; phylum Pseudomonadota; class Gammaproteobacteria; order Burkholderiales; family Burkholderiaceae_D; genus CANJOT01. The sequence continues at coordinate 3,596 of CANJOT010000079.1, read as the reverse complement.
CTGGGGCTGATGCGTGCCCTCGATGCCGTCAGACTGAGCATCGCGCGTGGCGAAACCTTCGCCCTGGTGGGCGAGTCCGGCTGTGGCAAGTCGATGACGGCGCTGGCGCTCATGCGCCTGCTGCCGGACAACGGCCGCATCGTCAGCGGCAGCGTCCATCTGGCCGGAGAAGAGCTGCTGAGCTTGCCCGAATCGACCATGCGCGCGCGGCGCGGGGCGCGCATAGGCATCATCTTTCAGGACCCTTCGACCAGTCTCAATCCGGTCATGCGTGTGGGGGAACAGATCGTCGAAACCATCGTCGCGCATACCGCTCTGCGCGGCACGGCGGCGCGCGCACGCGCGCTCGGCTGGCTCGAACAGGTCGGTTTGCGTGATCCGCAGGCCAGCCTCGACCGTTACCCCTTTCAATTGTCCGGCGGACAAAAACAGCGTGTCATGATTGCCATCGCGCTGGCCGCCGAGCCTGACCTGCTGATTGCCGACGAACCGACGACCGCCCTCGACGTCACGACCCAGGCGCAGATTCTGGCGCTGCTCGAATCGCTACAACAACGGCTGGGCATGGCGATGCTGCTCATCACCCATGATCTGGCCATCGTGGCGCGCATGGCCCACCGGGTCGCCCTGATGTACGCCGGGCAGATCGTTGAACTGGCCGAGGCCAGCGATTTTTTTGCGCGGCCGCTCCATCCCTATGCGCGCCAGCTGCTTGATGCGCTGCCAGCGCTCGACAAGCGCGGCCTGACGCTGGCCGCCATCGGTGGCACGGTGCCGTCGCTGACACGGCAGTTCAGCGGGTGCCGCTTTGCCGAGCGTTGCGCCAACCGCCTGCCTTTGTGCGAAGCGGCACCGCCGCAGCTGTTTGCTGCCACGCCCGCGCATGCGGTGCGTTGTGTGCTCTACAGTGCGCCGGATCTGGAGGCGGCCGAGCGCGTCATCAAAAGCGCTGCGGCACCCGAACCGCTGGCGCCGGCTCAGGCCGCGCAAGCCGGCACGGCCTTGCTTGAGGTGGAGCATCTGCGCGTCTGGTTTCCGGTGCGCAAGGGTCTGCTCAAACGCACGGTCGGCCATGTCAAGGCGGTCGATGGCATTTCCTTCCGGCTGGAAGCCGGCCGCACCCTGGCGCTGGTGGGCGAGTCGGGTTGTGGCAAAACCACGGCCGCCCGAGCCTTGCTGCAATTGCTGCGCGGTCAGGCCATCATCAGTGGTCAGATGCTGCTGTCCGGCCGGCCGCTCGACCGTCTTGCCGGTGCGGATTTACTGGCAGCCCGGCGGGACATGCAGATCATTTTTCAGGATCCGTTCGCTTCGCTCAATCCGCGCATGCGTGTGGCCGAAATCCTTGGCGAGGGCATGCGCGCCCTGCGGCCTGAATTCGATGAGAGCCAGCGCCGGGCGCGCATTCTGGGTTTGCTCGATCAGGTCGGCGTCCGCGCCGACGCCCTGACACGCTACCCGCATGAATTTTCGGGAGGGCAGCGGCAACGGCTGGTGATTGCGCGGGCACTGGCGGTCGAGCCGCGCCTGATCGTGTGCGACGAGCCGACTTCAGCGCTCGATGTATCGGTGCAGGCGCAGATCCTCAACCTGCTCAAACGCCTGCAGCGCGAGCTTGGTTTTGCCTACCTGTTCATCAGCCACAACCTGGGCGTGGTTGAATATCTGGCCGATGACATCTGCGTCATGCAGGGTGGGCGCATCGTTGAGTCGGGACCCGCCACCAGTGTGCTGACCGCACCGGTGCATGCTTACACCCGCGAACTGCTTGCGGCGGTGCCGCGTCTGACCCGGCCCGCGCGGGCCTGATGCCGACCACGTTGCTGCCGGTTTCTGTCCCCGCGCGCGTGGCCGCACCCTGTGCGTCAGGTTTAACTACCGTTTTTGAGCCGGGGCGGTAAAATCGCGGGGTCCCCTGCAAGTCCGCAGCGGGGCGACTGGGAGAACTGATGCTCGAAGTGCTGATCGACTACTCGCGACACTCGCTCGGCCTGCTGCCGTTGATGGCGCTGCTCTTTGCCGCGGGCGTGGCGATCATTATTGAGCGGCTGGTGTTTTTTGCACGCTCGATCCGCGCCGGCGCCAGTCTTGAATACGACCTTGAACAGCTGGCCGCCGGCAATCTGGCCGATGCGACGCGTCTGGCCGAACATTACGCCTCCTGCATCCAGGGTCGTCTGGTGCGCGCTGCGCTGGCGGCCAACGGCAAGGTGGAAGGGCGCTTCGAGCGCGACCTGGACGAAGCCATCATGTTCCAGTTGCCACGCCTGGACCACAATCTCTGGGTGCTCGATACCGCCGTCACGCTCGGACCGCTGCTCGGTTTGCTGGGCACCATCATCGGCATGATCGAGTCCTTCAATGTGCTCGGTCTGGCCGGCACGAGCAACCCGATGGCGGTCGGGGGGGGCATCGCCCATGCGCTGGTGGCGACCGCCTTCGGCCTGGCGATTGCCATCGTCTGTGTGATGTTCCTGAATTATTTCAACAAGCGCATACGCCTGGTCAACAACCAGATGGACCTGATCAAGTCCATGCTGGTGTCGCGCTTCTCGGCGCCGGCCTGACGCCATGGCCCGGCCGCGCAGCGTTTATTTCGGCAGCGAGCAGAAGGCGCGCATCGAGATCATCCCGATGATCGACATCATGATGTTCCTGCTGGTATTTTTCATGGTCATCACGCTACGCATGATCGAGGGGGCCGGCATTGCCATGGAGTTGCCGCGCTCGGACAGCGCACAAAAGCTGGCACCGGCGCGCTTCACCGTCGGTGTGGCACGCGATGGCACGCTGTCTCTGCAGGGCGTGGTGGTGCCGGAAGATCAGCTGACGGCACGCCTGCGGGCGGCCGGCGAGCAGGTCAAGGTGGACGTGCTGATTGCGGGGGACAAAGACACCCCGTATCAGCGCATCATCCACGCCATGGATCTGGTGCGTGCAGCCGGCATTGATGCCGTCGCGCTGACGACCAGCATGCCCTGAGGCCAGCATGACGAGCCCGCCCGCCCGGAGGCGCCCGGGGGTCTTGTGGGCCAGAGCCGCCCCGGCAGGGGAGCGGCGTTTTCCCATGGCCTGGGCTCTGCTTGGTGGTTTGCTGGTCGAGGTGCTGCTGGTGGGGCTGCTTTGGTGGCTGAATCCGGCGCGGCAGGATCCGGGCGTGCCCCTTGCGGCGCTGCGCGTGCGTCTGTTCGAGCCCGCGCCACTTCTGCCAGCGCCGCCGGAGCGTATTGTTCGACGGGCGGGCACACCGCTGCCCAGTCCGCTACCTGTCCCGGGTCCTCTCCCTGTGCCTGCCCCCGTTCCCCTTCCTGTGCCACCGCCAACGGTGTTGCCGCCCGCCGTGCCAACGTCTGCGACCCTGCCCGCCCCGCCGTTTGCGCGTGTCGCCAGTCCGGATGCCCGCGGCCCGGCGCTGGCGGCACCGGCAACGTCCGCGGTGGGCACGGTGTTGCAGCCTGCCACGACGTCTGCCCTGACCGCAGCATCCGGCGGGGTGGCGGCGCGTCCGGTCCCGGGCGCGGCCGGTCCGCGCGGTCTGGTGCGTGGCGTCGAATGCGCGGTGCGTGTGCAGCCGGTGTATCCGCGGCGCGCTTTGC
>CANJOT010000078.1 GCA_947475815.1 Burkholderiales bacterium | reverse complement strand
GCGATATGCTGAAAAATCAGCCGGTGATCGTAGCGGTAGAAATCTTCCTCGCGGATGAAATCGGCGATCTTGTCCCAGGCCGTGTTGTCGAGCAGCAAGCCACCGAGCACCGCCTGTTCGGACTCGATCGAATGCGGCGGCAGGCGCACCGCATCAAACAGAGGGTCGACATCAAAGCCGCCGCCCTCACTGTCGCTGCCGCGCCGGGAGGTGTCGTTTTTTTTCTTGGAAAAGGGAGTGGACATGAATCACAAACAAAAGGGCCAACTGCGACTATAGCCGACCCTCGCCACAGCGGCTGTGCACAACCCTGTGGAAAAGCGGTGTGTAGCCTGTGCAGTGTTGAATCGCGTCGTCAATATTGGCCTGCCGCGGTCCGTGCAGTGCGGCTTCGGGCGGCAAATGGACGGCTCGTATCCGGAGTGCAACGCATCCCTGCAGCAAGCGCGGCTCAGACAAACGTGAAGGTCTCGGAATTCAGGATCTCGGCGTAGCGGCTGCTGATGAGGATCGCCGCATCGTGGTTTGCCATGTTGGCGGCAGCGCAGGCATCCTCAAAAACGTGACAGCGGTAGTCGCGGTCATGCGCTTCCTTCACTGCGGAGGCGATCACGCCATTGGTCGAGACGCCAGCGATGTAGAGGTCGCTTGTTCCCAGTTGACGCAGTACCAGGTCAAGCGTCGTGGCGTAAAAAGGGCTGACGCGGTGCTTGACGATCTCAAAGTCGCCGGCTTGCGGCCGCAGCGCATCGTGTACCTGCCCGCCCCAGCTGGCAGCGCGAAAAAAGCGCTCCTCGCGCGCCGGACTGAAAATCGGTGACCAGGGCGGCGCCTCCTTGTAATCTTCGGAAAAGCCAATGCGTACATAACCGACGTGCACGCCCGCCTCGCGCGCCCTGGCCACCAGACTGGCCGTGCGCAGCACGACGCCGCGCGCCTTGACCTGTTCGGCGACGGCGCTCTTGCCGAAGGCGCCGTCAGGATGCAACAGATCGTTGATCGTATCCAGCAATAGAAGTACCGAGGCCATCGTCGTGTCGCTCAGAAAGGCTGCTTGCCCTGCACCACCACCCGGCGCAATACCCGCCGGTATTGGCCAACGGCATAATCGCTGGTCGCCTTGTGGATCAGGCAACGGTTGTCCCACATAACCAGATCGCCGGGCCGCCACTTGTGGGCCAGCACGAACTGCGGCTGGGTAGCGTGCTCCTGCAACTCGGTGATCAGGTCGCGGCCTTCGGCGAGCGGCAGGCCGACGATCTCGCTGGCATACATGCCGAGGAACAGTATCTTCTCACCGGTCACCGGATGCACCGGCACCAGGTCATGTACCACCGGCATGACTTTCTTGCGCTCTTCGTCGGTCAGCGGCAGCTTCATGATGGTGTCGCGCATGAATTCGTAGCTATGCACAACTTTCAATCCCTCGATGCGCCGCTTCATCGACTCCGGCAAGCTCTCGTAGGCCTGGATCAGATCGGCGAACAGCGTGTCGCCCCCAGTGGGTGGCAGTTCGATGCCATAGAGCATGGTGGCCAGCGAGCCGGCCGGCCGGTAAGCGCGGTCCGAATGCCACCAGTAATTGGCGTTGATCACCATGCTGGTGGTCGGCTCGCCCTGATCGTTGAGGTTGGTGACGGTATGCACGGCGTTGCGGTACGAGCCGTCGTTCGCTTCGGTCTTGACGACCGGATCCGGCGTGCCGAAACGCTCGGCGAAAGCACCCTGCTGTTCGGCGTCGATCTGCTGGCCGGGGAACACCAGCAGGTGGTGTTTCTGAAACAGGTCGTGGATCGCGCTGAACTGCACCTCGCTGAGATGATCGCGCAAGTCGACGCCGTAGACCTCGGCACCGAGGCGCGGTGTGATCGGCTTGCTGGTCAAAGTGGCTGGGACGTTCATGGGATGGTCTCCTTGCTTGAATGTTCTGACAGGAATCATAACGCGGGTACGCCGGACGACACATTACCGGGTGCCTCGGTGTTCACATTGCGGGCAGCATTGCGGCCGGCGATGCGTCCGGACACGAAGGACCACATCAAATGGTGTCCATGACCGTACAGCAGCAGGCCGCCCTGCCCGGTTGCTCCGGCGGCGTACAGGCCGGGAATCGGCCGCTCATCGCGGCCCAGCACCTGCAGGTCGGTCGTCACCTTCAGGCCACCGTCGGTCAGGGTGACATAGCTGCGAATCGGGCCGAGGGCGACATAGGGAGCTTCGTGCAGCGGTTTGCCGCTCGCCTGCACCGTGCGTTCCAACACATCGGGCGACATGTGCAGCGCTTGTGCCAGTGACGCCAGGTCGGGCGCCTCGACGTAAATGTCGCGGCGATTGCGGCGAAAATCCGGCAGGTAGGCATAGGCGGTACCCGGCGCGGTACACAGAAAATACGGATAGGCCGTGAATTTGCGGGCGATGCGCGCGTCGAGGATGATGTAGCCGACGCCATCAGGTTGTTGCGGCAGTTCCATGGCCGGCGTGGCCAGTTCGTCGGTGAACCGCTCACCTTTATTGTTGACGATGATCGCACCTTCCTGATAAAGCAGCGGCTCCGGGCCAAGCGCGGTGGTAATGAAGCTCATGATGAAGGGCCGCAGCAACCAATCGGGCAGCACGTTCATGGACCAGCGTACAAGCTGTCCGACCAGCGTGTTTGGCGGCAGCTTCTGCACCAGGTTTTCATGCGCCGGCGGTACGAAGCGGATCACCGGGCCACGGATGATGTCGCCATTCACAACCGTCGCGCCCAGTTCCATGGCCATGGCGTGACCGTCGCCGGTATTGGTGCGGTTGACGGCGTCGGTTCGCGCCGCCAGCTCCGAGCCAAAGTGGCGCTTCAAGGCCGCGCCGCCGCTATAGTCACCGGCCGCAAGAATCACTGCGCGGTTTGCAAATATCCGCTGAACGTCGCCCCCCGCCGCCTCGACTTCGACGCCGATGACGCGACCGTCCACCTCGATCAGGCGCTTCGCCGCCATGCCCAGGCGGATATCGACGCCCAGCTTGCGGCAGTGGCGGCCAAGATGATAGGGAAAGGCGCGCGAGTTCGGCACGATGTTGTGCATGCGCGGGTAGCGGTTGGGCGGCTCGGGCATCGGCCCAAGAAAGACGAGGCCCAGTGACATCAGCCAGGCGAACGTCTCGTGACTGTGATCGACCAGCACACGGCGCAGCGCGAGGTTGTCGCGGCTTGCCATCTTGCCGGCGAGCAAGCCGAGGTCATCGAAATGTTCGTCGGCGGAATCGGTAATGCCGGCGCGCCGCTGATGAGGGGTGTTGATGGCCGTCACCGAACCGATCGACCAGGCCGTACTACCGCCAAGAGCGGCATTCTTTTCGAGCAGAATGACCGAACAGCCAGCGCGCCGCGCCTCGCTGGCCGCCGCCAGTCCGGCACCGCCGCCACCGATGACAATGACATCGACGCGCTGTTCTGGTTTCATGATGAGCTCCTCACCCTGCGTGGTGCGCCGCGATCATGGCGCGGCCGCCGCGCCCAGGCCGCGTTCCTGGAACACTTCGTTGGCAACTTGCAGCGCGCTCGAAAAGGCCGGCAGACCGACGTACCACATCATCTGCTGCAGCGCCTCGACGATTTCCTCCTTGCTGGCACCGACATTGAGGGCGCCGCCGATGTGCAGGCGCACCTGCTGAAGATGGCCAAGACCGGCCAGCAGCGTCACCGTGCACAAGGCACGGATCCGCGGTTCAAGGCCAGGCCGGCAATACGTGCCGCCCCACAGATTCTCGATGACGACACGCTCCAGATCAGGCGCCAGCTCGTGGAAAAACGAGGTGCGCTGTCCGGTATTACTGCCCAGTATCGCGTTGCGCCGGGCGATGCCGCGCTGGTAGGAGTCGTCGTCGGTCATGTGCGCATTCCTTTCATGGTCGGGTTGGAAGTCAGTCGACACGGACGTGCAGAGGTCGATAGGTGCGGCGCAACAGCCCGAGAGGCCGTGGCGCCGGCGCCGTGGCATCCAGGCGCAGCGTCGGAAAAAGTGCCAAGGCCTGCGTCACTGCCGCTGCCAGCTCGGCGCGCGCCAGCGCAGCGCCAAGACAGGTACGGATACCGTAGTTGAAGGCGATGTGGTCACGCGGCTTGTCGCGCGCCAGATCGACGGCATGCGGACAGGCATAATGCGCGGCATCGCGATTCGCGGCCAGCAGGAACACGACCACCATGTCGCCGGCCTTCAGGGGCACACCGTTCAGGGTCGTATCGGCGCTCAGGCGCCGCGGCCGGAACTGCACGCTGCCGTTGAGCCGCAAGGCCTCCTCGATGAAACGTTCGACGATGCTTGCGTCGCCGGCGCGCACGCGCGCCAGCAGATCGGTATCAGTGAGCAGCATGTAAAAGACGTTGGCAATGGCGTGCGTCGTTGTGTCGGTGCCGGCGAACAACAGGCGGCGACAGGCGTCGAGCGTGTCCATCTCGTTCCAGTCGGCAAAGATCGCCGGGCCCCCGGCCCACAGACGGCTGACGAAATCATCGCCCGTGCCAGCCCGGCGGGCCTTGACCACCGGCATCAGCAGCGCATCGAGCTCCTGGCCGGCAAGGGCTGCGTCGGCAGCGATTTTCAGATCGGCTGGCGACGGGTCGCGCTCGAGCTTCAAGGCATTGGCGAGGATGGTGAACTCGGCGATGACATCATTGAGGCGCCGAATGCGCAACAGGGTGTCGTCGTCGTCGGGCAGGCCAAGCAGGCGCGCGAACACGCCCAGCGGAATCCATTCGGCAAAATCGCCGAACACCTCAAACGATGAGCGTCCGGCAAGGCGCGTCAGGCTGTGGCGCACCACCTCGTCAACCAGAACTGGCCGGTATTTTTCGACCCAGGTCGGCGACAGCAGGTCCTGCATGTACCAGCGATGCATTGCCTTGTGCTGTTCGCCCGACAGAAAATGGAAGGAGCGCGGGTTGTTCGAGCGGACCTTCAGCCAGGCCGCGGTCGCGCCCATATTGGCGTAGGGATGGGCGTACAACTGGTCGTGGCGCAGCACCTCGCGGGCCAGCTCGTAGCCGACCACCAGCCAGGCGTTCATGCCAGCATCCCAAACGACATCGCCAGCGGCGCGCACGTCTTCGTAGAAGTCCCAGGGCGGCAGGTCTTGGGTGTCGTAGAAAGACCCGGCGAAAGGGGCGTGCAAGTCGGCTGCGGGATTCTGTCGATCGGTCATGAGGGCATACTCCGGAGTGCTGCAGTGCCCGCGAGCAAAGGAAGCAGTGCGGCCAGCGCATCGCTGTCGCCGAGGCTGGCGCAGCGGTCCAGCAAGTTCGCCGCCCGCGCAGCGGGCAGCACCTCGCCCGCCAACTGCAGGAACTTGGTGGCCAATTGGGCATCGCTGACCGGCCGCTGCGTGCTGCCGGTGCAATGCTCGATGTGGCTCTGCAAAATCGTGCCATCGGTCATTGCCACCTCGAGATGGGCCGCGCTGTTGCCGAGTCGCTCGTCGATCACCAACTCGATGCGCTCGCGCAGGGCGGCAACTCGGGGGTCGTCGATGCACGCCACGCTGACCTGCGCCACACCGGCCTGACCGGACAACAAAGCGGCCGCCACCCAATGCTGGCTACTGACCTGCGCTTCATAGGTCGTGCGCGGCTGCGGCCGGTTGGTCAGGGCATGCGCCCGGACATGCTGGGCGAGGCAGATACGCACCACGGCGCTGACATCAAAGCCAGGACGCGCGGCGATCTCCAGTGCGGCGTCGATGGCCGGGAAGATGACCGCGCCGCAGGGATAGGGCTTGTAGGTATTGGCGAGCAATTCGAAATGCACGCCCAGGCCATCGACCGCAGCAGCAGTGTGTGCCTGTGTCGCAAAAATCTCGAACAGGCCATCCTTGCCCTCGATGCCCGCTGCCGGACCGATCATGCCGGCATGCGCCAGCAGCGCCGCGCGCAGGCCTGACTGTGCCGCCGCACCTGGCGCATACGATGTGCACATCGTGCCCGAACCGCAACGCAGACCCGACGCTTGGGTCACGGCGATGCCCTGGGCCGCCACCAACTGATCCATATCGCAGCCCAACAAGGTACCAGCGGCGAGCGCGACGCCGACCGGGCCGACGACGCTCGACTGTGCCCAGTTCAGTCTGCCGACCGCTGGCGCCACCGAAAGCGCCTTGCTCAGGCGGCACATCGCTTCGACGCCGACGACGAAAGCCGCCATGAAGTCGCGACCCGAGACCCCCTGCACCTCGCCGAGCGCCAGCAGCGCCGCCGCCACCGGCGCGCTGGGATGCACCAGCGCCTCGGCGTGCGTGTCATCGAAGGTCAGAACGCTGGCAGCCATGGTATTGAGCAGTGTCGCCGTGAAAATGTCGGCCCGCTCGGCGCGCCCCACCAGTGTGGCGACGGTCGCACCGGCATGCGGCACCAGGCCGCGCACGGCGATGTCGATGATCGCATGATGCGCACCACCCAGCATACAGCCGATGACGTTGACCAGAGAGCGTCCGGCCTCGTGCCGTACAGTTCCGGGCAGTTCGGCAAAACGCAGCTCCAGGGCGAAGCGCGCGAGTTGACCGGCGACCGTCTCTACGCTCGCCGCACTGGTCCCTGCTGGCGACGACGCCACCGTCGTTGCCCCCTTCATCGTCCCGCTCCCTTGCCGGCTTGCGTCATGTTGTTGTCCTGTGCACAGCTCCAGACCGCCGCGCTGGGCGATCAGACTGGCGCCGGCCGTGCCGCGTCACGATCAAACCCGGCATAGCCGTCAGGTGCCACAACTCATTGATTGATGTCGAGGGTCTTGATGAGCGCACCATACTTGGCCAACTCGGACTGGATGACGTTGGTGAAGTCGCTGGTCTCGGAGACGATCAACTCATAACCTGAGGCCGCCACCTTATTGGCGAATTCCTTGTTCGCTGTCACCTTGACAATGGCGTTGCGAATCTGCGCCGCAATGGCCGGCGGCAGGCCCTTGGGGCCCCAGACGCCGTACCACGAGTAAAACTCGAAGCCCGGCACGACCGTGGCAATCGGCGCAATGGCTGGCATGTCGGGCGTGACCGTTTTCGAGGTGGTGCCCAGTCCGATCAGTTTGCCAACCGCAATCGGCTGCTTGACCGACGACGCCGGCAGGCTGACCAGTTGCACATCGTTGGCCATGACACCAAGCAGCGCCGGAGCGCCGCCCTTGTAAGGCACGATCAGCGGCTTGACACCGGCCATTTCGGCGAACTGCGCGGCAGCCATGCGGTCAGGCGTGCCGACACCGGCCACGCCCCAGGCGAGCTTGCCGGGATTGGCCTTGAGGTAGGCAATCATGTCACGCAAATTGCGCACACCCCGATCCGGATGCATGGTCAGCACATAGGGTGTCTTGGCGTACTGCGTGATCGGCGTGAAATCCTTCTCGGTATCGAAGGGCGGCGTCTTCACCAGATAAGGCAGGGTCGTCATGGTGGACGCGTCGAACAGCAGGGTGTACCCGTCGGCCGGTGCCGCCATGACCGTCTGCTGGCCGATGATCGAGGCAAGGTTGCGCACCACCACCGATTGGCCGAGCACGGCACCGAGACTCTCGGCGAGCTGGCGCGCCAGCACGTCCTGGCCACCGCCGGCGCCACTCGGCAGGATAATGGTGATCGGACGCGATGGATAAGCCTGAGCGGCGGCAGGTGTCGCCGCTCCGAGTGCGAGGACAAGGGCGAGGCCGGCGTGAACCGCGCAGGTGACAAATTTGGTGATTTGTTTCATGGTTGAGCCTTTCATGGTTCCGATGCTGCCGGACGATAGGTGATGCCCTGTAAACGATGACCCTGCGTATGAATGCCGTGTTCCTGCCTGCTCCACGGCCAACCGACCCGACTGCGCCGGCGCCCTAAGCCGCCGCCTCACTTAACCTCGACGCCGGCCCACTCTTCGTAAAATTTGATCAGGCTGGTGAAGTCCTGCTCGGCCGCGCCATGGCTCATGGCGTGGTGCCAGACCTGATGGGCGCCGTTGAGGAACCACATCGACGCGCCCAGACCTTGCGCTTCCTTGAGGCCAGCGGTCAGGTCCTTGTAGCTCACAGCCAGGCGCGCACCGTAATTGAAGCTGCGCGGAATGATGGACTCGGGGATCATGCGCAGGGTCGCCGTGTTGCGCGCCGAACTGGCATTGAGGACCTCCAGCATCTTGCGCGGGTCGAGACCGGCCTTGGTGCCCATCACCATGACTTCAAAGGACGCGGTCATCGCCGCGATCGAGATCATGTTGTTGGCCAGCTTCATGACCTGCGCCAAACCGGGCTCGGGACCGAGATCGAATGCGTTGCCGGTGACCGGGCGCAGGCATTGCTGCGCCAGTTCCTTGCCGGCGGTCGCACCGGCCATCATCAGGGCAAGCGTGCCGGCCTCGGCGCCTTTAGGGCCGCCACTGACCGGCGCATCAATGACGACGATGTCGCGCGTGGCCAGTTCGCGGGCGATGGTCTGCATTGCCACCCGCCCGATGGTCGACAGTTCGACATAGGTCTTGATGGCCGTGCCCAGGCCGACGCCGGCAGTTCCAACGGCCACCTCGAGGCTGACCTCGGCCGTTGGCAAACACGAAAAGACGATCGGCGCGACATTGGCGACGGCGCGTGCCGAAGCCTGAGCGGTCGCGCCGAGCGCAACCGCCGCAGCCACCGCGGCCGGGTTGACATCATGCACATGGAGTCGTGCGCCGTCCAGCAACAGGCGGCGGGCAATCACCGAACCGAGCGCACCCAGTCCGATGAAACCGATCTGCAGATTGTTCGTACTCAAACTGTCTCCTCGCTTATTTTTTCTACCCGACGGCATGCCCCGGCAACACAGGAACACGCATCGTTCAGGGGGGGGCGTCGGGGGAATTGCGCAGCCTGACCATGGTATGCGTGCATACCAGCAATCAAGAATTTATAATCCCATTGTCGGACTGTCCTATTATAGTGGAAAATAACGGCAAACATAAGACAGGACGAGAGACATGACGACCCAAGCAGACAAGCCCAAACGGCTGCCGCCCGCCGATTCGGCCACGGCGACCACCCCGCTGCTGAAGATCATTGCGCACAGCCCGCGCATGGAAGAACTGTTCCGCAACCTCACGCAGGTACTGGTCAAGGAGTCACAACTGATTCCGCGCGAACGCTGGCTGGTGACCATGCGCATGGCCTGGCGCTGCAACTGTGCTTACGAATTCGGCCGCAAGGCCCCCGATGCGGCATCGAACCTGGACATGAAAATCGTCGTCGCCGCGCTGGATGCGCCGGAACTGTCGGCAGACGACCGCCTGCTGCTTGCGTTCACCGATCAGGTCCATGCGCGCCAGGACATCGACCAGCAGCTCTGGGCCGCACTCTGCGCCACGCGCAGCCCGGCCTACATGGTCGAATTGACCTCGCTTGCCGGTCTCTACCTGATGGCAGCCTCGGTCGCCAATGTCTGCGGCGCCCTGTAGGCCGACGCGACCTCACGACCTCAGAACGACAAGGAGACAGCCGATGCTTTACATGGTCGAAATGGACATGCCGCACGCCGAACGTCTGGCGGCCTGGCATACGTGGTACGACGCCCACGTGCAGCGCCTGCTCGGCATGCCCGGGTTTTGCACGGCGCAGCGCTTCGTCACCAACGCGCCGGCAGCTGCGCCCTACCTGGCGGTATACAGCGTCACTGACGCAACGGCCCTCAGCAATCCGACCTACACGACGCGCGCCGGCCCGCAATCGGCCAGCGACTGGGCACCCTTCATGAACAATTGGCGGCGCAATCTGGTCGACGGCCTGGATGAGGCTCCGGCGGTCGGCCCGAGTCAATGGCTGGCTCTGTTTGATCGCGAGAGTGACGCCGCGCCGGCGCTGCCAGCGGGATACACCGTGCTGCGCCCCGCTGGCCTCGACGGCACAGTGGTCGAACGCGGCCTCATGGTCGGTGCAACTGGCGTCGCTCCACCATTGGCGGCACAGGGTCCACACTGGTCGCTGCGTATTGCACTGCCACTGTCACCCCGCCTGCGCGCTGCAGCGGGCTAGCGGGCCGGACACCACCACGCGACAGGATTGGCAATGCAGCAATTGCAGTTCGAAAGAGTTCAAGGAAGTTTAAGGAAGTTCAGGGAAGTCCAAAGCGGCTCATAACAGGGCGATGGCAAGTCAGCACCAGACCAGCGCCCAACCAACGGAGGAGAGACACGTCATGAAAGTCATGAAATCCTGCACCATCATCGTCAAAACAGTGCTGCTGGCGGCCCTGCTCACGACCACCGGCCTGGCCCAGGCCCAGGCCTGGCCGAGCAACCGCATTCGTCTGATCATCCCCTATCCGCCCGGTGGTAGTCAGGACCCGATGGGTCGTCTGGTTGCCGAGCGTCTGACCGAAAAGCTCGGCCATCCCGTATTCGTCGACAACCGCGTCGGCGGCAGCGGCATCGTCGGCACCGAGGCCATGGTGCGTGCCGCACCCGACGGCTACACCATCATGCTGGCCAGTTCGTCACTGGCAATCACGTCGATGCTGATGCACACGTCCTTCGATCTGACCAAGGACTTCGCCTGGATTGGCACCTTCGCGCGCACCGGCTTCATTCTCGTCGCCCATCCGGCTGTGCCCGCCAACACGCTGCAGGAGTTCATCGCTCTGGCCAAGGCCAAGCCCGGCCAGTTGAACTACTCGTCAGCCAGCACCGGCAGCGCACCGCACCTCGCGACCGCATCGTTCGAAAGCCTCGCTGGCATTCGGCTGGCACACATCCCCTACAACGGCGGCGGACCGTCGCTGACGGCTGTGATTGGCGGTCAGGTGGAGGTCTCATTCCAGACACCGGTGGCGGCCATCCCGATGATACGCGCCAACCGTCTCAAGGGCATCGCCATCACCGGCGACAAGCGCATCGCGGCCCTGCCACAGATGCCAACCTTCGTCGAGGCGGGCCTGCCGACCTTCAATCTGGTCAACTGGTATGGCGTCGCCGCACCGGCCGGCACACCCAAACCCATCCTCGACCGCCTGTCGGCAGAAATCAGTCAGATCGCCAACAATCGAGAGGTTCAGGAAAAACTCGCCGGTCAGGGCATGGAGGCCTACTTCACCACGCCCGAACAGTTCAATGCACTGGTGCGCTCCGACCTGACAACCTACGGCGCCGTCATCAAGGCTGGCAATATCAAGATGAGCCAGTAGGACCTGCGGAGCCACCCCGACAGGGGTGGGGTTCACACCCCGAGCAGCGCCATCAGTTCGGTGCTGTCGCGCTGCTCGAGCTCACGCACGCAGTCGACAATGGCATCGGCGCGCGCCGACCAGCCGGCCCGGCCGGCGATGCAGGCGCGAAATTTTGCTTCGATGTCGGCGAAACTCACATCGGGCGGCGAACCGGTGGGCGTGTCATTGCGCTCGACCAGCACCGTGCCATCGTTGCGCCGGAGAGTGACGATGGCCGGGGTGATGCCCTTGCCGCCGTCCTCGTCGAGTGCAGCACTGTGTTCGACGTGCACGCGCTGTGCCAATGCCAGCACCTGTTCATCGACCAGCGCCGCAGGGCTGAAGTCGACGATGCCGACCCGCCCTTTGATGAGCGCCGTGGCAACCGTGTAGGGAAAACTGAACTGAGCGTCAACGCTGTTGCGCGGCCGACGCTTGACATCCACCGGCTCGACCAGACCGCGCCACGCCTCTTCATTGACAGCGATGTTTATCGCGGCGATCGTTGCATGGCCGTTTACCAAATCCGGAGCGCGCTCGCGCAGGCGCAGGGCGGCGTCAATCGCGGTGTGCAGAAAGCGGCAGCAGGGATACATTTTGAAGCTCAGTTCGTCGGCGTGGTACTTGCTGGTAGCAGGATCCTCGCCGAGCACGCCGGGCACCATGTCATCGTTCTGATAGACCTTGAAGTAGCCGAATTCACCGGTCACGATACGCTGGGCACCGCTCAGGCCCTTGCGCGCCAGCAGGGCCGACATGACGCCGGCCGAGGCGGCGAAGCCGGGCTGCAGGCGCTTGGCCAGCGCCCCGTCCTTGACTGCCTGAACATTGCCCGCGCCCTGGCTGTAGGCCAGGCCGAGTGCACCGAGCAGTTGCGCACGGTCAAGACCCAGCACCATGCCCGCCGCCAGCGCCGCGCCGAAACAGCCGTAGACCGAGGTCAGGTGCCAGCCGGTGATGTTGGGGCCCAGCCGGGTCGCCAGACCCATGCGGACCACCAGTTCAAGGCCACACACCACGGCCTCAAGCAGGCGCGCCCCGGATGCGCCGCCAACGTGTTCGGCGGCGGCCAGGGCAGCCGGCACCAAGGCGATGCCAGCGTGCAAGGTGGCGCGGTCGTGGGTGTCGTCAAAGTCGAGGGCGTGCCCCATGCAACTGTTGGCCAGCGCTGCCGCCGGCGCGGGCGCACGCAAACTGCTGGCAATGATGCCGCAGGTCGGGTTGCCACCGAGTTCCCCGAGCAGTTCAAGCACCTCAGGCACACCCGCTGCGTCGCGGCCGGCGACCGCCACGCCAATGATGTCAAGAATGTCCATCTTCGCCGCAAGGATCACGCTGGCCGGCAGCGCCGCCAGGCGCGTCGCCATGGCCTGATCAACAATACGCGCGAACGGTTCGGAGTTCATGTCGCCCTCCCTGACGCGGCGGTCCCGGTGGCACGCAGCAAAGGCACGATTTGCGCAACGTCGTCCATTTCGTCGAGGTGGCGCACGGCATCGACCAGGCGTTCGCATTGCGCGCCATCCAGCACCACCGCGGCGAGACGCCGGCTTTTCTCGTCCACTTCCGCCGGCGACATGGCGCGCAGCATCGGCACGTAGGCGCTGTGCACCGCACCCGAGCGCAAACGCACGGTGACGCGTGCACCGCGCGCCTTGCTGCGTTGCCACTCGGCCTCGACTTCGTCATCGATTTCGGAATGAATGCGCCGACCGAGTGCAATGATGGCGGCATCGTCGAGACTGTCCTGCGTGTATTCCTGAAAGCCTGCACCACGCTTGAAAAAATACAGCGCCAGACTGAAGTTGATGCTGAACTGCGCGCTGGTCAGATCGCGCGGTTCGCGGATCAGGCCGGCAATGTGGTCATGCGCATGCGCGCTGCAGCCGACCCGCACCTCGGCAATGTCATCGGCCATGAAACTGTGACGCCGCAGAATCTGGTCGAACGCTTCGGTCATGGGCTGGATGTAGCCATCCTGGGCATAGGGCTTGTAATGCACGTGCAGGATCTGCCACACGCTGGCCAGGCCCGCGGTCAGGGCGTTCAGCCTGGTGCCGTCGCCGTAAGAATGGCAGAAGCCGTGTTCCCCTTCGAGCATGGTCGCCGGGCCGGTCAATCCTTCCCGCGCCAGCAGCGCGGCGCGCAGGCCGTTGGCTGCGGCCATGCCACCGAACAGGCGCTTGAGATCCCCGCGCCCGCCGGCCGGTGCTTCGAGCAGTCCGGCCGATTGCGCGGCGGCGATGCTGAGGGCGTGGCGCATGGTGACAGCGTCAAAACCCAGCAACTTGCCCGCGGCGACGGCCGCGCCAAAGGGTCCGCAGCAGCCGGTCGGATGATGACCCTTGACCATCAGCGCCGGGGTCACCGCCAGACCGATGCGGGTCATGACCTCGTAAGCGGCAACGATGGCGACGATAAAGTCGCGGCCCGAGACCGGGCCCAAAGCCGAGCCCAAAGCCGGGCCTTGCTCGGCGATCGCCAGCGCCGCCGGCACGACGGCGCAGCCGCCCTTGATGCCGGTCGCAGCATGGCTGTCATCCATCTCGAAGCTGTGACCGAAGCTGCCATTGACGAGGGCCGCGTTGACCGCCGAAGTACGCGATCCGAGGGCGACGATCGTACACTGTGGGTTGCCCCCCTGATCACGCACATGACGCCAGATCGCCTGCGACCATGGCAAGGTGCTGCCCGCCAATTGCACACACCAGGTGTGCAAGGCGATTTCGCGGGCACGCTCCACTACCTCGGGCGGCAAGTCCTCGTAGCGCAAGGCACTGGCGTATGTCGCCAGTTGCATGGTTTCGTCCATCCGTCTCTCCTCCTGCGGCAAGCGTGCCGTCTGTTTGCGGCCAGACACCCGCATTGCACCCTCTAGCGCAACACGGTATCAGGCCTGAACAAACAACAGAAAAAAATCCCTCCTGATCCGAAGATACAAGAGGGATTCTTGACCAGCTTAAAGCTTTAACACTTTAACTGAACAGTTTCGGGCGAACCCGGCTTATTTCAGGAACAGCCCGAACGCATATGACTTATGCGTGCTCGCCGTACACGCTGATGGTCAATTCAACCAGCACGTCGGTGTGCAGCGCCAGTGAAATGCTGTGGTCACCAATCGCCTTGAGCGGACCGGTGGGCATGCGCACCTGAGCCTTTTCAACGACGAAGCCTTGCTTGACCAGAGCCTGAGCGATATCGGCGTTGGTCACCGAACCGAACAGACGGCCATCGACACCGGACTTGGCGCCGATGCGCAGGGCCAGACCCTGCAGCCTGGCAGCAACCGCCTGTGAAGCGGCCAGCTTTTCAGCGGCAATCTTTTCCAGTTCAGCGCGTTTGACTTCGAATTCCTTGATCGCGACATCGGTCGCACGACGGGCGCGGCGTTGCGGGATCAGGAAGTTGCGGGCGTAGCCGTCCTTGACCTTGACGATGTCACCAAGGTTACCGAGATTGACGACCTTCTC
>CANJOT010000077.1 GCA_947475815.1 Burkholderiales bacterium | reverse complement strand
TGGGTGCCGAAGTGCTTGATTTTGACCCGCGCACCGAATTCGATGAAGCCACCGGCAAGGCATTGTTTGAGGCGCTGCTCCGGTATCGCGTGCTGCTGTTTCGCGCAACGCCCCTCACCGAAGACCAGCATGTGCGCCTGTCGTGCGTCGCCGGTGAGCTGACCTACCGCGGCGGCGGCAATTATGCCGACCCGGAGCGCAAGTCGTCGCTGGTCTCCAATGCCCACGAGGATGGCCTGTTTGGCAATGGCGAATTGTCGTTTCATTCCGATCTGAGCTTTACGCCACACATGCTGCGTGCGCGTTCGCTGCATGCACTGATGCTGCCGGTCAAGCCCGATGCCGGTGGTGATACCCTGTGGTCAGACGTCATCAAGGCCTGGGAAGACCTCGAGCCCGAGGTCAAGGCGCGTGTCGAAAACCTCAAGGCGCGTTTCACCGCTACCTACACCTACAAGGACGGCAGCGTCGAAACGCTCGACTACATCCGGCCGATTATCGATACGCATCCCATCACCGGCAAACGCTTCATCTCGGCCAGCCGTGCGGTGACCAAGGAGGTGGTCGGCATGGAGCGCGAAGAGTATCGCCCCCTGCTCAAGCATCTCTGGGCGCACATGGAAAAACCGGAATATACCTGGCGGCATCACTGGAGCGTGGGCGACACCATTCTCTGGGACAACGTTGCCACGCAGCACGCCCGCACCGTGTTTGACCCCAGCGAAAAGCGCGCGCTGCGCGCCGTGTCGATCGACGATCCGGCCATCAGCATTCGCAACAAGGCGGCCAGTCCGGCGCAGGCGGGCGCGCACGCATGAGTGATTCCGTGTTGCTCAGCAGCGATCAGGATGGCGTGCGCCTGCTGACCCTCAACCGGCCGCAGCGCCGCAACGCCCTGGATACGCCGCTGGCGCTGGCGCTCCTGCAGGCGATTCGCGATGCCGATGCCGACGTCAGCGTGCGTGCCGTGGTGATCACCGGTGTTGGTACGGTTTTTTGCGCCGGTGCCGATCTGGGTGAATTCAAAGGTGAGCGCGCCGACCCGGAAGCGCTGGCACGCCGCAGCGATCTCATGGCGGAGTTGCTGCTGGCTTTCGGCGCCGCCTCGGTACCGATTGTGCTAGGCGTACAGGGTCATGCCATCGGCCTGGGTGCGGCTCTGGTCAATGTCGCCGACATGGTAGTGCTGGCCGAATCGGCACGCGTGTCCTACCCGGAAGTCAAACACGGCATGATGCCGGGGCTGATCGCTCCGGTGGTGCAGGCCTTCGTGCCGGGCAGGAAAAGCTTCGAGCTGCTGATGCTCGGAGAAGGCATCGGCGGTGATGCAGCGCTGGCCTGCGGATTGGCCAACGCCGTGGTGCCGGATGCCGATGTGCTTGCGGCGGCGCTTGCGCTGGCCGCGCGGCTGGCGGCGCTGGATCGCGAGGTGCTGCGGGGTACCAAGGCCATTCTGGCCAGCATGGCACCGATGTCCTTTCCCGATGCGCTGCGTTATGGCCGCGAAGACGGCCGGCGCCGTGTCAAGGCCAAACAGCAGGAGCAGACATGAACGCGCGCGGAAAATTGCGCGTTGCGGTGCTCGACGATTACCAGGGCGTAGCGCTACGCTGCGGACCCTGGTCGCGTGTGGCGGACGAGGTGGAGGTGACCAGTTTTTCCGATCACCTGCACGACCGCACGGCGCTGATCGAGCGCCTGCAAGCGTTTGACATCGTCTGCCTGATGCGGGAACGCACGGCCTTTGATGCCGGCATCATTGATGCCCTGCCGCGCCTCAAGCTGATTGTCTCGACGGCGATGTGGAATGCCGTGCTCGACTCGGCCCATGCGGTCAGCCGGGGCATCTGTGTCTCGGGTACGGATTCGGCGGGCAACGGCACGCCCGAGCTGACCTGGCTGTTGCTGCTCGCTTATGCGCGTCATTTTCGGGAGGAAACGACATCCGTGCGCAGCGGCGGCTGGATGACCGGCCTGGGCATGGACCTTCAGGGCAGTACGCTGGGCATCCTTGGACTGGGTTATATCGGCGCACGTGTGGCCAAAGTTGCCAATGCCTTTGGCATGCGCGTGCTCGCACACAGCCAGAACCTGACCGCCGAGCGCGCCAGCGCGGCCGGCGCGACGCTGGTGAGCAAGGCGGAACTGATGTCGCAGTCGGACTTCATCACCATTCACCTCAAGCTCTCGGCGCGCACACGCTGTTTTGTCGGCGCCGCTGAACTGGCCCTGATGAAGCCGCGCGGTTTTCTGATCAATACGTCCCGCGGTCAGTTGGTCGACGAGCCGGCGGTCATTGACGCCCTGCGCGCGCAACGCATCGGCGGCTTTGGCGTCGATGCCTACGACATCGAGCCCCTGCCGGTCGACCATCCCTTCCGCACCTTGCCCAACGTCATTGCCACACCGCACGTCGGTTATGTGACCGAACGTGCCTACCAGTTGTTTTACGAGCAGATCGTCGACGACATCCGCGCCTGGCTGGATGGCCGGCCGGTGCGCCTGATGGGTCTGGCGCCCTGAAGCATTTTGATTGAATTCGATACCGTCCTGACAGCGAGAACGCCATGAGCGAAGCACCAACCTACCAGACCATCCTTTACGAAGTGGCCGACGGCCGCGCGCGCATCACGCTGAACCGGCCTGAAAAGCGCAATGCCATCAGCGTGCAGATGCAGCAGGAAATCGAGCAGGCACTCTGGGAGGCCGACGACGACACCCGCGTGCATTGCGTTATCCTGCGTGGCGCCGGCATCGACTTCTGTTCCGGCTACGACCTGGGCCAGTATGAAGCGCCTGCGGTGGCTGGGCAGAACAACAAGCGTGGCCGCAAGACCTTCGAAGACGATGCCTGGCGCCTCGAGCGCGCCCAGGCCAAACGCATGGCCCTGTTCGACATGCACAAGCCGGTGATCGCTCAGATCCACGGGCGTTGCCTGGCCGGCGGCACTGATCTGGCCCTCTTGTGTGACATGGTAATCTGTGCCGACGATGCGCGCTTTGGCTTTCCGCCTGCACGCGCCCAGGGTTCCTTACCGTCACACATGTGGCTCTACAACCTCGGGCCGCAATGGGCCAAACGTTTGCTGCTGACGGGCGATGCGCTCGAAGGTCGTGATGCTGCCGTGCTTGGATTGGCACTCAAGTCGGTGCCCGCCGCAGAGTTGTCGGCCGAGGTCGAGGCCCTGGCCAACCGGCTGGCTCTGGTGGACACGGACCTGCTTTCGGCCAACAAGCGTATCGTCAACCTCGGCCTCGAACTGATGGGGGCGCGCACTCTGCAGCGCCTGGCTGCGGAAATGGATGCACGCGGTCACCTTGCCCAAAGTCGCGAGGAGTTCCGCCGCAATACCATCGAGAAGGGTCTCAAGGAAGCTGTGCGGCTGCGTGACGGGCCGTTCGGTGATGATCTGGTCAGAACGGGCCGGTGAATTGGGCCGGTGAATTGGGCCAGTGAATTGGGCCAGTGAATCGGGCCAGTGAATCGGGCCAGTGCAAAAAAATCAGGCAGGTGTGGTACCTCATTTCAGAAATTCAAATCAAGAACTCAACGGAGACATGATCATGAAAAAATCCTTGCAGGCGATCGTATTGACCTGTGGCGCGCTGGCCGCGCTGCACACCGGCGTGGTGCTGGCCCAGAGTTTTCCGAACAAGCCGGTGCGCATGATCGTCGGCTACCCGCCGGGAGGAGGCAACGACCTGATCGCGCGCGCTCTCAGCAACCGCCTCGCCGAAATCTGGAAGCAGCCGGTGGTGGTCGAGAACCGCGCCGGCGCGTCCGGTTCGATCGGTGCCGACCTGGTGGCGCGCGCCGCGCCGGACGGCTACACCCTGCTGCTTACCGGCACCTCGCACCTGATTCATGGCGCGTCCAGCAAGAAGGTGCCCTACAAGGCCGTCGATGATTTCACCGCGGTCTCAGTGGTCGGTTCGGCGCCGATGGTGATCGAAGTCTATCCGGGCCTGCCGGTCAACAACGTGCGCGAGCTGATCGCGCTGGCCAAGACGCGCAGCCTCAACTACGGCTCGGCCGGCACCGGCACCAGCCCGCACATCGCCGGTGAAATGTTTGCCCGCATGGCCGGTGTGCCGATGACGCACGTGCCCTACAAAGGCAGTGCGCCGGCGCAGACCGATTTGATCGGCGGCCAGATCGACGCCGTCTTTCAGGTCACCCAGTCCGCCCTGCCCAGCATGAAGGCCAATCAGGTGCGGGGCATTGCCGTGACGGGCCGCAAGCGCCTGTCCGAGTTGCCCAATGTGCCGACGGTGGCTGAGTCGGGCTTGCCGGGTTACACGATGGAGTTGTGGTGGGGTGTTCTGGCACCGGCCAATATGCCCGCAGCCACCCTGCGTGCGCTCAATGAAGGTGTGCGTGCCGCGCTCGCTTCGCCAGACGTGCAGCGTCAGCTCAATTCGGCAGGCCTGGTGGTCGGTGCCTCGTCGCCGGATGAAATGCTGAAGGTCATGCGTTCCGATTTTGAAGCGTTTGCCAAGCTGAGTCGCGACGCGGGGATCACGGCCGAAGACTGAGCAACACCCCTCGGCGGCCGCAGCGTGCGGTCGCCGGCCATCACCGGCCCGCTGTGCGCCGGGGCGATGGCGCCGCGCGCTGGATGAAGGCGTGGCCGCTCTGCAAAATCGGGTCTACTAAATGATTCCGGCTCGACGTTGGGTCGAGCCGGAAGTTTTGTTGCCTGGCTTGCACTGCGCGGCCTTGCGCCGCGCAGGCAGGTGCTGCTGTTACGGCCGGTCGGTGCTGCTGTCGATCGGACCGAGCGGCAGCGGCTTGCCACGCTGCGGCAGGGCAATCACGCCGGTGCCTGGCATGACGTTTTCGCCGCGCTGGTTGATACTGTCGAACTTGCAGTCGACGTAAGCGATGCCGCTCTTGCCGATCCACTTGTTGGTGATTTCGCCCTTGATACGCAGCGTGTCACCGACGAAGTTCATGCCGCGGTACTTGGCGTAACACTCGGCCACCCAGCCGTCATCGCTGGCCCAGTTGGTCAGGAAGTGGGTTGCCCAGGCACCGCGCTGCGAACCGTAGTCATAGGCGTTGGGCATGCCGATTTCAGCAGCCATGTACGGATCCCAGTGGACACGCTCCACGGCTTGCGGAATGCGCGTGACCGGATCCTTGACCGAGACCTTGGGTGAACGGGTGCGGTACTGCAGCCAGTGCTGGCCGCTGCGGATGTGCGGCGAACCAATGCCCATCATCCAGGCGATCATGTCGGAAATCGTCAACGGACCGCGCACGATCGGCTGGATCTTGTCGCCGACCTTGACGTCTTCCCAATAACGCGGCACGTTGCCACGGACTTCTTCAGCGGCGATTTCACGATCGATCTGCTCGATCTCTTCGTCGGTGTAGACAGCGCGCGGGATGTCAGCGTATTTGCCACGGCTCTTGCCGGCTTCGCGTTCACCGCGGAAGGCCGCCATCACCTGGGTGCCGATATGCTCATCCTTCTGATTATAGAAACGGATGTTGTCGGTCTGGATGAAGGCCCGGCCGGACCAGGCGCCCTGGCGCTCTTCCAGCGAATGCGGTTCTTTGACAGCATGCACCACGTCGCCTTCGTACAGCGGACGATGGAGGATCCAGTGATCGCTCGAATGCAGACCGTGCACGCCGGGCAGGCCCTGACCGCGGCGCAGATCCCAGCTACCCCAGGCCGAACCGTAGAGCAGGCCCGGTGGCGCAATCATCTTGCCAAAGCGCGTCGTCTTGCCGTATTCCGGATCCATCCAAAGCGGATTGGCGTCACCCATCGCGCGGGCGACGTGTGAAATGGAGTCCTGATTGATGTGGCGGATGTAGGGGAAATTGATCGGATAGCTCTTGCCGTGACGGGCCCGGATCTTGTCGAGTTCGACGTCGGTGATCTTGCCATATTCGTTATGGACGTCGCTTTCGGTATCTGACATTGCGTTGCTCTCCTTGGTATGCCGTGAGGGGCTCGTTGATTGAGTGGTCTTACATATTACATGTAGTCGCGCTCGCCCATTTTAATGGATTCGCCTGTAATTTGCTTTGATACCTGCGATGCGAACGCTTTCGAGCCCGGAAAATAATGATTCCGGGTGACGTTTTGCACACGCCCGCGATCGCTGAAAGTCGGATCGTGCGGCCGTTCATGCTCCGGATCGGGCTGCAATTGCATTATGCGCGCTTCCCGCTTTGGGTCAATCTGCTTTGTTGACGGCGGGCCGCCTTCTCTATTAGTCGGTCTTTTTCGGCCGATAAAACTCCGGCCAGTGCTGCAATACCAGTTCGCCGTGTGCACTATAGGCATGACAGCTGTCAATTTTGGCCGGCCGGCCGTGTTTGTCGAGCCGCAGGGGATCATTACGGCGCAGCACGCTCATCGACTGCACCGCCGCCGTGGCCATGGGCACGAGCAGGTCACGCAGATGCGCGCAGCTGCGGTCACCGCCGAGCCGGTCCTGCACTTCGCGGCGCCAGCCCTTGGTCATTTGCGCGCCCTTCATGGCCTGCAGGCCGGCGTCGCCGCCGGGGCAGTTGCCGTAGGGCATGGCGTTCATGAAGCTGTGCACTTCCTGCACCACCATGTCGCGGTCGAACACCAGACAGACGCCCATGTCGTGCACTTCTTCGTTGGCGGGCACCTCGCGGCCGCCACTGGCGGGTAGGAAGTCGTAGGGTTTGCGGTCGGTGACCCGTCCTTCTATCTGGTAGAGGCCGTCGCTGCGTTGGTAACCGCGCATGTCGATGCGGCGAAAGTGCAGTTCTTCGAGGACGACGGGATCGGCGCCCGCCTCGGTAGTCGGAGAGAAAAGAGGTTTCATCGCAAAATGATAGCACCGCATGGGGTGCCCCTTACGAAGCTGCGCAGCCATGGATCGAGGTAGCCGAATTTCAATTCTTCATTTTGCCAAACGCTTGAGATCATTTTGTTTGAGCAATATTGGGGTTAATTTGATTTCCTGCGGTGCGAGTTATCCCAGAATGGAATGCCGCAAGATAACTCGAATTGATTCATGCCGCCATCGGCCTCGCGCGCCAAGTAAAGCATGTCTCGTCTGGTGTCGCGTCGACTGGCGCCGCGCTGCTCCGCTGGCCGTCCTATAACGTTGGGTAGGATTAATACCAGCGCATGCAGCACTGGCCGCCCGGTAGATATACAAAGAGGCCTCCTTATGTTTGATCGAACGCCAGAGCCGTTCTACAAAGCTAGGTTCGGCGGATGCTCACATGGAAACGCGCCTGCGATAACAATTAATAATAAAAAATAAAAATCGTTTCACAATGAACTGATGTACATTGCTCGGTTCACAGATAAAGCCAAAAATGGTTGAAAAATTTCGCCTGACGGGTATGAAAGTAAATGAACGTAAATGAAAGTAAATTTGAAAAGGAATACGGTTTGAAAGCTTCGTGTTTACTCGGTTCCCAATATATCGGCCGATGGTTCGCTATCTTATCAATTTCATTTTTATCAAGCTCACCGATGGCTCAGGTGGCAACGACGCCGCCTGCTGCCACGCAGTTGCAACCGCTCACCGCTCTTTTTCAGTCGACAGATTTCTCCGCTATGGTGCGTTCCTATCGTGTCGATGACACCTTGGGGGCCGGGCCGCCGCATGCTGTCGAGTCCGGCTTCAAAACGCAGGTTCGTGAGGCCGTTGTTCGGCATCCTACATTTCGTTCTGCCCAGGCACAGGGCGAGCGTTCCAAGTTCGCGATTGCTGAATTGGAAGGAGCGCTCTGGCCGCAGGTCAGCGCTGGCCTGGCGGGTGAATCCCCCATCAGGCGTCGCGCCGGCGCGCAGTCGGCGTCGAGCCTGAACAGCAACGCTTACCTTGGTGTCAACCAACTGATTTATGACGGCGGCGCTCAGCGCCGGCGTATTGACGCGGGCCAGATGCGCGCCAAGGCAGACCTCACCGCATCACAAATTTCAGCCGAAGCTTTGATCTTGCGTGCCGTCAGAGCCTACGCTGAGGTGACGGCTTTGGCGCACAAGGTTCGCCTTGCTGAGCTCAACGTGCAACGCCATCAAGCCCTGCTGGACATGGTTAACCAGTTGGTGACCGGTCAAGTGAGTTCGCGTGCCGACTTGCTGCGCGCGCAAGGGCGGTATGTCCAGGTGCAGGTTGCATTGTTTGATCTGCGCGGTGAGTTGGGTCGAGCGCAGGCGGCCTGGCGTGAGTTCTACGGCACGCAGCCCGTGCCATTGCTGCCGCTACCGCTCAGAGCCGACCAGTGGGCCGACTCACAAAAATGGTTGGCGCAGTTTGCCGAGCGCAACCTTGAACTTCAGCGCTTGCGCCAAGTGGTTAGTGCCGCACGCGAAGACCTGGCGGCCGAGAAATCTACCCGTGGTCCCAAGCTTGCAATGCAGTTGAATACCCGCCAGTACCAGTTGAACAGTATGTCAAGCAGGGACTTCGAAATTGCCGCCGGTATGCAGCTGACCTACCCCGTGTTCGATGGTGGTGTCATCGACGCTCGTGTCAACCAGGTGGCCCAGCGCTTAAGCCAGGCCGAGCTTGACCTCGACGCGGCGCTCGGTGTGAGCGACCGCAATCTGCGCACCCAGTTCTCCAAGTCAGCCAGCCAGCGGCAAAGCGTCAAGGCGCTCGAGTTGTTTCTGCAAGCCGGTGAGGCGGCCATGAGCACCTACGTCGAGCAGTTTGCCATCGGCCGCCGTCCGATGATTGACCTGCTCGATGCCCAGCGAGAACTGGTCGCTTCCGCCAACAGCTTGATCGATGCACGCGTCGAGCTTGATCAATCCCATTTTACCGTCGCGCAAAGTCTGGGTGAATTGCTCAGCTACTTCGACTTCAATTTTTAAAAAGAACAGTAATACATGTTGACCAGTAACGATTCTCTTGAAAAGTGTCTGCTCCATTTGGCGCAGCACTTTCAGCTGCCTGTGTCGGCCGCCACCGTGCGGTCGTTTGCCGTAGGCATCAACCAAGGGATGACGGTCGAGCAGTTCATGCAGGTGGCGCAGCGCTTGGGGATGGGTTGCTCCTGGTCTCCGCAAGAACTGGCAACGGTGACATCCAATCAGTTGCCACTGGTATTGATGCAGCAGGATGGTCACGCGCTGGTGCTCATGCAGCGCCTATCCGACGATCTGTTTGACGTCATGGACGCTCGCTATGGCGACCGGTCAGTCGAATTCACGCTGGCGCAGTTGGAAGCCGACTACAGCGGCATGGCGATACAAGTGCGTTCACTGGTCAGCCACACGCGACCGGTCAGTGCTGCCGCCGCCGAAGCGCAAGGACATTGGTTCTGGAGCGCGCTCGGGCAAAGCAAGTGGTCTTATGCGCAGGTCGCGACGGCGGCCGTGTTGATAAACTTTTTAGCCTTGACCACATCCGTGTTCACGATGGTTGTGTACGACCGCATTTTGCCCAGTCAGGCAGTCGACTCGCTGATCGCTTTGACCTTTGGCGTCATGGTGGCGCTGGTCGTGGACTTCATCATCAAGAGTCTGCGGGCGGTCTTCATTGACGATGCCGGCCACCACGCCGACCAATTGATTGGTCAGCGAATTTTTGACCAGATGCTCGACATGAAGCTGGTCAACCGCAAAGGCTCTGCCGGTGGTTTTGCGAACACCCTGCGGGAATTCGAAACCCTGCGCGAGTTCTTTACCTCGGCCACCTTGGCCACGCTGGTCGATCTGCCCTTTGCAATCTTTTTCTTGGTCGTGATTTACATCGTCGCGGGCCCCCTCGGCATTGTTCCGTTGATTGCGGTACCCGCCATCATCTTGCTCGGTCTGGGCGTGCAGCCGTTGCTGGCGCGCTACACCAAAGAGGCTTACGAACAAGGACAAAGCAAGCAGGGTGTGCTAGTAGAGGCCATCAGCGGGCTTGAAACCGTCAAGACCTCCGGCGCCGGGCCGTTGCTGCGCGAACGTTGGGAGCGCTGCATCCGTGAGCAGTCCAGTACCGGCATGCGCAGCCGCCGCGTTTCTCATTTGGTGGTCAATGCGACCGGCTTTGTGCAGCAAGCCGCGCAGATTTTGATGGTGGTGTACGGGGTCTTCCTGATCGTTGGCGGGCAAATATCGATGGGTTCGCTGATCGCGTCGACCATGCTCTGTGGCCGGGCACTGGCGCCGTTGGCGCAGCTCACGCAAATCCTGACCCGCATGAACCAGGCGCTCACCTCCTACCGTTCGCTGGACAGCGTCATGCGCGCCGGCACCGACCACGCGGCCGACCGCCACTACGTGAGCCGACCGCACCTGAGTGGCGCTCTGGAGCTGCGCGACGTCAGCTTCCGTTACCCGGATCAGCAGCAAAACGCGCTCCATCAGGTCTCATTGCGCATTCAGCCTGGCGAAAAAGTCGCCATCCTCGGCCGCATTGGTTCTGGCAAGAGCACGGTAGCGCGCTTGCTGCTCGGCCTCTACGAGCAAGACGAAGGCCTGGTCCTGGCCGACGACACCGACCTGCGTCAGATCAATCCCTCAGACTTGCGTGCCAACATCGGCGTGGTCCAACAAGACATCTGGTTGGTCTCGGGCACGCTGCGTCAGAACATCGCCATTGGTGGCTACCGCCCCAGCGATGCCGCTATTTTGGATGCCTCTACGGTCGCCGGCGTGCATGAGTTTTCAAGTCAACACCCCTTGGGTTACGACATGGTGCTGGGCGAAAAAGGCGAAGGCCTGTCGGGCGGCCAAAAACAGGCGATCGCCATTGCGCGCGCATTGGTCGGCAATCCGCCCATCCTGGTGATGGACGAGCCCACCAGCATGATGGATGTGCAGACCGAAAAACAGGTGCTGCAATCCCTCAAGAGCCACTGCGTCGACAAGACCCTGATCATCATCACGCACCGCACCAGCCTGCTTGATCTGGTCGACCGCGTCATCGTTCTTGATAAAGGCAAGGTGGTTGCCGACGGCCCCAAAGCCATGGTCATGCAAACCCCATCCACCCCAAGCGCTGCCAATGCACGCGCGATTGCTGCTTCACCCGCCTATGTCTGAGTCCTCTCCAAGCGCCTTCAAGGCCCGGTCTTTCAAGCGGGCGAACCGCAACAGTCGCTGGACGACGAGCATGCTGTTCATCGTCATCGCCGTCTTTTTTATTTTTACGATGATTTGGGCGGCTGTCACTGAGCTTGAAGAAGTGGTGCGCGGTGAAGGCAAGGTCATCCCCAGCGGCAAGGTGCAGCAGCTGCAGAGCTACGACGGCGGCATTGTCACCAAGGTCCATGTGCGTCGCGGAGCCCTGGTGGAAAAGGGCGACATCCTGATGGAGCTCGACACCACGCGTACCAGCAGTGACCGTAACCAGATGCAGCAACAGCAAAACGGCCTGAGTGCCGAAATTTATCGGCTCACCGCTACGGCGCGTGGACAAGAACCCAAGTGGCCAGACGCGCTGCGCAAAGAAGCCCCCGCGGTGGTGCTGGTGCAAGAGCGGCTTTATATGGCGCGCAAGATCGAATTCGAAGCCGATCTGCAAGTGTTGCGCCAGCAATTGGTACAGCGACAGACAGAACTCGCCGAATCCCAGGCGGTCATGAACAATGCGGGCCGTTCACTGGTGTTGGCGCGTCAAGAGTTGGCCTTGGTCGAACCGCTGGTGAAGAAAGGCATTGAGCCCGAAACCAGTTTGATCCGCCTGCGTCGCAGCGTGGTCGACCTGGAAGGTCAGTACCAAAACGCCGAACTCGCCAGCGTGCGGCACCGTGCCGGAATTCAGGAAGCCCAAGGCCGCGCGGATGCGCAGCGCGAACGCTTTCGCAGCGATGCACTGAAAGATCTCTCGCTGGTCACCGCCAAATTGGCCGAGGTTGAGCAAGCCCTGCCCGCCCGTGAGGACCGCGTTAACCGCGGCGAGTTGCGTTCCCCGGTGCGCGGTATCGTCAAGCAAGTCGCCATCACCACGGTCGGCTCTGTGGCGCAGCCTGGCGCAACCTTGATTGAAATTGTTCCTGCCGACGACACCCTGATGGTCGAAGCGCAGATGCGTCCCGAAGACATCGCCTTTTTGCATCCCGGACAGCCTGCGAAGGTCAAGCTCACGGCTTACGACGCGACGCGCTTTGGCTCCATGAATGGCGAGGTTGTTACCATCAGCGCCGACTCGATTGAAATGCCACAAAGCGGCGGCCCCCCGTCCGGTGGCAAGCGCTCATTTCCGATCGAAGTGCGCACCACCAGTTTGCTCAAAGCCCAAAACGGAAAAGTCTTGGACGTCCTGCCCGGCATGGTCGCTGAGGTTGACGTTGTTATTGGAAATCGGTCCGTTCTTAATTATCTTTTCACCCCTGTTTTGCGCATGCAAGGCAAAGCGTTTCGTGAACGCTGATCGTATTCAACGAGCACTTGATCCCTACATCATTTTTAAAAATTTAGACGCCAGAGGTAGCCAGAATGACTAAACGTACCCAACAAAATGCCAATCTTTCAGCCGTAGCTTCCATCGTTGAAAGGGGTGGCATCGAGCAAGCCCTGATGGGTTCTGCCGTGCTCCCTGATGTGCGCGTGGCTACTCAGGATCAGGCTTTGGGCGACCTTGAGTTACTGGCCCAACAGACGGGCAGTGGCGTGACCCGTGTTGAGATACCGCAAGGGCAGGCTGATTTTTTGGCCTTTGTGCGTGACTGGACAGCCAAACATAAACGCCCTGTGGGCATGGGCGTGTCCACGCTGCTGATTCTGCCATTGGTCGCTTGCGGTGGTGGCGGCGGCGGCGGCGTTTTGCCGCCAACCACGAGCAGTGGCTATGTGATCGACGGTGCCATCAGAGGCGCACTGGTGACACGCACCAACGGTAGTCAAACCGGTGCTGCGGTCACCACGGATGCAACGGGTCATTTTGCGGGCTTGACCGGTACGGGCGACATTAAGTCGGTCGGCGGTACTGACATTCTCAGCGGTCACCATTTTATCAACACGTTGACCGCACCGGACGGCGCCATCGTCAGCCCGCTCACCACCTTGGTCCAGCGTTTGATGACGGTGGATGGCGGCGGAAAAACCCAGGCACAAGCGCTGGCTTTGGTGCAGGGTGCTTTCGGTTTGACGGGCAAAAACATCTTGACCCTGGACCCGACAACGGATCTGGCGGTCTACAAAGCCGGTCAGGAAGTCGCCAACGTGATGACGGCTGTGGGTGGTGGCGTCGGCGGCACGACAGCGTTGAATTCACTGGTCGACATTATCAAGGCGAAAGCTCTGGCAACCCCGGGCGCGCCTTTGGTGGACTTGACCAACGCTGCCCAGCTCGCTGCCATTTCAGGCATGGACGCGGGGACGGCGACCGTGCTGGCCGTGCAAAACGGCAACGTGGCGGGCCAGGCAACGTTGCTACAGGCCTCCAACCTGCAAACCGATATTTCCGGTTCGGCAGCCGACGTGATTGCGTACATGTCTCACCTGGCCCCCGGGCTCCAGGACGCCATCGGAAAAATAACCATCATCGGCTCGACATCGCTGGCCAATGCGATGACCATCGCCGGGTACAACAACGGTGGTGACTTCAACGTTACCCTGAACGAAACCGTCACCGCAACCCAGGCCAACACCCTGGCCTTGCTGCACACCGGTGTCATCACGGCCACGCTCACCACAGACACGCTGGCCAACATCAAGGCGGCGCTGACCGACAGCGACGTGAATGCCTACGCCATCACCCTGTCCAATACCGGTTCGGTGGCCGCTGCGGATTTGCTGGCGTTGGATGCCAAAACCAGTGTCGCCATCAATGCCGCCAGTGTCACGGACGTCACCGGCAGCTACGTTGACGTTACTGCGGCCTATAGCTCCGCCGGCATCACGGGTCTGGGTAACGAGACGGTCACGGTGACCGATGCCTCCGTGACCGTGGTGCAAGCCAACGTGGTGGCGGCTGCCACCACCGGCGTGGTCACCGCCACCATCGCCGAGCACGACATGGCCACGCTGGCCAACCTGACGGACAACACGCCAGTGAATGGCAATCCTCTGTCCGGTGGTAACGCCTTTACCGTGACAGTGACCGACGCAACGGTCAACGGCGGAGCGCTGAACACATTAGATGGAAAAACGACCGTGGTGGTCAATGCCATGGCCGTGACGCTGCTCGTGGGTAGCGCCCATGATGTGGCCATTGCCATCAGTGCACCCACCATCGACACGGCCCGCAATGTCGGGGTCACGCTCGATGCAGGAAGCGCTGCGGCCACCGACCTGAACACGATTGATGCCAACACCGTGGCGCTTGCCGACGGCACCTATCTCACGCGCATTACCGGCTCCGATGTCGATACCGCAAAAGCCATCACCTCGCGCGGTTTTAACCTGCCGGTGGATATTCCGGTCACGCTGACCAATGTCACCGTCGACAGCGCCAACGTGCTGGTCATTGACTACAATACCAGCGGCCCGATCGATGCGAGTGGGGTGACCACTGTTCGGGGTAGCTACACCGACGTCGCTGCCGTGTATGCCTCAGCGGGCATCACAGGCTTGAACAATGAAGCCGTAATCCTCAGCGGCACCGTCACGGTCGATCAGGCGAACGCCATTGCGGTGGTCACCAGCGGTTTGGTGACGGCGACGATTGTAGCCAGCGACATGGCGACACTGGCGAATCTGAACGACGCGCAAGTGAACAACTACACCATCACGGTGGGTGATGCGGTTGTATCGGCGGCAGCTCTGAC
>CANJOT010000076.1 GCA_947475815.1 Burkholderiales bacterium | reverse complement strand
GGTTCTGCAGCAACGCTTCGAGCATGGTGGATTCGTGCGGCGACAGTGCCAGCAGCGTCTGGTTGACGCTGGCCTGACGATTTTCCCAGGACCACTCAATCGCACCCAGGCGCATCACGGCAGCCTGGCCACGGCGCAGCAGAGCGCGCACACGAGCCCGGAATTCACTCAATTCAAACGGTTTGGTGAGGTAATCGTCGGCGCCATGATCAAGCCCGGCGACGCGTTGCTCAGTCGCGTCGCGTGCGCTCAGGATCAGCACCGGCAGAGTCTGCTTGCGCGCGCGCAGTCGCTTGAGCACGTCAATGCCATCCATGCCGGGCAGGCCAAGGTCGAGCACCAACAGGTCATACGCTTCGGTAGCAAGCAGCAGATTGGCCTCGCTGCCGTCACCACTGATCTCGGCGCGATGACCTGCCGTCTCGAGGATTTGCTGCAGCCCGCGTTGCAGCGTCAGATCGTCTTCAACCACGAGTACCCGCATCGTTGTGCTCCATTCAGCTTACTTTAAGGTGCGCTCCGTATGCTTCGGCGCGCATGCAGCAAAAACGGGAATTGCGCCATCCCGGCGCCCGTCATATTCGAACACGCGGTACAAAAATGAACCTTTCATTAACTCGCAGCACGATCAAGCGAACCTTCACTGGCCTGGCGCTGGCAGTGGCGCTCGCCACGACCCTGCCAGCCATGGCGGAGTGTCCGAGCACGGGCACCACTGCCAGCCTGAGTCTGGCCGATGCCCTCGCCCGCCTCAACCTGTGCAATCGCGATGTGCTGCTTTCGCGCCAGTATATCGAAGCCGCGCGCGCCGATCTGCTGACCGCCGATCGCGGCCAGAACCCCAACCTGACCCTCGGCTCAGCCACTATCAGCCCGCAAAGCGGCATCGGCCCCGGCGGTTTGATGCGCAAACAGATTGACTGGCAGGCGCGCATCGACCAGCCGATCGAACGCGGCAACCGGCGCGCCCTTCGTGCGGCCAGCGCCAGCAGCGCCATTGAGGCGGCACGCTGGAATGCCGCCGACGTGCTGCGCCAGCAAAAGCTGGCTCTGGCGCAAACCTGGATCGATCTGTGGACCGCCCAGGAGCAGGTCAAGCTTGCCGGCGAATTGCGGGCGCTTTATCTGCGCACCGAAGACGCTGCGCGCATCCGCCTGCGCGTCGGTGACATTGCCGCCAATGACCTGTCGCGCATCAGCGTCGACACCCAGCGTGCCGAAAACGATGTGCGCCGTGCAGAAACCGAGCGTAATCGCAACCGCTTCGAACTGGCGCGCCTGCTAGGACTGGAAGACAGCGCCGCCAGTCTGGTGATCAGCGCACCCTGGCCGGCGTCCGGCACCACGAACACACCACCGCCAACGCCCGAAGCGCTGCGCGCGGCCAGCCGCCCCGACCTGCAGGCCGCGCGCGCCGTGCTCAAAAATGCCGATGACCAGCGCGCCCTGGCGCGCTCATTGCGTGAACGCGACGTCAGTGTAGGGGTACAGCTTGACCGTTACCCGCAACCGGCCGGTACGGGCAACAGCTTCAGCCTGAGCCTGAGCATGCCCCTGTTTACGCAGCACACCAACCAGGGTGAACTGGCGCGCTCGGAGGCGGACTACACCAGCGCCTTGCTCAATCTGCAGCGCACCGAGCAGGCAGCCGTCAACGAACAACAGCGTCTTGAGGCCGAGCGGGCCGCCGTGGCGGCGCGCGCCACGCAACTGCGCGAGCGCAGCCTGCCGCTCACCGAGGCCATCGCCGCCAATGCCGATCTGGCCTACAAGCGCGGCGCTTCGAGTGTGCTTGATTTGCTCGACGCCCTGCGCCAGTTGCGCCAGATGCAGGCCGAGGTGCTGGCTGCCCAGACGGATTACCACAAGGCCGACGCCGCTGCGCGCGCCGCGGCCCTCAATACCGACGCGTCGAATGATCCAATTTTCGGCATGATGGCGAGCCCCGGCGGCCTGACGACACGTTGAACGACTGAACCATGAAAAAGCATATGCGCCCTGAAGATTGCACCATTGCCCGCCGCTGGACCCTGTTGCCGCTGGCCTTTTCACTCGCCTGCCTGCTGGCTGCCTGCAAACCGGCCGAGGAAGCCAAGCCGGCCGAAACACCGACCATCAGTGGCCAGGCCGTGCATTTCCCCGGTCGGGTGCAGGGCATCCGCAGCGAACTGGTCGAAGAAACCCTCGCCCTCGGCCTTAAGCTGCCCGGTCGCCTGACCTGGAACGAAGACCGCACCGTGCGCGTATTTTCCCCCTTTGCCGGCCGCGTCCTGCGCGCCACAGTCAATGTGGGCGACCATGTGCGTCAGGGTCAGGCCTTGGCTGAAATGACCTCGGCCGATTTTGACCAGACCCACGCCGACGCGCGCCGCGCCGCCACCGACCTGCGTCTGGCCCAGCAAAACCTGAGCCGTGCCCAGGAGCTGACCACGGCCGGCATCATGGCCCAGAAAGACCTCAACCAAAGTCAGGCCGAATTCGACCGCGCCACCACTGAAAATGCGCGCGCCACCAGCCGGCTCAATCAGGCCGGCGGCGGCACGGGCGGCAATTACGTGATCAAGTCGCCGATCAACGGCATCGTCGTCGAGAAGACCATCAATCCCGGTCAGGAGCTGCGCCCCGACCAGCAGGGCGCGCCACAATTCGTCATCACCGATCCGGCACAGCTCTGGATCCTGATGGATGCACCCGAGTCATCGCTCAGCCAACTCGCCAGGCTACCGGTGGGTACCGGCCTGGCGGTGGTCAGCAATGCCTGGCCGGAAAAAACCTTCAAGGGCCGGCTGACGCAAAGCGCTGACTTCCTCGACCCGGCCTCGCGCACCTTCCGGTTGCGCGGCACGGTGGATAACACCGAGCGTCTGCTCAAGGCCGAGATGTTTGTCAACGCCGCCATCGATCTGCCCCGTGCACCGGTGCAGGCCAGCCAGTCTACCGTGGCCTCTTCGGCCATCCTGTTCGAAGGTGCGAAGAACTACATCATCGTGCAGAAGAACGCCAACGACTTCGAGCGCGTCACCATCAAGGTTGAACGTGAACATGCCGGCCGCACCACCGTGACCGGACTGGCTCCGGGCAGCCGCGTGGTGACCGAGGGCAATCTGTACATACAGCAGATGTTGCAGACGGCGGCACGCAATACCATCGCACCGGCTCCCGGCTCGACACCGGTTGCAACGCCCGCCGCCGCACCGGCTGGCAGCGCCAGCCCGGCCGATTCCTCCAGCAAGCCGGCGAGCAACTGATGATCCGACGCATCGTCTATTTCGCCCTGCACCAGCCCCTGCTGGTGGTGT
Source organism: Burkholderiales bacterium (assembly GCA_947475815.1). Lineage (GTDB taxonomy): Bacteria > Pseudomonadota > Gammaproteobacteria > Burkholderiales > Burkholderiaceae_D > CANJOT01. Next base: position 11,424 of record CANJOT010000076.1, on the reverse strand, counting down.
TTGCGCTGATTGTCTTCATCGGCGGCGGCACGGTCGCCTTCAAGAACCTGCCCATTGAAGCCTTCCCCGATGTCTCTGACCTGCAGGTCACGGTGATCGCGCTCCATCCCGGACGCGCTGCCGAAGAAGTCGAGCGCCAGGTCACCCTGCCCATCGAGGTGGCACTGTCCGGACTGCCCGATTCGGTACGGCTGTTTTCGCATACCCAGTTTGGCCTATCGTATACCGTCGTCACCTTCAACGACAAGCCGACCGACCAACTGGCACGCCAGCGTGTCAACGAACGCCTGCAGAAGATCGATCTGCCTGAGGGCGTGCAGCCGACCATCCAGCCACCCCAGACCGCCATCGGTGAAGTGTTCCGTTTCCGCCTCAAGGGCGAGGGTTTCACGCCGCAACAACTGCGCACCCTGCAGGACTGGGTGGTAGAAAAACACCTGCGCAAGGTGCCGGGCGTGGCCGACGTCGTGACCATGGGCGGCTCGGAAAAGCAATACGAGGTCAACCCCGACCTGGCGCGCATGCGTGATTACAAGGTCACGCTGCCGCAACTGTTTGCCGCCCTGCAACGCGCCAACTCCAACGCCGGTGGCGGCTCGGTCACACACGGCGCGCAGCAATACCTGATCCGCTCGATCGGCCAGTTGCGCACCGGCGAAGATGTCGACCAGATTGTCGTTGCCGTCAACAAGGGCGTGCCGATTCTGGTGCGCGACATCGCCAAGGTGCGCATTGCCGGTGCGCCCGCCCAGGGTCTGGTCGGTCAGACCACCGAGAAGGCCGACGACGACGACATCGTCAACGGCATCGTGGTCATGCGCAAGGGTGAAAACCCTTCCAACGTCCTCGAGGGGATCAAGAAAAAAGTCGAGTACATCAACACGGCGCAGCTACCCAAGGGGGTGACCATTGAGCCGTATTACGACCGCTCCTGGCTGATCTCGAAAACCCTGCATACCGTGTTTGGCAATCTGGTCGAAGGCGCGCTGCTGGTGTGCGCGGTGCTGCTGCTGTTCCTCACCAACCTGCGCGCGGCGCTGATCGTGGCGGCGGTGATTCCGCTGGCGCTGCTGTCGACCTTCCTCGGTCTGACCTTCGTGGGCATTCCGGCCAACCTGCTGTCGCTCGGCGCCATGGACTTCGGCATCATCGTCGATGGCGCGGTGATTGTCGTCGAGAACATTTTTCGCAGACTGGGCGCCCTCAAGGATGGCAAGATAGACGACCCGCAACTGCGCCGCGATGCGGTGCTTGAAGCGGTCGTGGAAGTCGGCCGGCCGACGCTGTTTTCGATGCTCATCATCATCGTCGCGCACATTCCAATCTTTACCTTGCAGCGCCATGAAGGGCGCATTTTCTCGCCGATGGCGTGGACGGTCAGCTCGGCCCTGATCGGCTCGCTCATCCTGTCGCTGACGGTCGTGCCGCTGGCCTGCTCGTGGTTCCTGCGTCGGGTGCCCGATCATGACAATGCCCTGGTCACCTGGTGCCGCAAACACTATGGCCGCGTTCTTGACTGGGCCCTGCGCAAACGTCTGATCGTGACCCTGATTGCCGTCGGTGCACTGCTGGCTGCGGGCGTCATCGCCACGCGTCTGGGCAGCGAATTCCTGCCCGAACTCAACGAAGGTTCGATCTGGGTCAACGTCACCCTGCCGCCCTCGGTCTCGCCACAGGAAGCACAACGGGCGGCGCGGGAAATCCGCCACACGCTGCGCAACGTCCCGGAAGTGGCATCGGTGATTTCGAAGGTCGGCCGCCCCGATGACGGCACCGATCCGAAAATCTTCAACAGCGCCGAATTTTTCGTTGAACTCAAGCCCGACACAGAATGGCGTGCCGGCCAGACCAAGGAAAGCCTGATTCGCGCCATGGACACCGCGGTTGGTCGCCTGCCGGGGGTAGAGCCAAGCTTCTCGCAGCCAATTCGCGACAACGTACTGGAGAGTATTTCGCAGGTCGACGGCCAGATCGTCATCAAAGTGCAGGGCGAGGACTACGACCAGATCAAGAAGACGGCGCGCGAAATTATGGCGCAGATCCGCACCGTGCCCGGCGTGGTGCGCAGCTTCATCGACCGCGACGGCACCCTGCCGCAATACCGTCTTGATATCGACCGCGCCGAAGCAGCGCGCTACGGCATCAACATTGCCGACGTGCAGGACGTGGTCGAAGCCGCCATGGCCGGCAAGGCCATGACCGAATTGTGGGAGGGTGAGCGCCACTTCAGCGTGGTCGTGCGCCTGCGTCCGGAAGAACGCGATCTGCCCAGCCTGCCGGCCGTACTGGTGTCAGCCCCCGATGGCACGCAAATTCCGCTCTCGCAACTGGCCACCTTCAAGCTGTCCGAAGGTGCCATGAACATCAGCCGTGAAAACGGCCAGCGCGTCGCATCGATCGGCGTGTTCATCCGCGACCGTGACATGGGCAGCGTGGTCGCCGACATGCAGGCGCGCGTCGACCGCTCGGTGACGCTGCCGGCCGGCTATGAGGTGACCTGGTCGGGCGAGTTTGAAAACCAGCAGCGCGCCATGGCGCGTCTGTCCTGGGTGGTGCCGCTGTCGATCCTGCTGATTTTCCTGCTGCTGTTTGATGCCTTCAGTTCACTGGCCAGCGCCCTGCTCATCATCGCCAACATTCCGCTGGCCATGATCGGCGGCATCATCGCGCTCTGGGTCACCGGCATTCCGCTGTCGGTGTCGGCGGCCATCGGTTTCATCGCGCTGTTTGGTCAGGCCGTGCTCAACGGCGTCATCATGGTGTCGGACTTCAATACCCGGCTACTGGCGGGTAAGGACCCGGTTGATGCGGTGCGCGACGGCGCCCTGACGCGCCTGCGTACCGTGCTCATGACGACGCTGCTGGCCATGCTCGGCCTGCTGCCGATGGCGCTGGCACACGGCATCGGCGCGGAAACACAGCGACCACTGGCCGTGGTGGTGATTGGCGGCCTGTTCAGCGCCACCCTGCTCACGCTGATCGTGCTGCCGGCGCTCTATCTGTCGATTGCCAAACGCTGGCCGACCATCCTCGCCAGTGGTGACGCGCTGCCGGCGCACTGAGGCGAACGGATCGGTCGCACAAATCGGTGGCACAAAAGGATGGCACAAAAGGGTGGCACAATCCGGGCTGATCAAACCATGATCGGCCCGTAATGCCCGCCACCTATCCGCAACGCATCGTCTGCCTGACCGAAGAACCGACCGAGGTGTTGTACGCGCTCGGGCAGGAAGATCGCATCGTTGGCATCTCCGGATTTACCGTGCGGCCGCGGCGGGCGCGTTTCGAAAAACCGCGCGTGTCAGCCTTCACGAGTGCAAAAATCGACCAGATCATGGCGCTACAGCCGGACCTGGCGATCGGATTTTCCGACATGCAGGCCGACATCGCTCAGGCCCTCATCAAGCAGGGTGTGGAGGTGTGGATCAGCAACCATCGCTCGGTCGATGCCATCTACGGCTACGTGCGCCGTCTGGGCGCAATGGTCGGTGTCAGCACGGCAGCCGACACCTACGCGCGGCAACTCGAAGACCATGTCGAGGCTGTGCGCGCGCAAGCCGCCCTGCTGCCGCGCCGCCCCAAAGTCTACTTCGAGGAATGGGACGAGCCACGCATCAGCGCGATCCGCTGGGTCAGCGAGCTGACGGGCATCGCCGGGGGTGATGACATCTTTCCGGCACGCGCCGCCGCCAGCCTCGGGCGCGACCGCATCATCGCCAACGATGCCGAAGTGATTGATGCCGCGCCCGACATCATCATCGGCTCCTGGTGCGGCAAAAAATTCCGGCCGGAAAAACTCGCCGCGCGTGCCGGCTGGTCTGATATCCCGGCGGTGCGCGATGGACAGTTGCACGAGATCAAGTCACCCCTCATCCTGCAGCCCGGACCAGCCGCCCTGACCGATGGCCTCGATGCGCTTGCCGCCATCATCAAAAACTGGTCGGACAGCAGGCCCGCATGAACACCGCCCTGCTGCTGCTCCCTGATTTTTCGCTGATCCTGCTCGGTTTTGTGCTGTATCGGTATTTCATCACCACCGATGCATTCTGGCGCGGCCTCGAACAGCTGGTGTATTTCATTCTGTTTCCGGCCCTGTTGTTTCTCTCTACGGCAACGGTGAAACTCGATTTTGGCAGTACCAGCGGGCTGGTGGTGGCCAGCATGTGCTGCTCGGTGCTGGGACTGGTTCTAGGCTACAGCGCGCGTTATCTGTTTCACCCCGATCCGCTGCTGTTTGCCTCGGGCGTGCAGACGGCCTACCGCTTCAACTCCTACATCGCACTGGCCGTGGCCGGCCGTCTCGGCGGCGCCGACAGCGTCGCCCTGATGGCGGTGCTGATCGCTTTCAACGTGCCCTTCTGCAATATCGCCTCAGTGCTGATCCTGGCGCGCCATCGCGACACCAACATCTGGCGCGAACTGCTGCGCAACCCGCTCATCGTCGCCACGGTGAGCGGCCTGCTGTTCAATTTCAGCGGCCTGCATATGCCGGAATTCGGCAGCCTGTTCCTGACGCGACTGGGCAATGCCTCCATCGCTTTGGGTCTGCTGGCAGTGGGCGCCGGACTGCGCCTGCAACGCAATGTCGCCGAGCCCGCCATGGTGAGCTGGTTCATCGCGGTCAAACAACTGGCCCTGCCGGCCATTGCCTGGCTGCTCGCCGTACAAATGGAGCTGCCACCGATGCAGCGTCAGGTGATGGTCATCTTCACCGCCCTGCCGACGGCCTCGTCGGCCTACATCCTGGCCGTGCGCATGGGCGGCAACGGCCCGATTGTGGCCTTCCTGATCACGGCGGGCACGCTGCTGTCCCTGATCACCCTGCCGATCTGGCTCACGCTGTCACACTGAACGCATCGTCCCGATCAGCAGTCCGGGCCACACGCTGGCAACGATCGCTGCGGTGATCACTGCGGTGATCGATACCTCTCCGGCATATTGACCCGCAAGAAAAAGCCCGGCGTGCATTGCTGCAAGCCGGGCTTTTTGATGCCACCGCAATCGCCCCACAACAGGGCCATTGCCGCGCTACTGTTTACATGTGGTCGATCATGACCTGGCCAAAGCCTGAGCACGATACCTGCGTCGCGCCTTCCATCAGGCGGGCGAAGTCATAGGTGACCTTCTTGGAAAGAATGGCACGTTCCATCGAGGCGATGATCAGGTCGGCAGCTTCGACCCAGCCCATGTGGCGCAGCATCATTTCGGCCGAGAGGATTTCCGAACCCGGGTTGACATAGTCCTTGCCGGCATACTTCGGTGCCGTGCCGTGGGTAGCTTCAAACATGGCCACCGAGTCGGACAGGTTGGCGCCCGGGGCAATGCCGATGCCACCGACCTGCGCGGCCAGCGCGTCGGAGATGTAGTCGCCGTTCAGGTTGAGCGTGGCGATGACCGAATATTCTTCCGGACGCAGGATGATCTGCTGCAGGAAGGCGTCGGCGATCGAATCCTTGACGATGATGTCTTTGCCGGTGCGCGGGTTCTTGAATTTGCACCACGGGCCGCCATCGATGAGTTCGGCGCCGAATTCCTTCTGCGCCAGCGCGTACGACCAGTCACGGAAGCCACCTTCGGTGAACTTCATGATGTTGCCCTTGTGCACGATGGTGACCGATGGGCAGTCGTTGTCGATGGCGTACTGAATGGCCTTGCGCATGAGGCGCTCGGTGCCTTCGCTCGACACCGGCTTGATGCCGATGCCCGAGGTTTCCGGGAAACGGATCTTGGTGACCTTGAGTTCGGTGATCAGGAAATTGATCAGGGCCTTGGCCTGGTCGGACTGGGCGGCGTATTCGATGCCGGCGTAAATGTCTTCCGAGTTTTCGCGGAAGATCACCATGCTGACTTTTTCCGGCGCCTTGACCGGGCTGGGCACACCCTTGAAATAACGCACCGGGCGCAGGCAGACGTAGAGGTCGAGTTCCTGACGCAGGGCAACGTTGAGCGAGCGGATGCCGCCGCCGACGGGCGTGGTCAGCGGACCCTTGATCGACACGACGTAGTCGCGCACGGCAGTCAGGGTTTCTTCGGGCAGCCAGACATCCGGGCCATACAGCTTGGTCGATTTCTCACCGGCGTACACTTCCATCCAGTGGATCTTGCGTTTGCCGGCATAGACCTTCGCCACGGCCGCGTCGACCACCTTCATCATGACCGGGGTAATGTCAGCGCCGGTGCCATCGCCCTCCATGAACGGGATGATGGGCTGATCTGGCACATTGAGCGAATAATCGCTGTTGACGGTAATTTTCTGGCCAGCCGCGGGCACTTTGATGTGTTGAAACATGATGATCTCCGGGATTTCGACAAGCGGTGAGCGAGCATGACGGCTACCGCAAGCCCCCGAAAGCGAGGAAAATGAGGCAGTATCAGGCACCAGGCAGTGCGAGTTCAGCAAAGCGGCAGGTGGGTTGCCGCACTGGCAAACTGCCGCGCGCGCATTTTCATTCTGCCACGGTCGAATATTCTACTCTTATATAAGACACCAACCCAACATGTCCATTAAATTTCTTCAAACAATTTACCTGACCGCGCCGTGCTGATCGCTTTCAACAAACCCTGGGGAGTGCTCTGCCAGTTCAGCGGTGGTGACGGCAAACCCACTCTGGCCCAATACATTACCACCGCCGGGGTCTACCCGGCCGGCCGCCTTGACCTCGACAGTGAAGGGCTGCTGTTGCTGACCGACGATGGCGCGCTGCAGCATTCAGTTGCCAATCCAGCCGGCAAGCTCACCAAGACCTACTGGGCACAGGTCGAAGGCGTGGTCAGTCCCGCTGCGGTACAACAACTGCGCAACGGCGTCGAACTCAAGGACGGGCCGACGCAACCGGCACAGGTGCGCGCCATCGATGAACCGGCTGGCCTCTGGCCTCGCACGCCGCCCATCCGGGTACGCCCGAGCATCCCGGATAGCTGGCTTGAACTGAAAATAACCGAGGGTAGAAACAGGCAGGTGCGGCGCATGACGGCAGCCCTTGGTCACCCCACCCTGCGCCTGATTCGCGTCGCGATCGGACCGATTCATCTCGCCGAGCTGGACCTTGCCCCCGGCGGCTGGTGCGAGATTGATCCTGCCCTACTGCACCGGGCCCATCATCCGCGTCGACGCGGACGCTAGCCTGCAGACAGCCGCGCAACACGGCGCTGCAAATTATCTGCGCGGCGCCATTCTGGCGTGTCAACCAAGTAGCCAGACAGCCGTTAGTGAAAGTGATTCGACGCAGTTCATTAACTCGAGTCGACACCAGATGCAACCCACATACTTGAAGGAATGAAATGAACAAGCTCATCGTTGCCATCCTCGCCACCCTGTTCGTGAGCACCTCGTTCGCACAAACCGCTGCCCCCGCTGCCCCCGCAGCACCGGCCGCGCCCGCAGCTGCTCCCGCCGCCAAGCCCATGACCGACGCGAAGTCGGATGCCAAGCCCGCCAAGAAGGCCGTCAAGGCCAAGAAGTCGACCAAGGCCAAGGCTGCAAAGAAGGCTGCCGCACCGGCCAAGTAATTTCCGGAACGTCCACCGCGCGAGGCCAGCACACCGGCCCCGCATGCCGCACCGGGCAATCTGCATCGCGCAGCAAAAAAGACGGGTCTTCCTTGAAGACCCGTTTTTTTTGAGATCAACTCGCTTAAACTTGAGCCACAACGACCGCTGTACGAACCCCAGCACCCGACCCAACGAGTGGAGACCGACTTCATGTTTTTGCGCCAACTTCCCCAAGCTGCCTGTTCCCTGGTCAAGAGTTTCCCGGCACGCGCGCTCCTGCACATCATGCCCGCCGCGGTCCGCGCCCTGCTGTGCGGCGCACTGCTGCTGCTCACCCTGAATCCGGCCGCTGCCCAGCAAAGTCCGACCGAATTTCGCGTCATTGCCCTGCAGGCCGGCATTCATCTGATCCAGGCGGAAATCGGCACCAACCCGAGCGAACGCGAACGCGGCCTGATGTTCCGCGAAAAACTCGGCCCCAATCAGGGCATGGCCTTCCTGTTCGATCAGCTGGCGATTCACTGCATGTGGATGAAGAATACCTATCTGCCGCTGTCGGTGGCCTTCCTCAGCGAAGATGGCACCATCCTCAACATCGAGGACATGAAGCCACGTACCGAAGACAGTCACTGCGCCGAAAAGCCGGCCCGCTATGCGCTCGAAATGAACCTTGGCTGGTTCGCCAAGCGGGGCATCAAGGCCGGAGGCCGCATTTTGGGCCTGCCCAAGGGCTGAGCACCCGGATACAGCCGTTTCACGCTGCCGCAGCCCTCGGCACGGTGCCGGAAACCGCATACCGGCCATGTTGCAAAAATGCACAATAAAGTGTTCTAATCTTGCTTTTAAAAAGCAAAAATAAGACAATCATGCCTTGATGATCAGCGGCGCCAGACGCTTGCTACTTATCTGAAAAGGTCCTCATGTACCCCGTCAGCCGAGATATCCAGCAGCGCCGTTCCCCTGCCAGCCAGGCCGCACACCCGGCCCCCATTCGGACCGCATCTCCGGGTCCCACCGCAATTTTAAGCACGTTGGTGCGGCCGCCCACGGAACGCAATCTGCAGGACGCAGCGGCAGGAGTACGCAATGCTACCTTCGACCGCGTGATCTCCGGCACCGAGACAGCCGCTTGGTTCGGCCTGAGCTTCTTCTCAGGCGCCATTGCCGGCTGCACGGCATTCGGTACGGCAAGCGTCACGAGAACATGGGCACTTCGCTCCGGTATCAGCACCCGTGTGAGTAACTGGAGCAGCAGCGGGATCGGAATCGCCTGTGGCCTGTTGACCACTTATGTCTGCACACAGGTAGGCAACACCCTCGCCATGGCCACGGGCATGATCACGGCAGCGCAGGCCATCCCTTCCATCGGCATGATGTGCACTGGCGGTGGGGTAGCCCTCCACATCTTCGCCAATAACACGCAACCTGTCCAACCCGACGCCGGCTCACGGGAGTCGCTGGACGGCGACATCGATGACGGCGACGAGGAAGTCGCCGGACAACAATCCGAAGCCCTGCACACCGACGCAAACAATCTCCAACATTCCGGTTCGGGACCGCACAACGATGGCAGCGCATGACGCGCCAGTCGACCTCAGATCTTCAATAACCGGCGCCGGCATAGGGATTGGCAGCGTCGCGTTTGTACACCAGCAATGAACGTTCGAAGGACACCACCTGCTCGCGACGCTGGTTCAATACCTCGGTGCGGGTCGTCACGATGCCTTCCGACGGTCGCTTGGCCGAAGCGCGCGTCTGCAACAGGGTGGAGCGGGCTTCAACGATGTCACCGGGCGCCACGGGGACCCCGAAGCGCGCATTGGTCCAGCCCAGATTGGCGGTGACGCGGCCGAACGTATGCGTAGACAGGGCGGCACCCAGGGTCAGGGTCCAGGCATCGGGCACGCTCAGGTGATCCTGGCCGAGGGCCCGGGCATATTCCATATCGAGGTATTGCGGTGCCCACAGGGAGGCAAACAGGGCATGCCGGACCGCCTCCTCGGCCAGCACGGTGCGGCGCACCGCGTGCACGAAGGTCTCACCGGCACGCAGATCCTCGAAAAACAAGCCGGTCTGTTCCAGCCAGACGCCGTCAGGGCGCAACACGTGGGATGCAAAGCGCGCTTCCAGCACCGGCGTGGCGGCGCGCCCAGGCAGAACGGGCGCGCGGTCCTGACGCCACATCTCGAAGGTATAGTCGAGCGTGGCCACGACCTCGCCGTGCTGGTTGATGCCGCGCGTACGCAGGCTCACCAGCCCGAAACTGGCATCGCCGGGCGCCAGGCTCACCACCTCACTTTCGGCATACAGGGTATCGCCGCCGAACACCGGTTTGGTCAGGGCAATATTGTCGAGCACGACGATGCGGCGCAGGCGGCCAAAGGTCTTGGATGCCATGCCGATCAGGCGCTGCACGGTGATCGTGCTCACCATCAGCGGTCGTTTCCAGCTGGTTTGCGCGGCATAACATTCGTCGTAATGCACCATGGCGGCGTTCGAACTGTCGAGCGCCTCCTGCTGATTGTCCTGCTGGCTGACCGTAATGCCCGGGCGATGGGCGAAACGCTGGCCAACCTGCAGGTGTTCGAAGTCCAGGCCAAAACGCTCTAGGAAAACGTTGTCGCTGATCCGGTGGTAGGAAGTGAACATGGCTCGCTCGCAAAAAGGGAAATGAACTGAAAAGGAGTCAGGGTGGCTGGCGGTGGTCACGCCGGATGCGCGAATGAAACACATAACGCCCTTCCGGATAGAGGCTGATCGAGGCCACCAGCAAATCACCACCGCGACCCAGATACCGACGCATGCTGCGCAGGCAGGCCGAACCGGAGCGTGCCTCGAGCCAGCGCGCCGCACGCGCCGACAGCCGGGTTGCATCCATCGCCTGCCAGACCTCATTGACCGTATCACCACGGCGCTCGGCCAGGAATTCGGCCAGCGAGGCCTCGTAACCATCCATGGCCTCGACCACGCCGGCGTGCAGGGCCGGCACATAATGCTGGCTGAGCACGGTCGGCGGATCGCTGGCGCTACGGCGCACTCCGGTAACCCGCACAAATGCCTGGCCTGCGGACAGGCCAAGCTGATCTTCAAGGACGGCATCGGCCACGACTTCGGACACTTCGATGGTGTGAAAAGCCAGGCCTCGGGTGAACTGGAGTATGTAGTCAATCGAGTTGCCGACATGCATGAAACCGGCCCGCGGTGGTGCCGCCTGCACGCGCGTGCCGACGCCGGCCTTGCGGTTGATGACACCGCGCGCCTGCAACGTACTCAAGGCCGCGCGCACCGTGATGCGGCTCACGCTGAACTGGCGGCACAACTCAAGCTCGGTGGGCAGCAGGGCATCGGGCAGATAGGTGCCGTCGGTGATTTGTCGCAGCAGTGTTTGCGCAAGCAGTTTGTATTGCGAACCGGCGTTCGACTGGGCCATGGCGCGGCCTAGACGATGCCGCGCTGCCGCAGGCCGTCGAGCTCGGCGGCGCCAATGCCGACTTCCGCCAGTATGGCGGCCGTATGCGCACCCAGTGCCGGGCCGGGCGCCACCGGCTCGCCATCACGTGAGGTGCGCAGCGGACCGCGCAGCAAGCGCAGATGGCTGCCGTCTTCGAGCGCGATGTCGCGAATGCGCCCACCCTGAGCGGCAAAGGGCGCATCGAGCGCCTCGGCGACCGACAAGATGGGCGCAGCCGGCACCACGCCGGCAAAGATCGTCATCCATTCGCTTGTCGTGCGTTCCGACAGGGCGCCGTCGAGCAGCCCGGTCAGCACATGACGGTGTTCGAGGCGCGCCGGGAAATCCACAAAGCGGGCATCGGCGATCCAGTCCGGCCGGCTGATTTTTTCACAGAGTTTGCCCCAGAATTTTTCCTTGTTGCACATCAGGTAGATCCAGCCGTCGCTCGTGCGGTACAACTGGCAGGGGGTCAGCACCGG
>CANJOT010000075.1 GCA_947475815.1 Burkholderiales bacterium | reverse complement strand
TTGCCGCCCAGGCCGCTGGCCGGTCGCGTGCGGTCCACCCGTCCGGCGGGCGAGATCGCGGTCAGATAACCTGCCGGATGTTCGAACACATCCGGTGCCGAGGTCAGGCCGAGCATGGTCAGGCGCACGGCCTCGATGGCGCAGGCCGCTGCGCGACCGGCATGCATGGGTTTGGCCATGGTGCCGAAATTCGACACCAGCCCACTGGCCATGCTGGCCGCCAGGGTCAATGCGCCGCGGGCCTGCTCCACCGGCAGGCGGCGCAGATAGGCGATCGCTGCTGCCGCCGCCACCGCGCCGAACACACCGGTAGGATGCCAGCCCTTGAGGTGATACTGATCCGATTCGCGCGTGAACAATTCGGCCCACACCTCATACCCCACCACATAGGCACGCAAGGCTTCACGACCGGAGATGCCCAGCAGGTGGCCTTCGGCCAGAATCGCCGGAACGAGCACCGTGCTGGTGTGGGCCGACAGGGCAACGTCGTCATAATCGAGCGCGTGGGCGGCGACGGCGTTGATGCAGGCCGCCTGCGCGCTCGTCATGCTCAGGCCGGCAAAGGGCACGGGCGCTTCCGGCATGCCGCCGGCCGCGGCCGTGTGCCGGGTCATGATCTGCACGACCGGTTCGTCGCAGCCGGCGAACATGGTGCCGGTGGTGTCGATGAAGCCGGCCTTGGCGACCGCGCAGGCCGCTTCTTCATCATTGCCAAAGGCAGGGTTGGCGACGTATTGCGCCAGGGCCAGGGTCAATCCGGTCATGCTGAGCTCCGTTTTTTATATGCCGGGGTGCCCCCGGCGTGGTGGTGTGATGGGGGGATCAGGCCATGGCCGCGCGCGCGGCAGCGGTGACATACCCCTGCGGCAGTCCGGCCCGAGCCAGCGCACCCTGCATCGGTATGTCGGGCAGGGCCTGCGTGATGATCTTGCGCACCTCGATCAGTTGCTGCAGGTCGACCCCCGTTTCATAACCCATCGAGTCGAGCATGAAACACAGATCTTCCATGACGATGTTGCCGCTCGCGCCGGGTGCGAACGGGCAGCCACCCAGACCGGCAAGCGAGGCGTCAAACATGGTGATGCCGCAATCGAGCGCTGCGCCGACATTGGCCAGACCCGTGCCGCGCGTGTCGTGAAAATGGGCTGCTACCGGCAGATGGCCCACTTCGGCCAGAACCGCCTTGAAGACCGCGCGCACCTGTACTGGATCGGCATACCCGACGGTATCGGCCACGACCAGTTCATCGGCACCAGCCTCGGCTAGCTGGACGGCGTATCGGACAACCTGTGAAACCGCGATGCGGCCTTCGTAGGAACAGCCCAGCGCGGTGGACAGGCCACCACAGATGATCGGCCTGCGCCCAGCCGGCTGCTCGCGCAGCAGGGCGACGATAGCGCGAAAATCGGTGATCGAGTCCTCCGGCGGGCGGCGCACGTTTTTCATGTTGTGGGTGTGGCTGACCGACATGACGTAATTGAGCTTGTGCACGCCGAGTTCGATGCCGCGTTGTGCGCCGCGCAGATTCGGAATCAGGGCCGTGACGATGAGGCCGGGGATCTGCAGCGCGCCTTCGGTCACTTCGCCGGCGTCGGCGAATTGCGGGATCAGCTTGGGCGGCACGTAGGACGTGACTTCGATTTCGCGCATGCCGGCGGCGGCTTCGGCGGCAATCCAGGCCAGCTTGTCCTGCGTCGCCATGAAGGTCGGATGGATCTGCAGGCCGTCGCGCAGACCGACCTCGCGCAGTTTGATGTGTTGAGCCATGTTGTGCCTGCCTGACGGGATTGAGGAACGGGAACGGGTAAGGGTATGGAGGAATGCGCAAAGGCTGAATTATAGGCGCGCCGGCTGGTTTAGAATCACGTTCATGTCCAAAGCCAGACACGTCTCGGAAACCCCGGCCACGCGCATGCTGCGCCAGCACGCCGCGGTGTTTACCGAACATCCTTACGAGTATGAAGAACATGGCGGCACGGCCATGTTGGCGCGCGCAACGGGTCCGACACTGGAACGCAGCACTCTGGGAAAATGTTCCGCTCCGGCGCACAATGCGGGATCGGAAGGGGCAGATCGTTACAAAAGAAGACCTATTTCCGCGATAACAAGAACCGGACTTTTGACATCATGAATGCACTAAATCTTGAAAACCTTGCACCCGGTACGGTACTCGGCTGGGTCACCGGCCGGGTTCGTGACGGTCACCGTGAAACCTGGGATGCCGCACTCGAAAAAGTCTGGCCGGAGTTTCTGGCCGAGATGAGCAGCAATGCCGGTTATCAGGGCGCGGCGGCGCTGTGGGCCGTCGAAACCGGCGAGGTCTCGGTCGTTGGCATCTGGCAATCGATGGAGCACCGGTTGGCCTATGAGGCGCGCTCTTCGGGCAAGGTGCGGGCGATTTTCAATGCCTTGCTGGAAGACCCGCCTACCCGGGTCAAGCAGGTCGTTGCGAAAGTGCACTGGGCGCGCTGAGCGCGGCGCCGTCTCAGCGTTTGAGGATGGCGCTCAGTTCGGCGCCGGAGATCGCCTCGTCGGCGTAGCGGCAAGTGCCTTCGGTGAGCAGTTCGCGGCCGGCGCGCATCAGCGCGCCGTAGGCGGCGCGCGCCAGCGAACCGCCCAGACTGATGCGTTGCACACCCAGATCAAGCAGGGTGGGCACATCGAGCTTCACGCCCTGAAAGCCGATGATGACGTTTAAAGGCCGGTCGATCTCCGACAATACGGTGCGGATGTCCTCGACATTGCGCAGTCCGGGCGCAAACAGCACGTCGGCGCCGGCGTCCTGATAGGCCTGCAGGCGCTGAATGGTCTGGCCCAGATCGGGCGTGCCATATACCAGACTTTCGGCCCGGGCGGTCAGCGTGAAGCGGAAATCAAGCGAGCGTGCCGCCTCGACGGCGGCGGCAATGCGTGCCCGGGCGTAAGGCAGTTCAAACAGGGGCTGGTCGGCGCGGCCGGTGGTGTCTTCGATCGAACCGCCGACGATGCCGGTGCGCGCTGCCGCGAGGATGGTCTGCGCCACCGCTTCCGGACTGTCGCCATCGCCGTTTTGCAGGTCAGCACTGAGCGGCAGATCGGTCGCCGCGGCCAGTTCGGTGAAATGCGGCAGCATCGCTTGCGTGGACAGGCTCAGGTCGATGGTGCCCTGCGAAAACGCATACCCGGCGCCGGTGGTGGCAATGGCTTCAAAACCGAGGAATTCGAGCAGTCGGGCTGAACCCGCATCCCAGGGATTGCCGATGACAAAGCCACGTTTACGTGCATGCAGGGCGGCAAAACGTTCGCCTTTTTCGGTCTGGCTGGTCATGGAAGGAGAGGGGGGAGTCATGGCGTGTAGTTTTCTTGCAACTTCACCGGCGTTACATAACTTTACTTAACTAAAGTGGGGTCGCAGCTTAAAGTTGATGTTCAGAAGTCAGGAACGGCCTGATCATTGCGGGCAGATCTTCACGATCATACACGCTGAACAGGTAGCCCTGACCACGCACCGTCTTGATGCGTGCCGGACTGTCGCCGTTGTCCGCCAGTGTCTGGCGCAGGCGGCTGATGCGCATGTCTATCGACCGGTCCACGCCGTCATGATCGATGCCGCGCAACTCGCTCATGATCTGGTCGCGCGAGAGGACCTCGCCGGCGCGGGTCGCGAGCAGCCAGAGCAGATCGAATTCGGCGGTTTGCAGGCTCAGTTCGCGGTCGCTCACCCAGGCACTGCGCGAACCCCTGTCGATGCGGAACTGCCCATAGCGCAATTCGTTGCCGGGCACGCTCACCTGCGCAGGTTGGCCGCGCAGGCGCCGCAGGCAGGCTTTGAGGTGCGCTTCGAGCAGGCGAAATTCGATCGGTTTGGCGAGGTAGTTGTCGGCGCCAAGTTCGAGTCCGATCATATGGTCGAGCTTGTCGCTGCGCCGCGTCAGCATGATGATGACGCCCGAAAACGTCGGCCGCAATTCGCGGCAGATGGTGAAACCGTCCTTGCCGGGCAGGTTGACGTCAAGGATCACGACATCCGGCACTTCTTCGCGTACCCGCTCCAGCGCGTGCGCACCATCGGATTCCGTCCGCGTCAGGTAGCCTTGTTCATTGAAATAGGTGAATAAGAGTTCCCGGAGCAAGGGGTCATCTTCTACCACCAAGACTTTCACTGGCGATGGCGATGGCTGATTGGACACGGTATAGGCCTGATGAGGGGTTGTCTTAGGGCTTAACGAAGGGTTTAACTAAAGTGTTTTCGCTCAGTCTTTGGCCAGGAGATTCTCTTTTAATTAACAAATTGTAACTTAAAAACAGCGCAAAGCCAGTTCTGCGTGACGAATTGTGACAAACTTAAACCCTGCTGTGATTTTTTCGCTATTGGGTATTTTTTCGGTGACATTTGATAGACCAAAGCCATACAAAAGATAGATTTATCGGGGCTATTGTTCGCCCCATGGTACCCGGCAGGCGGGTGCCCCTCTATCTTTGGAGATACATCATGTTTAACAAAACATCGGCTGCTCTGGTTCTGGGTCTGGGTTTGATGGGCGCGCAGAGTGGCGCTTTCGCTGCAGCGACCTCCGGCACTTTCAACGTCAACGTCACCCTGACCCCGCTGTGCCAGATCGTCGCAACCGGCAGCCCGGTCACCACGATCGGTGACATCGCACTGAGTTACACGGCCTTTCAAACCAGCGCGGCGACCAATAGCACCAATTTTCAGGTGCGTTGCACGACCGGCGTTTCGTATGGCATGGCCCTGGACAGCGCCAGCCTGACCGACGGTCTGAGCGGTCTGGATTACACCCTGAACCTGACCTCAAGCAGCACCTTCGCGGCCGCGACCAACGCGTCCATGACGGGTCTGACCGGTGCCGGCACGACGGCGGCCACGTATTACATACACGCCAACATCCCGGCCAACCAGGCAGGCACCACGCCCGGCGTGGACAACAAGCTGCGCACCTTGACCATTACCTACTAAGTTACTGACCATCGACTATGCATATCCCCCGGCTGGTCCTGCTGCTGTCTCTCGCGCTAGGCGCGGGCAGTGGGCCTGTCTGGGCGCAGTCGGTCAAGGGAACGTTTCAGGTCAACATCACGCTCACCAAGGCAAGTTCCTCAAGCTGTGCGACCCTAGCCGGTAATGGCTTGGCGGGTGCAGGTTTGCGCATTGCCTGTCTGACGAGCGATACCCCGGTATTCCGGACACCCGGACGACCGGACATCACGACGACAAACAATTTCAGCAGTGGCCGGTTCGAGACGGCGGGGCAGGTGCCGAGCATTGTGGCGGTATCGGGTCTGGCGGTTTCGGCGGGCGGCACATCGGAAGTGCTTGAGGGCGAGGAGCCCGAGATTGAAGGACTTTCCGATGCGGCGACGAATGGTCGCAGGCTGAGAGGGGCTACGTTTGAGGTGCCCCCAGGCGCGAGACCTCTGGAGGAAATTGAGGTTTCTTTTTAACCCTGTCGTAGCGATGTGATGAAGACCATGCGAAAAATATTTGCCATTCTGATAGCCATTCTGGCTGGGACTGCGGCGACGGCCAGTGTTGCCGGTTCGTTTTCGGTCACGCCGGTGCGACTCTTTTTTGAACAGCGCGACCGCGCCGTTGCGGTGACGCTGACCAATGAAGGGGACACGGAAATCGCGCTTCAGGCTGACATCAATGTCTGGTCGCAGGATGCGGCCGGCGTCGACAAGCTTGAACTGACCGAAGACCTGATCGTCGCTCCCCCCAGCCTGAAACTGGCTCCGCATGCACGACAAGTGGTCCGACTGGCTCTGGTGACCCCGCGTGACGTGAGCCGGCAGATGACTTATCGGCTGATCGTGCGCGAGGTGCCTGAAGCCGTGCCGCAAAAAGAGACCAATGTCCAGTTGCCGATTGCGCTGGTTCTCAGCATGCCCGTGTTCATCACCCCACCCACCGCCAAGCGCCAGATGAATTTTTCAATGACGCGTTCGGCCAGTCGGACCCTCCAGGTCGTCACCGAGAATACCGGTGCCGCTTATGCCCAGTTGCGCGATGTTGAATTGCGTCGTAACGGTCAGACCCTGGCGCGTTTTGAAGGCAGCAATTATGTGTTGCCGGGTGCGCGCAAGATGTTGGCATTGAAGGCTGAGGGCTCCGATGTTCCGGCGGGTGACGCGGAACTGGTCGTAAGCTTCGATGACGCGAATCCCCAGACCTATCGCGTCACCGTGCCCTGACATTTGAATACCGGACAGTCAGCCATGCGCCTTGTACTGCTTGTGAGGCTGATCCCGGTGTTCTTCCTTTGTGGCGGCACCGAGGCCTTTGCACAGGCGAGCGCCGCTACCAATTCCGCCCCCGGCACGCGGGCCAGTGCAGCCCAGCCGACGCGTCCCGCCGGTCGATTGCGGCCGCTGTCGGTCACGCTGAATCTTTCCCCGGTTGGCGAGTGGACCCTGTTTGAAAACGAGGAAGGTCTGTTTGCCACGCCGGACATGCTCACCGAGTGGCGGCTGGTGGTGCCCTCGAACATGCCGACGCTCACATTTCGCGGTCAGTCGTGGCTGCCGCTTTATGTCTTGCCGGGCTATCGGGCACGCATTGATACGGGCAATCAGTCGCTTGAGCTCGAGTTTCTGGCCAGCGCCTTCGTGGGTACGCAGGTCAGTAATCCACGCCAGGCCTTGCCGACTTTATCGCCCAAGCTGCCGTCGGCGTTTGTCAATTACGATGTCTCCTACACGCGCAGCACCAGCACGGTTCCGGGTGCCGGTAGCACCAGCAGCCAGCAAACGGGTGTGCTCAGCGAACTCGGTCTGTCGTATGGGCCCGGTGTGCTGGTGTCCAGTTTTATCGGCCGCGGCCTGGGCAGCAACGATCCGCTGGTCAAGCCCGAGTGGCGCCGGCTTGAAACCACCTGGACCCTCGATCAGCCAGAAAGCAATCGCACCGTGCGCCTTGGCGACACCAGCACGCGCGCGTCCCTGTGGGGTCGCTCGGTCTATTACGGCGGTTTTCAGATTGGCACCAATTTCGGGCTGACCCCGGGTTTTCTGACCCAGCCCATCCCCGCTGTCGCCGGCACAGCCAACGGTCCGAGCACGGTGGAGTTGTATGTCAACGACGTCTTGCGCCAGACCGCCAACGTGCCTGCCGGCCCGTTTACGGTGGAGAATTTCAATCAGGTCACGGCGCCGGTGAAGTGCGCGTGGTGGTGCGCGATGTGCTTGGCCGCGAAAGCGTGGTCACCCGGCCTTTTTTCACCAACTCGCATCTGCTCAGCAAGGATCTGGCCGACTGGAGCATCGACGTGGGCCGCTTGCGTTACAACATCGCCACCGTCAACGGCGACTATCGCGACTGGTTCACCTCTGGCCTGTACCGCCGCGGTGTGTCCGATGCGTTGACCGTCGAGGGGCGCGCCGATGTCTCGCGCAGCCTGCAGAACGTGGGTCTGGGCGCGACCCTTGCCTTGCCCTGGCAGGCGCTCGGGCAGGTCGCCGCGGTCACCAGTCGTGACGATGTTCAGGGCCGGGGTAGCAAGATGTTTTTTGCCATTGATCAGCAAGCCCTGCGCAGTGGTTACGGCGTGCGCGTGGGCATGGCTGAGCGTCACTACCGCGACCTTGGCGCCGGGCCAACCGAAGTGCCCTACCGGCGCGAGCAGGCCTTTAACTATCGGTATATCGTCAACGAGTCCGGCTCGCTCGGGCTGACTGCAGCCAGCATTCAGGCCTACGACGGCGGCACCATCAACACCTCGTCGCTCAGTTATACCCTGCGTGTCGGCGAGCGCGGTTCGTTGACCTTCGGTGCGTCCCATGTCAATGGCACGACCGCGAGCACCATCTTCACGGCGTCGCTCACGCTGCCGCTCGACAGCGGCAAGATCGTGACGGCATCGGCCACCCGTTCGAGTAATCAGATCGATGCTTACGCCAGTGTGGCCCAGCCGATCGCTGGCCTCACCGGCACAGGCTGGCGCGCGCTGGCCGGCAGTCGCACCAATCAGGCGTTTGCCGAAGGCGGTGTCTACCATCAGGCTGGCAACATCTACCTGGCTGCCGACGCCAGTACCAGCCGGCAGGCGCAGAACGTACGGCTGAATGCCCAGGGGGCGCTGGTCTGGATTGATGATGGCATGTATGCCGCGCGCCGTCTGCAGGACAGTTATGCGCTGGTCGAGGTCAAGGGCTACGGCGATGTTGGTGTTGGTTTTCAGAGTGGCAGCCTGACCCGCACGGACTCGGATGGACGCACCTTGCTAACACGTCTGACGCCCTATCAATCCAACTATGTCCGGCTCAACGCCAACGACCTGCCCTTCAGCGCGGAAATCGACAACATCGAGCAGATCACCGTGCCGGCCTGGCGCAGTGGCGTGAAGGTGGTTTTTCCGGTTCGGTCCGGGCGGGGCGCTTTGCTCCGTCTGGCCTTCGAAGATGGTCAGCCTGCAGTCGCCGGCGCAACGGTCCGGATTGTGGGCGATGACAAGGAATTTTTTGTGGCGCGGCGCGGCGAGGCCTTCGTGACGGGTTTGCAGCCAAGCAATCGCGTGCAACTCAGCTGGAAGGGCAAGACCTGCACCTTCGAGGTCAACCTGCCGCCCAGCCTGCCCGACGACATTCCCCGTGTCGGGCCACTTATCTGTGTAGGAGTACCGCGATGAACTGTCTACTCTCCCGCCGGTGGACCGCGTGCTTTCGCGCCGTGCTGGCGCTGCTCGCCGCCTGCCTGTTCATGGGCGCCGCGCAGGCCCAGACCTATACCTGCAGCGCCGTGACAACCAGCGCCATGAGCGCGATTTATCCCGTTGTGCCGACTTCGCTGGTGAGCGTCGCCGGCAGCGTCACCCTCTCCTGCACTCGACTGACAGGTAGCGGCACAACGACGCGGTTTTTCCAGATTGGCGCGGACAATGGCACGCACGTGACCGGCTCGCAGCGGCGCGCACAGCGCACCGGCACTTCGCGCATTAATTACAACCTGTTCAAGGATGCCGGTTGCAGCGTGGCCTGGGCCGACGCTGCCAATCCGGGCACGACCCGCCTCCCCACCAGCCTGACGTTCACGACCAACAATGTGCCGGTTTCCTCATCCGCCTTGCCCTATTGCATGACGGTGCCATCGGGGCAGGCGCCGGCTGTGGGCACCTATACCGACACGGTGGGCGTGACCCTCTGGCAGGGTTCATCGACGAACAGTACGAGTTTTAGCCAGATCACCGCTGGCAGTAGCAGTTTTGCGGTGACGGTGACGGTGCCGGATGCCTGTTATCTGAGTTCCTCGCCCGGAGCGATCAACTTCACTTACACCTCGTTTCAGACCGCGGCATCGACGGCCAGCACGACCTTTGCAGTCCGCTGCCAGACAGCAACAACCTATACCCTGTCGCTGGATGCGAGCTCGGGCACGATCAATGGTCTGCCCTACTCGCTGGTCTTGAGTCGCACCGGCACCATTATGGGCACGGGTTCGCCGCAAAGCACGACCATCACGGGCACAATCGCTGCCAATCTCTCTGGCACCTGTGTCGGTGGTTGTGCCAGCACGGCAACGCGGACCCTGACGGTCACTTATTAGCCGCAGTCCTGAGCGACCGAATATGGTGAGCCATAAATTTCTCGAAACGTATGCGCAGTTGAGCAGCGCGTACGCAGCACAGATCGAACAATGCCTGAGTGCCATGGACTCGGCGTTCGCGTCCTTGGCGACAATGGCTGTCGAGGAGGGGCTGACGGCAGTTCGCCTGCACGCCCACACCCTGGCCGGTTCGGCGGCGACCTTCGGTTATGCCGGCGTTGGTCTGGCCGCCGCCGAACTTGAAGATTTTCTTATTCCCCTGATCGCTCGTGGCAGCGCGCCGAGCCGCAGCGAAAACGAGCGCCTTCAGACCCTTGTCGGCAGGTTGCGACTGGCCGCTACGCATGTTTGAGCGCGCACGCCGGACTGCGCCTCGACCGGCACGGCATCGTGTCTTTACGCGCTTGTTGCCGCGCCACATCGTTGGCATGGGCGCGCGCATTTTTTTCGCGCTGTTCCCGGCCATGCTGATAGTGCTGCTGGCCGGACTGCTGGTCGAGCACGACATCGAGGAGGCCTTGCAGGCGGCCAACACCGAGGCGGTGGCTGGCATGGCCCTGTCGCGTCTGGCGGAGTCGGATGCCCATCTGCAGCGTGCCGCAGGCGCACTGGAAAACTATCGTGCCACCGGCCTGGCCGCGTATCGCACCGAATATCAGGTGCAGAAGCTCGGCGCGAATCTCAAGCTGCTGACTGCACCCTTGCGCGGTGAGAAGCTGGGGCCCCAATTCACCGAACCGCTGCGTGCCATTCAGTTGGCGGCCGAGCGTTTTGTCGCCGAGATGGATGTTTTGGCGGATCATCCCGTGCGCGCTCCAACCGCCGCGGCGGCGCTGCGCGCAGCGCGCGATGGGTATGAGCGGCTGTTGGAGAGCTACCGCCGTGTTGAACTGGCGCGTCAGCCGGTCGGCCAGGAAATTTTTGTCAGTCAGGTCAAGGAGGCGAAGTGGCATGTTTTGCTCGCGGTCGTTTTCGCCGCCGCCGTGCAGATGTGGATGTTCATCCTGATCGAGCGCAATCAGCTGGCGCGGCGTCAGGCTGAAGCCGTGGTCGAGCAGACCGAGCGGCAATTCACCGCCGCGGCCGATGTCATCCCCGCCATGATTGCCTATGCCGGCGTGGACAATGCCTTGCTCTATCACAACGCCACCTTCGCGCGCTGGCTCGGCCGTGCCGGCGACAGCATGGCCGGCCTGAACCTGCCGGCCCTGTTTGGCCCGGCCAGCCGTGATCTGCTCGAAAGCAAGGCCGAGGCGGCGCTGGCCGGCGCGCCGCTTGATTTTGAGTTCAAACTGATTCATCTGATCGATGGCCAGCACAAAGACCTGTCGGCCCACTTCATTCCCCACCTTGACAAGGATGGGGCGGCGCTCGGCTATTTCACTTTTTTCAGTGACGTCACCGAGTTCAAGAATCTCGAACGGATCAAGAACGAATTTGTCACCACGGTGAGCCACGAATTGCGCACACCGTTGACGGCCATGCAGGGCGCGCTTGGATTGGTGAGTGGCGGGCTGACCGGGGCAATATCCGATAAAACACGCGGCATGCTCGAAATTGCCCAGGAAAACTGCCAGCGGCTGGGACGCATGGTCAACGACATCATTGATACCGAACGGATGGA
The DNA here is from genome assembly GCA_947475815.1 of Burkholderiales bacterium. Taxonomy (GTDB): domain Bacteria; phylum Pseudomonadota; class Gammaproteobacteria; order Burkholderiales; family Burkholderiaceae_D; genus CANJOT01. The sequence goes on along the minus strand of CANJOT010000075.1, from coordinate 3,627 downwards.
AGCCAATCGCATGGATTTTTCCATCGGGCTGATCGACGCCGGTGAGGTGGTCGCGCGCGCCATGCGCCAATGCGAGCCTCTTGAGGTGACTTACGGTGTGCGTTTTGCGCCGCTGAGCCGTTCTCTGTCGCACGCTCCCGTGCTGGCCGACGAAGACCGGCTGTTGCAGGTCATCACCAACCTGCTCTCGAACGCCTGCAAGTTTTCACCGCAGGGCGCGCAGGTCGAGGTGTCGCTCGAGCAGCAGGGGTCCATGGTGCGCGTCAACGTGAGTGACCGCGGGCCAGGGGTGCCTGGTATTTTTCGCGACCACTTGTTCGGCCGGTTTGCGCGTTTTGTCGCTACCGATGCACGGCGTGCCGGCGGCTCGGGTTTGGGCTTGAATATATCCAAACGCTTCATGGAGCAGATGGGTGGCGCCATCGCCTACAGCGACCGTCCCGGTGGCGGAGCGATTTTTTATATCGAGCTGCCGCTCGAGGATGGCGAGCCGGAGATCAAGCCTGAAATCAAGGCTGAAACCAAGCCGGTCACGCGCGGCGTTCCCTCATGATGGCGGACATCCATGAACCCTTGAAGCGCGTCCTGCTCGTGGAGGACGACCCTGGCATTCGCGCCGTGTCGACGGCCGCGCTGGAGCTGATTGGTGCGCTGACCGTCTGTGCCTGCGCGTCGCCCGAGCAAGCCTTGGCGAGCATGGCCGATTTTGCGCCGCAACTGGTTGTCACCGATGTCATGATGGCCGGGCTCGATGGTCCGGGTCTGATCGAGCGGCTGCGTCAGGATCCGGAGCATGCCAACATTCCGGTGATTTTCGTCACGGCGCTGGTGGATGGTGTGGCGCAGGCGCGCCTGCGCAGCGTTGCGCCGCTGGGCATCATCAGCAAACCCTTCGATCCCCTGACACTGGTGGCGCGTATCCGGGAATTGTGGTCGGCCCGGTCGCTGGATCAGTCGGCGCTCATGTCGGGCGGTTCCGGCTCGGCCATGGTTGAGAGGAAGAAGCGGTAGTTTTCCAGCGCGTGCTGCAGGTGCTCGCGCAGTGCCGCGATGGCACCGATACGGTCGCCGTTGTGCAGCGCGACGATCATGTCCAGATGTTCGGCGGCGCCACCCGGACCGCGTGCCGTGCCCTGACTCCAGAACCAGTAGCCATCATTGCGCCGGCGCAGATTGAGCCGGTCGTAGACATCCTGCAGCAGCCGTACGATCACGGCGTTGCCGGACAGCCCGGCCAGGGTAATGTGAAAATCCTGGTCGATCTTCGAGCGGTGCAGCACCGACGGGTCGTCCAGGCTGTGCTGGTAGCGTGAATTGATTTCCGTGAGCTGGTCGATTTCTTCCAGTTGGAAGCCGCGCTCGAAGGCGGTCTCCATGGCGCGCACCTCGAGGCCGATGCGCACGTCATAGAGGTCGTGCGCCTCCGTCGCGTCGATCTCGGCGACAAAATAGCCGCGCGCCGGTATGCGCGTGACATAGCCTTCCTGACAAAGACGCTCAAGCGCCTGACGCACCGGCGTGCGCGAGACTTTCAGCGTGGCCGCGATATGTTCGGCCGTCAGTTTCGCACCGGGTCGCAGGCGGTGCATCAGGATGTCTTCGCGGATGCTCGCGCAGGTGTTCTGGATCATGAAGCCGCGGTCGCCGCGTCCTGGCTCGGCGTTATTGCTCTTGTTGTTGTTCATCGCTCCGTCCAAAGTAAAGATGCAATCAGGAAGCACCCGTCGCTGCCCGCGCACACGACCGTGCCAGCGCATCGGTCAGGTCGCTGACGGACTGCGCGCCGGCCAGCGCGCGGCTGTGGTCGAACAACTGCTGGCCGGAAGCGGCTTCGCCCGTCACGCCCAGACAATCGAAAAATTTTGCCTTGAGTACCTCGTCGGCGAGCCAGTTGCCTGGCTTGCCGCTGGCGATGTCGATACGCACGCTTTCGCGCCGCCCCGATTTGAGTTGCAATTCGAGGATGGCGGCGAATTCGTGATCCTCGGCGACCCGTTCGTCGATCGCCACGCGGATACGCTGCATCAGCGTACGCACGGCCGGGCGTTGCACATGGTCGGTCAGGAAACTGTCCATGTTGACCTGGCCATCGTGCAGCGCTGCTGCGACGCAATAACGCATGCTGAATTTGGCTTCGAGTGAGGTCTGCGGGTTGTCATAAATCAAGGGGTCCATGGCATATCGTGAAGCGGCCACATACACACTTTCGACCTCATCATCACACCATGTGCCGCTTTGTTCAATGATGTGGCGCAAGCTTTTTGCTGCATCAATCGCCGGATGGGTGGCGGCGCAACAGGGATAGGCCTTGAGGCCGATGCCGGTTTCAGTGAGGATCTCCAGGGGTTCGCCCCAGGATTTGCGGTGCTGCTCTTCGGCGGCGCCACCAAATACCTGCATGAACCCCAATTTGCCATCCAGCGCTTCCGACCCGGCGCTGTTGAATTGTTCGGCGGCCAGGCGCGTGGCGAGGATCGCCGAGCGCGCTGCCAGCCCGGCATGCAGGGGTTTGGTCATAGTGCCGAAATTCTGGCGCAGGCCGCAGGCCAGCGAGGCTGAAATACCGAGCGCCTGATGGGTATCTTCGTCGCTGAAATTTTCAAGGTGGCAGAGCGCGGCGGTAGCGGCCACGGCACCAAACGTGCCGGTGGTGTGCCAGCCACGCTGATAATGGCCGGTATTGAGGCGGCGTCCGAGTTGTCCGAGGACTTCCATGCCAAAGACGTGGGCCCGCATCAATTCCAGGCCCGTGGCGCCAGTCACTGCGGCACGCACCAGCAAGCCGGGCAGCAGCAGCGCCGTGGCATGGCAGTAGGCCGGATGGCTGATGTCGTCGAAGTCGGCCGCGTGGGCGAGGGTGCCGATATACAGGGCGGCGCTACCTTGAGTTTCCGTGCCGGCATCGGCCAGCGTGTGGGCGGCGAGCAGTTGTTCAAGCCGGCTGGCATCGGCCCGGTTGCCAAACAGAACGCGGCGCAAGGGCGCCTCGAGTTCCTGGCGCGCGCCGAGCACGCTACAGCCGATGGTGTCGGTGATGGCATCAAGCGAGCGGCGCAGGGCTTCGGCGGGCAGTGCGCTTTGGCGATAGCGGCGCGAAAAATCGGTCAGTGCGCTGGCAAAAGCAGGTGCACTCTGGGCAGGCTGCGTCGGGGTCATCGTCTCTCCTCATTCATGGGTGGCTCGGCTTTATAGTGTGGTGCCAGAGTCCTTGTTTTGTAATCCACAACTGAATCCAATTATGCGCTATTATCATTCGCGCTGGAAGGCGCTGGGTTCTGCACGTGTAAAAATGTTGTTTGCGTCCGCGCAGTTTTTGTCCGTCCAGTGATGTCCGTGCAGTGGCGTCGGTTTAGTTGCGTCTGTTTAGTTGCGTCTGGCGTGGCCCTACCATCATCATCATCATCGAATAATAATCAACAGGAGTCTGCGTGGGGGACAAGCAGGAAACGAGGCAGCTATTGCCGCTCGAAGGTCTGGTGGTGCTCGAACTCGCACATACCGTCATGGGCCCTACCGCCGGGCTGCTGTTTGCCGATCTGGGCGCCGAAGTGATCCGGGTCGAACCGGCGCCGGAGGGGGACCGCACGCGTCGCCTGCGCGGTTTTGCCAGCGGATTTTTCTCCTACT